>NC_021500.1:4409148-4724087 GCF_000410515.1 Enterobacter sp. R4-368 | reverse complement strand
TATGCTGCGCGCGCAAACCTGCAACCCGTTCTGATTACCGGTATGGAAAAAGGCGGCCAGCTCACCACCACCACTGAAGTGGAAAACTGGCCGGGTGACCCGCACGATCTGACCGGGCCACTGCTGATGGAGCGCATGCATGAACATGCCACCAAATTTGATACCGAAATCATCTTCGATCACATCAACAGCGTGGATTTGCAAAATCGTCCGTTCCGCCTGACTGGCGACAGCGGCGAGTACACCTGCGACGCATTGATTATTGCCACTGGCGCGTCTGCGCGTTATTTGGGCCTGGCGTCTGAAGAAGCGTTCAAAGGCCGTGGCGTTTCCGCCTGCGCAACGTGTGACGGTTTCTTCTACCGCAACCAGAAAGTCGCGGTGATTGGCGGTGGTAACACCGCAGTGGAAGAAGCGCTGTATCTGGCAAATATTGCCTCTGAAGTGCATCTGATCCATCGCCGTGACACCTTCCGCGCGGAAAAAATCCTCATCAAACGCCTGATGGATAAAGTGGAAAGCGGCAATATTGTGCTGCACACCCACCGTACGCTGGAAGAGGTGACGGGCGATCAGATGGGCGTTAGTGGTCTTCGTCTGCGCGATACGCAGAATGCGGATAATGTCGAATCGCTGGAAGTTGCAGGTCTGTTTGTGGCTATCGGCCACAGCCCGAACACCGCTATCTTTGAAGGTCAACTGGCGCTGGAAAACGGCTACATCAAAGTGCAGTCCGGTATTCATGGTAACGCCACGCAAACCAGCGTTCCTGGCGTCTTTGCTGCTGGTGATGTCATGGATCATATTTACCGTCAGGCGATCACTTCTGCGGGTACAGGCTGTATGGCAGCGCTGGATGCAGAACGTTATCTCGACGGGCTGGCTGAACGTAAATAATCTTTACAACTCAGTAACAAAGGTAAAAAAGGCGACTATAAGTCGCCTTTATTTTTGCTCCGATGTAACATTGCGCCAGCTCAAAATCCGATAACTTCACCTGCAAAGCGCGCAATGAATAAAACCCGTCAACAAGAACTGACCCGCTGGTTAAAACAGCAAAGTATTATTTCCCGTCGCTGGCTGACGCTCTCCCGCCTGCTCGGCGTGGTCAGCGGCGTGCTGATCGTCGCGCAAGCCTGGATTATGGCGCGTATTCTGAACCATATGATTATGGAGAATATCCCGCGCGAAGCCCTGTTACTGCCGTTCACCTTGCTGGTTCTGATTTTTATCCTGCGCAGTTGGGTAGTCTGGCTACGTGAACGTGTCGGTTTCCATGCAGGTGCGCATATTCGCTTCGAAATTCGCCGTCAGGTTCTTGATCGACTGCATCAGGCCGGTCCGGCGTGGATCCAGGGAAAACCCGCAGGAAGTTGGGCCACGCTGATACTTGAGCAAATCGATGATATGCACGATTTCTACGCCCGCTACCTGCCGCAAATGGCGCTGGCGGCGAGCGTTCCGCTGCTGATTGTTATTACCCTGTTCCCGATTAACTGGGCTGCGGCGTTAATATTGCTGGGTACAGCTCCGTTAATTCCGCTCTTTATGGCGATGGTCGGAATGGGCGCGGCGGATGCAAACCGTCGTAACTTCAAAGCGCTGGCGCGCCTGAGCGGCCACTTCCTTGACCGCTTACGTGGAATGGAAACGCTACGCATTTTTGGCCGCGGTGCTGCGGAAACAGAAAATATTCGTCATGCCTCGCAGGATTTTCGCAGCCGCACCATGGAAGTGCTGCGCATGGCCTTCTTATCTTCCGGCGTGCTGGAGTTCTTCACCTCGTTATCGATTGCATTGGTGGCGGTCTACTTCGGTTTTTCCTATCTTGGCGAGCTGAATTTTGGCCACTACGGGGCTGGCGTAACCCTGTTCGCCGGTTTTCTCGCGTTAATTTTGGCACCGGAGTTCTTCCAGCCGCTGCGCGATCTCGGTACCTTTTATCACGCTAAAGCCCAGGCGATTGGCGCAGCGGATAGCCTGAAAACCTTTATGGAAGCGCCACTCGCACATCCGCAACGAGGTGATATCACGCTGAAAACCGATGAGCCGGTAACACTGACGGCGAGCGATTTGCTGCTGAAATCTCCCGAAGGCGCAGTACTCGCCGGGCCGCTCAATTTTTCCCTGTCCGCTGGTCAGCGCGTTGTCGTGGTAGGAAGAAGCGGCTCTGGCAAGAGTTCGCTTATCAATGTACTTTCCGGTTTTCTGCCTTATGAAGGTTCATTGCGCGTTAACGGCATCGAACTGAGTGAGTTAGATCCGGATAGCTGGCGCGAAGCGATAAGTTGGGTTGGGCAAAATCCGCAACTTCCCGCCACCACGTTGCGCGAAAATGTGCTGCTGTCACGCCCCACTGCCAGCGATGCAGAGCTGCAAGCCGTTCTGGATAAAGCCTGGGTCAGCGAGTTTCTGCCACTGCTGCCAGAGGGACTGGAAACACAGCCTGGCGATCAGGCGGTACGCCTCTCTGTTGGTCAGGCGCAGCGTGTGGCCGTTGCCCGTGCGCTGCTCTCTCCCTGCAAACTGTTGTTGTTGGATGAACCTTCCGCCAGCCTTGATGCCCACAGTGAGCAACGCGTAATGCATGCACTTACCGATGCCTCACGCCAGCAAACGACTCTGATGGTGACGCACCAGTTAGAAAACCTGGCTGACTGGGATGCTATCTGGGTAATGCAGGATGGCCAGATTATGGAACAAGGCAGCTACGCCGAACTCGTTGCTGCGCAGGGGATTTTTGCGGATCTCCTTGCCCATCGCCAGGAGGAGATTTAAATGCGCGCCTTACTGCCTTATCTCGCACTGTATAAACGCCACAAGTGGATGTTGATGCTCGGGGTTATCCTCGCCGTTATCACTTTGCTTGCCAGCATTAGCCTGTTGACGCTCTCCGGCTGGTTCCTCTCTGCGTGCGCTGTGGTTGGCGTCGCGGGCATCTACAGTTTTAACTATATGCTGCCCGCCGCCGGTGTGCGTGGCGCAGCGATTATTCGTACGGCCGGGCGCTATTTTGAACGGCTGGTCAGCCATGATGCGACGTTTCGCGTACTGGAACATTTGCGCGTTTCGACATTCAGTAAACTGCTCCCCCTCTCCCCTGCCGGACTGGCGCGTTTTCGCCAGGGCGACCTACTGAACCGCGTCGTCGCCGATGTCGACACGCTCGATCATCTTTACCTGCGCGTCATCTCCCCGCTGGTTGGTGCACTGGTGGTGATCATTGTTGTCATCCTGGGTTTAAGCGTACTGGACATACCGCTGGCGCTGATCTTGGGCGGTATCATGCTGGCAACCTTGATTATCCTGCCGCCGTTATTTTACCGCGCGGGCAAGCCGACCGGCGAAAGTCTGACTGCCCTGCGCGGGCAGTATCGCCAGCAATTAACCAGCTGGCTGCAAGGCCAGGCGGAATTAACCATTTTTGGTGCCAGCCAGCGATATCGTGCGCAGTTAGAAAACACCGAACTTAGCTGGCATGACGCCCAGCGCCGTCAATCCGATCTAAGTGCAGTCTCGCAGGCCGTGATGCTGCTCATCAGCGGCACTTCAGTGTTGGTTATGCTGTGGTTTGCTTCCGCCGATATTGGCGGTAACACGCAGCCCGGCGCGTTGATTGCGCTGTTTGTATTCTGTGCGCTTGCGGCTTTCGAAGCGCTGGCTCCGGTCACCGGTGCATTCCAGCACCTGGGGCAGGTTATCGCTTCCGCCATACGTATTACGCAGGTAACGGTAACGGAATGCCAGCCGGAAGTGACGTTCCCGCAAAATAGTGTCATCACGCCAACAGATGTCGCCGTGCAATTCGATGCCATGACATTTAACTACCCAGGCCAACCGCAGCGTGCGCTGGACTCAATTTCTTTATCGATTGCCGCCGGAGAACATGTCGCGATGCTTGGCCGAACCGGGTGCGGCAAATCCACGTTATTGCAATTACTGACGCGCGCATGGGATCCGCAGCAAGGAGAGATTCGTCTCAATGACCAGCCGCTGGCAAGCTTTGCGGAAGCTGATTTACGCAAACTTATCAGTATGGTGCCACAGCGTGTTCATCTGTTTAGCGCGACGCTGCGTGATAACTTATTGCTGGCCTCACCGCAGGCCAGTGACGATACCCTGAGTGCGATGCTAACCCGCGTCGGGCTGGAAAAACTGCTTGAGGATAATGGACTCAACGCCTGGCTTGGTGAAGGTGGACGCCAGCTCTCCGGTGGTGAACTACGCCGTCTGGCGATTGCGCGCGCATTATTGCATGATGCACCGCTGGTGCTTCTGGACGAACCGACCGAAGGTCTGGATGCTGCTACAGAGAGCCAAATTCTTGAATTACTGGGTGATGTGATGAAAGGCAAAACGCTGCTGATGGTCACACACCGTCTGCGTGGACTGGCGCGTTGCGATCGGATAATTGTGATGGACAACGGGCAAATAATTGAGCAAGGTAATCACGCAGCGTTAATGGCGAAACAGGGTCGGTACTACCAGTTTAAGCAGCGTCTGTAGTGGCTATTCGTCATTTTGCCGTTTCTGTAACGGCAACGTTAAAGTGGAACGGCCAAAATGACGATAGTAAGTAGGGTCCCTTGTCGCGTTGTGGAGCACAGAAGTCATGCGCCTGGTGCAGCTCTCTCGTCATTCTATCGCTTTTCCTTCGCCCGAAGCGGCGTTGCGTGAACCCAATGGACTGCTGGCGCTGGGCGGCGATCTCAGTCCGGCGCGTTTGTTAATGGCCTACCAGCGCGGTATCTTCCCCTGGTTCTCGCCTGGCGACCCAATTCTGTGGTGGTCGCCCGATCCGCGCGCCGTGCTGTGGCCGGAAACCTTTCATGTCAGCCGCAGCATGAAGCGTTTTCATAAAACCTCTCCCTATCGCGTAACGCTGAATCATGCTTTTGGTCAGGTGATCGATGGCTGCTCGCAGGATCGCGATGAGGGCACGTGGATAACGCCTGACGTGGTGATGGCTTATCATCGCCTCCATGAGCTGGGGCATGCGCACTCGATTGAAGTCTGGGAAGGTAACGAGTTGGTGGGTGGGATGTATGGCGTGTCACAAGGTGCGCTGTTCTGCGGTGAATCAATGTTTAGTCGCCGTGTAAATGCCTCCAAAACAGCATTGCTTGTTTTTAGCGGCGAATTTGTACGCATGGGCGGCGAGTTAATTGATTGCCAGGTGCTGAATAGCCATACTGCATCGCTCGGCGCCATTGAGATCCCGCGGCGGGATTATCTTTTACACCTCGAGAAAATGCGCAAACTTCCGCTCCCTTCCCACTTCTGGGTGCCCCGAACGCTGTTTTCATCGCTCTGACGAATGTTTTCGGCACATTTTTTATCAGGGTGTTATAATGGACGCTCAGAGCAGCTTTTGCCTGTTGCCCCGCCCCACCCGGGAGTTGTTCGTATCAGGGATGCCCTTCGCTTTACTCCACCGCTCCCCTTTACGGTTGCGCTTTTAGCGCGTCCTGGCTGTTGGCGTGAGGGTAACTGGCAAAAGTCGTTTTGCTGCGTTTTATCAGCGCAAATCTTTACTTAACAGACGAACTTCGGCATTATCTTGCCGGTTCAAAAATTATGGTAGTGATACCCCCGAGGATTAGATGGCCAAAGAAGACAATATTGAAATGCAGGGTACCGTTCTTGAAACGTTGCCTAATACGATGTTCCGCGTAGAACTGGAAAACGGTCACGTGGTCACTGCGCATATCTCCGGTAAAATGCGTAAAAACTACATCCGCATTCTGACGGGCGATAAAGTGACTGTGGAACTGACCCCGTACGACCTGAGCAAAGGCCGCATTGTCTTCCGTAGCCGCTAAGATCTTCCATCAGCACAGCTAAGTGCACCGATTTTAAAGGCCGGGTAATTCCCGGCCTTTTGTTTTTCTTACGCCATCCTTCCTGATTAGACTTTAACCAATAACGACAATTGTCTATACTCAAACCTGACAATTGTCATCACACGGGAGGAAAGATGAGAACCTGGAGCCCGGATCAAAAACCAGCCGAAAATGCACTCTGGCGCTTTGCCGGTTTCCCCGCCAACAGAGGACTAAAACTCGTTCAGATGTTGAACGAAGGCTTGCCAGTCAGCATTCTCGACAATATTCATGAATGGACAGAAATGTCCCGCTCCGACATCCTGCGCGTCACGGGTATCAATGAACGCAATGTTGCGCGTCGCAAAAGCGCCGGCCGTACACTCACACCGGAAGAAAGTGAGCGTATTGCGCGTTTAGTAAGGGTTGTTGATGCTGCGGTACAGTTTTTCGGTAGCAAAAAGATGGCGTGGGACTGGCTGGAAACCCCCGTTCGCGGCCTTGGCAATGTGGCGCCAATTTCGCTGATTGCCACTGAAAGTGGCGCGCTGGAGGTGACCGACCTGCTCGGCAGGCTGGAACACGGAGTGTTTGCGTGATCTTTTATCGACTGGTAACGCGCCGCTACGCCAGCGAAGCCTGGACAGGCAGCGGTGCAAATCTTTATGGCGGTCGCTGGAATCACAAAGGTCACCCGGCGGTTTACGTCGCCTCATCCGTTTCGCTTGCCGCACTCGAAATGCTGGTGCATATGCACAGTGACGCGGTTATGAACCAGTATGGACTGTTCAGTATTGAGATCCCTGACAAGGAGATTGAATATCTGGATAAGCAATGGTTACCGCCAGACTGGCAGGAAAACCCGGCGCCGCTTTCGACCATGGATTTAGGTACCGCCTGGCTGGAAGCCAACAGCGCCGTCGCGCTGGTGCTGCCGTCATGCGTTGTTCCGCTTGAGAATAATGCAATTCTGAACCCGAATCACCCCGCTTTTAATAAGCTGTTAAAAACCGTAAAAGCGCTTCCTTTCTTTTTTGATCCACGCCTGGCACACCCGTAATTTTTGCACAACTTACCGGGCGATGTTTTTTCTTGACCAGCCCCCTGCCTTCCGCCGTACTATCTTGCGCATACTTCATCAAAATTAATGGTTGGCGAAAGCATGGAACAGGTTGGACACAATCATCACTCATTACTTCTCACAGAGTGGCAGGTCTTACTGCAGCAAACGCCACCGCAAGTACACGATATTCTGTCTGCCCTGGCCGATGAGGAAATTCGCCATCTGGTTAATGTTTTTTATGACTACATGCTTTCGCACAGTGAAAGTGAGCTGTTTTTAAACACTGAACAGGTCAGTACACGCCTTAGCCATAGTATGTTTCACTGGCTGCGCAGCGTGTTGGGTAGTGCGAAAGAGGACATCGAACAACTTCTGGAAAAACAGCGGGAAATTGGCATCGTTCATGCGCGTATTGGTTTACCGATCGACCTTGTCGCTCGGGGAGCGCGTAAGCTGAAAAATGAACTTTATGATTTATTACAAGCAAAAGCGACGATTCCCCCCTTATTACTCAGCCAAACCCTTTGCTTTAGCAGCCTGGCAATGGATACCGCGATAGAAGCCATGACCGTTTCATATTCGCCAGGTTATCAGAATTCAATGCAGGCACAGGAACAGTACCGCCTGTTATCCATTTATGATGATGTGAATGTTGAGCGCGAGCGACAGATTAGCGCCCTGACCAGCTGGGAAAACCAGTTTATCTACAATATCGCCACCGGATTGCCCGCAGCGGATCTGATTTACCTGTCGGAATCGGATTTCGGCATGTGGTTTTCTCATAAAGGTAAGCATCTGCTGGGCAATCCGAAGATGCTGGCTAACATGGATACACTCATTAATCAAGCTGACGAGCGCATTACTCGGGCGCTTACGGCAGAACAATCGCCGGAGATGGAGCCACGAATGGCGGTGTTGCAGACAGTACGCCAGCTTACCGGGCAAATCCACCGTCTGCTTGTCGCGATGTTCGATGCGCTGGTAGAGCTGGAAAATGGCAAAGATCCACTGACGCAACTGCTTAACCGCCGCTTTATTCCCACCATTATGCGCCGGGAGATCTCGCTGGCACTGAATGTGCGTAAACCCTTTATTCTGGCGATGCTGGACATTGATCACTTTAAGAGAATCAACGACAGCTTCGGGCACAGCGCGGGGGATATAACGCTCAAAACGGTAGCCGCTGCCATCTATGATCACTTCCGCAGCAGTGATTACGTATTCCGCTACGGCGGTGAAGAGTTTATGGTGCTGCTGGTCGAATCTGACCTGTTACAGGCGAAGATCATTCTGGAAGCGCTGCGGCAGAAAATCGCCGCGTTGACGATTGAAGTCACACCCGCACAACACTTCTCGGTCACCGTTAGCATTGGCGTCGCCGGGTTTGATTACCACCCGGATTACAAGCGTTTAATTGATAAAGCGGATCGTGCGCTTTATGTTGCTAAAAGCCACGGGCGCAATCGTATCGAAACCAGCGTTATTTGAAGCTGCTTTTGCAGGCATAAAAAAACCGGGCTGATATCGCCCGGTTTTTAGAAGTGAAGTACAGAGATTAATGTGCTGCTTCCGGTTTGTGCTTCTGCGCACTCTGGAAGCCATACTCCAGCTCATTTTTCTCTTTATTCAGCGTTACCGTGACCTGGCCACCATCAACCAGCGAACCGAACAGCAGTTCGTTGGCCAGCGGTTTTTTCAGGTTGTCCTGGATAACACGCGCCATCGGGCGAGCGCCCATTGCGCGGTCGTATCCTTTCTCAGCCAGCCAGTCGCGAGCTTCCTGGCTGACTTCCAGCGATACGCCTTTCTGATCCAACTGCACCTGGAGTTCGACAATAAACTTGTCGACAACCTGATGGATCACCTCAGTCGACAAGTGATCGAACCAGATAATGTTGTCCAGACGGTTGCGGAACTCCGGCGTAAAGATCTTTTTGATCTCTTCCATCGCATCGGTGCTGTTATCCTGGTGGATAAGACCAATGGATTTGCGCTCGGTTTCACGCACCCCGGCGTTGGTGGTCATCACCAGCACTACGTTGCGGAAATCAGCTTTGCGCCCGTTGTTATCGGTCAGCGTTCCGTTGTCCATCACCTGCAACAGCAAGTTAAAGACATCCGGATGCGCTTTTTCGATTTCATCAAGCAGCAGCACCGCGTGCGGATGTTTGATCACCGCGTCGGTCAACAGACCACCCTGATCAAAACCTACATAGCCCGGAGGCGCACCAATCAAACGGCTGACAGTATGACGTTCCATATATTCGGACATATCAAAACGCAGCAGCTCAATGCCCAGCGCTTTTGACAACTGCACTGTCACCTCGGTTTTACCCACGCCGGTTGGGCCAGCAAACAGGAAGGAACCGACCGGTTTATGGTCTTGACCCAGCCCTGCCCGGCTCATTTTGATGGCCTCGGTTAATGCCTCAATGGCTTTATCCTGACCGAACACCAGCATTTTCAGACGATCGCCAAGATTTTTCAGCGTATCGCGGTCGCTCTGAGAAACACTCTTCTCAGGAATACGCGCGATACGGGCCACCACCGATTCGATATCCGCCACGTTAACGGTTTTCTTACGCTTGCTTACCGGCATCAGACGCGCGCGCGCGCCCGCTTCGTCGATAACATCAATCGCTTTATCCGGCAGATGGCGATCATTGATGTATTTCACAGCCAGCTCTACCGCCGCACGCACCGCTTTCGCGGTATAACGTACATCGTGGTGCGCTTCGTATTTCGGTTTCAGGCCATTGATAATCTGCACCGTTTCCTCGACGGACGGCTCAGTGATATCAATTTTCTGGAAGCGACGCGCCAGAGCACGATCTTTTTCAAAGATATTGCTGAATTCCTGATACGTGGTGGAACCCATGACGCGGATTTTACCGCTGGAAAGCAGCGGCTTGATCAGGTTTGCGGCATCCACTTGCCCACCAGACGCAGCGCCTGCACCGATGATGGTATGGATCTCATCGATAAACAGAATGCTGTTATTGTCCTGCTCAAGTTGTTTCAGCAACGCCTTGAAACGTTTTTCGAAATCGCCACGGTATTTAGTACCGGCCAGCAGTGAACCGATATCCAGCGAGTAAATTGTGCAATCTGCCATCACTTCTGGCACGTCGCCCTGCACAATACGCCACGCCAGCCCTTCGGCGATGGCGGTTTTACCTACGCCGGATTCACCCACCAGCAGCGGGTTATTTTTACGACGGCGGCACAGAACCTGAATCGCACGTTCAAGTTCTTTACCACGGCCAATCAGCGGGTCGATTCCTCCCACACGAGCAAGCTGATTAAGGTTGGTGGTGAAGTTTTCCATACGTTCCTCCCCTCCTGCCTGCTCTTCGCTGTTCACCTGCCCGCTACTGCTGCCAGTGGCGTCAGATGATGGGCCTGGCTCGTCTTTACGCGTGCCGTGAGAGATAAAGTTCACCACGTCAAGGCGGCTTACTTCATGTTTGCGCAGCAGATAAGCCGCTTGCGACTCCTGCTCGCTAAAAATGGCAACCAGCACGTTCGCGCCGGACACTTCACTGCGCCCGGATGACTGAACGTGAAACACCGCGCGCTGAAGAACACGCTGGAAGCTGAGCGTCGGCTGTGTGTCGCGCTCCTCTTCGCTCATGGGTAGAACGGGTGTGGTTTGTTCGATGAAGGCTTCGAGTTCCTGCCGCAGCGCCACCAGGTCCACTGAACACGCTTCCAGCGCTTCGCGGGCAGATGGGTTACTGAGCAGCGCCAGTAACAAGTGCTCGACGGTCATAAACTCATGTCGGTGCTCGCGCGCTCTGGCGAAAGCCATGTTTAAACTGAGTTCCAGTTCTTGATTGAGCATAGGCACCTCCCCCAAGTTTCATGCCTGCATTCAGGCTCTTTCCAGCGTACACAGCAACGGATGCTCGTTCTCCCTGGCGTACTTGTTCACCATTGCGACTTTCGTCTCGGCAACCTCAGCGGTGAAAACACCACAAATGGCCCTGCCGTGATAGTGAACCGTAAGCATCAGTTGCGTTGCACGTTCTACATCATAAGAAAAGAACTTTTGTAGCACGTCAATAACAAATTCCATCGGCGTGTAATCATCGTTCATTAACATAACTTTATACATGGATGGCGGTTTCAGCGCGTCGCGCAGTTTATCTTCCGCCAATTGGTCGAAATCCAGCCAGCTATTGCTCTTACCCATCGTTAGCGTTTCATCTTAGGTTACAGTTTCCGGCAGCGTTTAATCGGCCGATTACATGAGTCTAGATGTATTTTCAATCTACATCAGATGACAGATAACAATCATCTATCGTTGTCATTCGCGACGGCTGTCACATTCCTTTGTAATAGCGTTAACTGCTTCAAAATTTTGATGCGTCGCCTCCAAGAACCCCTGCCAAATGCTTGACGCGTTATACGAATTATCTAAATTGTACAGTCGAGAGTTGGCGAGGTTTTGAACAGCCCGCTTGCTCTACCACCGGTTCATTCCATCTTACTTAAATAAGATTTACGAAGGATGTCGAAGCATGGAAACGGGTACTGTTAAGTGGTTCAACAATGCCAAAGGGTTTGGTTTTATCTGCCCTGAAGGCGGCGGCGAAGATATCTTCGCGCATTACTCCACCATTCAAATGGATGGTTACAGAACGTTAAAGGCCGGGCAGACTGTCCGGTTTGATGTACACCAGGGCCCTAAAGGCAATCACGCCAGCGTCATCGTGCCCGTAGAAGTGGAAGCCATGGCCTGAAGCCTGTTATCACATTGTGTACATGCCGCAGTCAAAATGCCAGCCCAATCGGCTGGCATTTTTATTACTCGCGAGCCAGCGCATCTACTGGATCCAGCCGTGCGGCATTACGCGCAGGCAACCAGCCGAACAGCACACCGGTAAATGTCGAACATAAAAATGCCGTTAACAGTGCCACCGGTGAAAACCCAATCTCCCAGCCCGGTAAAAAGAGTTGCAAGGTAAAGGCAATCAACATAGATAGCGTGACGCCGAGCGCACCACCGACAAGGCAAACAAACACTGCCTCAATCAGAAACTGCGACAAGACGTCCCCCGCCCGGGCACCAACTGCCATCCTGATGCCAATCTCACGCGTCCGCTCGGTGACCGACACCAGCATAATATTCATCACACCGATACCGCCAACCAGCAACGAAATGACCGCCACCAGCGTTAAAAACAGCTGAAGAGTACGTGTGGTCTTTTCCGCTGTTTTCAAGACCCCGTCCATATTCCAGACGAAGAAATCTTTCTTACCGTGGCGCAGGCTGAGCAACCGCGTGAGCTGCTGCTCAGCCTGCTCACTGCTGTAGCCCTCATTCACCCGCACCGTAATGGAGTTTAGCCAGGACTGTCCCATAATACGCCCGGAGATGGTGCTGTACGGCAGCCAGACGCGCAGGATTTTGCTGCTGCCAAACATCGATTGCTTCTCCTCCGCCACACCAATCACCGTCGCCGGCATGTTACCCACCAGGATTACCTCGCCGACCACGCTGGCTTTATTGGGGAATAACTGACGGCGGGTGTTGCTGTCGAGCACCACCACTTGCGCCCGACCTTTCAGTTGCTCTTCGTTAAACGAGGCACCTTCGCTGAACGTCATGCCATACACATTAAAATATTGCCCGCTTACGCCATTGGCGCTCGCCGCCACATCAATATTGCCGTAGCGCAAACGCAGATTTTGTGAAACGGCAGGTGTGGCTGATTTAACCCAGGGCTGCTTCTGAATCGCCTGCAGATCGTCATACTTCAGCGCCTGCTGGTATTGCGGCTCGTCATCGCCAAAATCTTTGCCGGGATAGACATCAATCGTATTGGTGCCTATTGAGCGAATATCCGCCAGCACCAGTTGTTTCGCCGCATCACCGACCACCACAATTGAGACCACCGAAGCAATACCGATAATAATGCCGAGCATGGTCAACAAGGTGCGCATTTTATTGGCCGCCATGGCGCGCCAGGCCATGGTCAACGCTTCCTGAAAACGGCTGACAAATTGCCGCCAGCCCCCGGCGTGCGTCATGATCGCGTCATGGTTTGCGGGCGCGGCGGCTTCCGTTTTGGCTGGCGGATTACTGATTATCTCGCCATCACGAATTTCAATCACCCGCTCTGCCTGCGCGGCCACCTGCGGATCGTGCGTCACGATAATTACCGTATGCCCGCGATCGCGCAACTGATGCAGGATTGCCATCACCTCTTCGCCTGAGTGGCTGTCGAGGGCGCCGGTCGGTTCATCGGCCAGAATCACCTGGCCGCCATTCATCAACGCGCGGGCAATACTCACGCGCTGTTGCTGTCCGCCGGAGAGCTGCGATGGTTGATAATCCGCCCGCTCCCCCAGCCCTAAGCGGGTCAGTAATGCTTTTGCGCGCTCCAGTCGCGCTTTACGTTCCGTCCCCGCATACACCGCCGGAACTTCGACGTTCTGCGCAGCGGTCAAATGGGAAAGCAGATGATAACGCTGAAAGATAAAACCGAAATGTTCGCGGCGTAGCTGCGCAAGCTGGTCGCTACTGAGCAACGATACATCCGTTCCCGCCACCCGGTAAGTGCCGCTGGTGGGCTTGTCCAGGCACCCCAGAATGTTCATCAGCGTGGATTTACCGGAACCGGATGCGCCAACAATCGCCACCATTTCGCCAGCATTAATGCGCAGCGTGATGCCTTTTAGCACCTCGACCGGTCCATCACCGGACGGGTAACTGCGACGAATATTATTCAGATCCAGCAATGCGGTCATTGCGCCGCTCCGCTTTTCTCGCCAATCACCACTTCTTCGCCCGCATCCAGGCCTTTCGTCACCACCACTTCCGTATCATTACGTGCGCCCAGCGTCACCTCGCGCTCGCGGGTTTCACCATTACGCAGCACCTTCACTTTATAACGGTTGTCCCCCACCGGATCGCCAAGCGCCGCCAGAGGGATGGTGATCACATTCTTCAGGCCAGTCAGTTGGATATGCACCTGTGCGGTCATATCAAGGCGCAACACACCCTCCGGGTTTGGCACTTCAAAACGCGCATAGTAAAAAATCGCATCGTTGACCTTTTCCGGCGTCGGCAGAATATCTTTCAGCTCGCCTTCATAGCGTGTTCCCGGATCGCCCAGCACGGTGAACCATGCTTTCTGCCCCGGCTTGAGGTGGATGACATCCGCTTCGGAAACCTGCGCTTTCACCAGCATGGTACTCATATCGGCCAGCGTCAGGATGTTCGGCGCTTGTTGCACGGCAATCACCGTCTGGCCCTGCAGCGTGGTGATTTGCGTCACTTCACCGGCCATCGGCGCAAGAATACGTGTGTAATCAAGGTTGGTTTTCGCGGTATCCAGTGTGGCCTGGTTACGTTTGATCTGGGCATCAATGGTGCCAATTTGCGCTTCTTTTACCGCCACATCCGTCGCAGAGGTGTCCAGCTCCTGGCGGGAGATCAAATTGCTTTTCACCAGTTGCTGCTGACGCGCTAGTGTTACCTGGGCCAGCTTCAGTTCAGCCAGCGCCTGACGCCGCTGCGCCCGCAGTTCCATTAACGTCGCATCGACTTCCTTGATTTGGTTTTCCGCCTGCTCGGGGTCGATCACGCCTAAAAGCTGATCTTTCTTTACCTTATCGCCGATATTCACCGACAGTGTTTTTAACTGACCATTTACCTGGGCGCCAACATCAACCTTACGGAGCGCATCCAGCTTCCCGGTCGCCAGCACGCTTTGTTGCAATTCACCCGGCCGCACTATCAGCGTCTGGTACTGAATGACCGGGGCATTAAGTTTGCCCCACAACCAAAATGCCGCCAGTAAAACCACCACTGCCAGCACAATCATTACCGTCCTGCGTTTTCCCTTCAGTTTCATAAAAATCCCAGCTCATCGGACATGCAGTTTATAGAGGCCAATCTTAACTAAACAGAACACCAACGAAACAAAAAATTCGTATTTTCTCCATTGTGCCAGTTCGCTGGCAAGACAACGCTCTATATTGGTGGACTGCAGGGCGCGAAAGCGCATGTTCCGCATGAGGCGATTCAGGTAGCGACCAAGGCGTGTCATGGGTTGTTCCCGAAACGTCTGCTGGTGGAAACGGCCATGACGATGGCGCAATTTCTGCAAGTGGAAGAGATCCGCGCTGTCAGTAATGAAACGCATATCTACCGCAACGCGCGTTATCGCAAGAAAAAACAGGGGCTGCTGCATGCCGATTACAACAGTTTCTGGGAATCGCTGGGTGCCGTTGCCGATCAGCACGGCGACTTCGTGCTGCCCCTGGTGATGCCGCGCAAACCGATGGAAGAGATCGCCAGCAAAAAGCGTTCTGAATATCGCCGCCGCTACGAGCTGCTCGACAGTCTGCAGGCGCAGACTGCCGCTCACTGCCAGAACTAATCTGCCCGCCCGCGTGCCAGCCATAGCACGCGGGAAAACATTTTACGAAACAGATGCGGCACCGACTCCACGCCGCGCCTGCCCGCTTCCAGTGCCACTTCAATCGCCAGATCCGGTTTTGACGAACGGTGGATCGCTTTGATAATCACCCGCCGCATATTCATCGACACATTGTCCGGTAACTGTGCGACACGGTGATAGACATCGGCGAACCCTTCCCGATACATAAAATGCTCCATATCCAGCGCCGGCAGTTCCGTCAAATGTTCGCGCGTCTGATCCCTGTCGTTATCGAGCAGGCTACGCACAGTAGCGGCATACTTCTTCCCGGCTTCGTCGCCATCCACCAGCACATGCCACTCAATACCCATGCGGCGCGCAAACTTAATGAGCGGCTTTAAGCCTGACTGGGCAAATTCGATAATTTTCACCCCTTCGGCATCGAAATGATGACCGCACTGGCGCGCCAGTTCATTGATAACCCAGTTCTCCGTCTCCCCTTCCACCAGCAACCAGCAACGGGCAAAGAGTGAAGAAGGCCGGTTAACGCGAATATGAAACGCAATGCGCCGCCCATCTTCGGCACTTAAACCGCCAGGGCCAAGACGCCAGGCCGCCACACGCGAAGACTCGCGCACCAGGCGACAAACATGTTCAACCGGTGTTAACGACAGCAGCTCACCGGAGTTGGTGGTGGTTATCTTTTGTAGCGGCAGCAAATTCAGCAATTGCCAGGCCACAGAGAGCATAATCGGATGCAGCCGCGTTTCCGGATCTTCCACCAGCAATAGCGGCCGCGCGTCACGGTCGAGATGGACAGAACCCTTCGCCTGCAACAGCGTGGCGAAAAAACCCAGCAGAATAACCCGGTACATCCGCCCGCCGGGCTTATCGATCATGCGGTTAATAATGTCGAGATAGCGCCAGCTACGTTGCTCATCATGAGAGCGGCGGCGCATCAAGCGCTGGTGTGAAGCGCCGCTACCCTGCTCGGCAAAATAGTGCTCAAGCAATTGCACCATCGCTGACAGCCCGTGGCGTATCTGCGCGTCGGTTAAATTTTGCGGGCGGGAGATCAATTCGTGGGAGAGGAAATCAAGCTGACGCGCGGTGTTTTCCAGCAACGGCGTATCCGGCACGCTGCCGTTACGGATGCGGCGCATAAAGCGCGCATCACGTAGCCGCAGTACCGGCATCAGCCGCACCAGGTGGCGGGCACTTTCATCGATGTCCTCCAGCGGCAGCAAATTCCCCTGTGCATCCAGAAAACCGCGTAGCGTCATTACGCTGCCATCGTCGGAAAGCTCGCCTTCATGCCGGTAGAAGAGGCGGCGATAACCGTCATTCCCGGCAACCCAACAATCTGCCAGCGGGCGATAACGTCGCGTGCGGTAGCGTCCGGGTTCGGATTCGCGAAAAGTCAGAATAATATGCAGATGATGTTCCCGCCCTTGCAGATCCCCCGGCGGGAACCAAAAATCATCGCGGACAAAATGGTAGAGATCCGTTTCCGGTGACAGCAGGAGGGTTAACGCGTCCAACAGGCTCGATTTACCCCAGGCGTTTTCCCCAATTAACACGTTGTTCTGCTCAAGCATCAGCGATAAACGATTAATGCCGCGAAAGCCGACAATATCCACGCGCTCCAGAATCATTCTTCCTCCGGCATCTCTGGGCTTTTCCGTCTATTCTTGAAGGAGTATAGCGGGACGAAAAGCGGCAGAACACGCGCTAAGTGCAATATTTCATTGAAATATATGCAGTGGCTCAATCGTTGTAATATTTAAAAAAACGAACCGCGACATTAAATAGCATATATTTCTTATTTACTGACATAAGTAAAAACTTAACACCAGTTAAAAGCAACAACTTACGATAAATTATCTATTTTAAATCAATTTACTGGTTTTTATAACTGGTTATTTTATTTTGTAACTCCCTACAATACGCACGCTTTTATTCACGCATCCATTGATGTCTGACACACGGCGCGGGTCTGGGCCCGTTTCTGTTTTTATCGAGGTGGCTATGTTTAGAAAATTAGCGGCGGAATGTTTTGGCACATTCTGGCTGGTATTTGGTGGCTGCGGCAGCGCAGTGCTGGCGGCAACGTTTCCGCAAACCGGCATTGGTTTTGCCGGGGTGGCGCTGGCGTTCGGTTTAACGGTCATGACCATGGCATTTGCCGTCGGGCATATTTCCGGCGGTCATTTTAATCCGGCAGTCACACTCGGCCTGTGGGCTGGCGGTCGTTTTCCGGCAAAAGAGGTGGTGGGATATATTCTCGCGCAACTGGTTGGCGGCATTATTGCCGCGGCAGTGCTCTATTTAATTGCCAGCGGTAAAAGTGGTTTCGATGCGGCGGCCAGCGGTTTCGCCTCTAACGGCTACGGAGAACATTCCCCAGGACATTACTCAATGTATTCCGCCATTATTATTGAGATTGTCCTGAGCTGCGGTTTCCTGCTGGTTATTCACGGTGCGACAGATAAAAATGCACCTGTCGGTTTTGCACCTATCGCCATTGGGCTGGCGCTGACATTAATCCATTTGATCAGCATCCCGGTCACCAACACTTCGGTTAACCCGGCGCGCAGCACCGCCGTGGCGATTTTCCAGGGCGGCTGGGCGTTAGAACAGTTATGGATGTTCTGGGTGATGCCGATTATCGGGGGTATCCTCGGTGGCGTTATCTACCGTACGCTGCTGGAAAAACGCGCTTAAGATAAAGACCCGGTTTTGTGCCGGGTCTTTTGCATAATCTTTCTTATTTATTGCAGCTTTACTCATTTTCGACCTTTGGGTAGTGTGTTCCCCGGTGTTTTCACTTTGCAAGGATTCGGGCGCTTCATGCTTTCAGGACTGTTAATTATTCTTCTGCCGTTGGTCATCGGTTATCTGGTTCCCCTGCGTCACACTGCTGCGCTCAAACTTATCAATAAATTACTCAGCTGGATTGTCTATCTGATCCTCTTTTTTATGGGGATAAGCCTCGCTTTTCTCGATAATCTCAGCGCGAACTTACTGGCGATATTGCATTACTCGGCGGTTAGCGTGGTGGTGATCCTGCTGTGTAACGCCGCTGCACTGCTGTGGCTGGAGCGTACGCTGCCCTGGCATCACCAGCACCAGCAAGAAAAATTGCCTTCGCGGATTGCGATGGCGCTGGAATCCCTGCGTCTGTGCGGTGTGGTGGTTATCGGTTTCGCCATTGGTCTTTCCGGGGTGGCGTTTTTACGCTATGCCACGGAAGCCAGCGAATACACGCTGATCTTCCTGTTGCTGCTGGTGGGTATTCAGTTGCGTAACAGCGGCATGACGCTGAAACAGATTGTCCTTAACCGCCGGGGAATGATTATTGCCGTGGTGGTGGCTGCCAGCTCGCTGATTGGCGGCGTGATTAATGCGCTGATCCTCGGCCTGCCGCTGAAAACGGGTCTTGCCATGGCTTCGGGATTTGGCTGGTATTCGTTGTCGGGCATTCTGCTTACCGAGTCGTTCGGCCCGGTGATCGGCAGCGCCGCCTTCTTTAACGATCTGGCGCGCGAGTTGATTGCCATCATGCTGATCCCTGGTCTGGTGCGCCGCAGCCGCTCTACCGCGCTTGGGTTATCGGGCGCGACCTCGATGGATTTCACCCTGCCGGTACTCCAGCGCTCCGGTGGCCTGGAGCTGGTGCCCGCCGCCATTGTGCACGGTTTTATTCTCAGCTTGCTTGTGCCGCTTTTAATGGCCTTTTTCTCTGCCTGATACTTCATTGGCGGTAGATGCCTGCCGCCAAACTTGCGCTAAATCAATATCCCCTTAAATTGCCGTCAAAATCGCTTTTAAGCCTGCCGACAGCAGCATAATCTTAAACATGCATTTCAAATATAACTTTAACATAAAGGTGTGACCATGTTTTGTGTGCAATGTGAACAAACCATCCGAACTCCGGCGGGCAACGGCTGTGCGTACGCGCAGGGGATGTGCGGTAAAACTGCCGAAACCTCCGACCTGCAGGATCTATTAATTGCCGCGTTACAAGGGCTCTCCGCCTGGGCCAGCAAAGCACGTGAGTACGATCTGATTGACCATGAGATCGATAACTTCGCGCCGCGCGCCTTCTTCTCTACCCTCACCAACGTTAACTTCGATTCCGTGCGTATTGTCGGCTACGCGCGCGAGGCAATCGCCAAACGTGAAGCGCTGAAAGCGCTCTGTCTCGCTATCGATGCGAATGCCCACGTCGACAATCCAATGGCCGACCTGCAACTGGTCAGCGACGATCTCGGCGAATTACAGCGCCAGGCGGCAGAGTTCACGCCGAACAAAGACAAAGCGGCGATTGGCGAAAACATCCTTGGTTTACGCCTGCTCTGCCTGTACGGCCTGAAAGGCGCGGCGGCCTATATGGAACACGCCCATGTGCTGGGCCAGTACGACAACGATATCTACGCCCGTTATCACAAAATCATGGCATGGCTGGGTACCTGGCCTTCTGATATGAATGCCCTGCTCGAATGTTCAATGGAAATTGGCCAGATGAACTTCAGCGTGATGAGCATTCTGGATGCTGGTGAAACCAGCACTTACGGTCACCCGACGCCTACTCAGGTCAACGTCAAAGCCGTTGCCGGGAAATGCATCCTGATTTCCGGCCACGACCTGAAAGATCTCTACAACCTGCTGCAACAAACCGAAGGCACGGGCGTAAACGTCTATACCCACGGTGAAATGCTGCCGGCACATGGCTATCCGGAACTGCGCAAATTCAAACATCTGGTCGGTAACTACGGTAGCGGCTGGCAGAACCAGCAGGTGGAATTCGCCCGCTTCCCTGGCCCCATCGTCATGACGTCCAACTGCATTATCGACCCGACCGTTGGTGCTTATGACGACCGTATCTGGACGCGCAGCATCGTCGGCTGGCCGGGTGTCAACCATCTGGAAGGCGACGACTTCGCACCGGTGATCCGCCAGGCGCAGCAGATGTCCGGCTTCCCGTTCAGCGAAATCGAACACCTGATCACCGTCGGTTTTGGTCGCCAGACGCTGCTTGGCGCGGTGGATTCACTGATTGATTTGGTGAGCCGTGAAAAACTGCGTCACGTCTTCCTCGTTGGTGGCTGTGACGGTGCGCGCGGTGAGCGTAACTACTTTACCGACTTCGCCACCCAGGTGCCGGATGACTGCCTGATCCTGACGCTGGCCTGCGGTAAATACCGCTTTAACAAACTCGACTTTGGCAACATTGAAGGTCTGCCGCGCCTGATTGATGCGGGTCAGTGTAACGATGCTTACTCAGCCATCATCCTGGCGGTGACGCTGGCGGAAAAACTGGGCTGCGGTGTTAATGATCTGCCGCTGTCGCTGGTGCTCTCCTGGTTCGAACAAAAAGCCATTGTCATCCTGCTGACTCTGCTCTCGCTGGGTGTGACGAATATTGTCACCGGGCCGACGGCGCCGGGTTTCCTGACGCCGGACCTGCTGGCGGTGCTGAATGAGAAATTCGGTCTGCGCCAGGTCACGACCGTGGAACAGGATATGCAGCAGTTGCTGAGCGCATAAGGAGCTAACGATGACCATGCCAACCCCTCAATGCCCGTGGCGTATGCAGGTTCACCATATCCAGCAGGAAACGCCGGATGTCTGGACACTGTCGCTGTTGTGCCACGATTACTACCCCTATCGCGCCGGGCAATATGCGCTGGTGAGTATCCGCAACAGCGCGGATACGCTGCGGGCCTATACCATTTCGTCCACGCCGGGCGTTAGCGAATACATCACGCTGACCATCCGCCGTATTGATAATGGCGCAGGTTCTCAGTGGCTGACACGGGAAGTAAAACGCGGCGATTATCTGTGGCTTTCCGATGCGCAGGGGGAATTTACCTGCGATAACGAACCGAACGATAAGCTGTTGCTGCTGGCGGCAGGGTGCGGCGTGACGCCGATTATGTCAATGCGCCGCTGGCTGGCGCATTACCGTCCGCATGCTGACGTACAGGTGATCTTCAATGTGCGTTCGCCGGAAGACGTGATTTTTGCCGATGAATGGCGTGATTACCCGGTCACGCTGGTGGCAGAAAATAACGCCACGGCGGGTTTTGCCGCTGGTCGTCTGAGTCGCGAGTTACTGAGCCAGGTGCCGGAACTGGCGGCGCGCACGGTAATGACCTGCGGCCCGGCGCCATATATGGATTGGGTTGAAAGCGAAGTCAAAGCGCTTGGCGTGACGCGTTTCTTTAAAGAGAAATTCTTTACCCCAGTGGCTGAAGCCGCAACCAGCGGGCTGAAATTCAGCAAACTCTCGCCGATGAAAACCTTCTACGCGCCAGTGGGCAGCACGCTGCTGGATGCGCTGGAAAGCAATAAAATGCCGGTCAATGCCGCCTGTCGCGCCGGTGTCTGCGGTTGCTGTAAAACGCAGGTAGTTTCCGGTGAATACACCGTCAGCAGCACCATGACGCTAACGGAACAAGAGATTGCCGACGGCTTCGTGCTGGCCTGCTCCTGCCACCCGCAAGGCGATTTAGTGCTGGCGTAATCCGCAATAAAAAAGCGCCCCTCATCTGAAGGGCGCTTTTTCCTTAAACCGTTTACTTCCAGGCAGGTGCGACGGAGTAACGACCCGCACCGATAAATGCAATCACCAGCGCCGCAATAAAGTAATACACCATGCTCTCAATCGCCCATGCGCCAGTCGCATCCAGCGATCCGGTTTTACCCACGCCAACCAGCAGCCAGGCCACAACCATGGTGAACGCCAGCACCAGCGCAGCAGGACGCGTCAGTACGCCGAGAATAAGCAGGATCGGGCACAGCACTTCGCCAATCAGCACACCATAAGCGATAAAACCGGGAAGCCCCTTCGCCGCCAGCATCCCCGCAATCCCATCGATACCGCCGATTAATTTGTGCAGCCCGTGGAATAACATCAGCCCGCCGACCATCAAACGCAGCAGCAGACGACCAAAATCTTCATGCGAAAACATCTTATTAACTGAGTTTAACAATGATTTAACCATTTGAAATGATTCCTGTTTTCATCGACCTGTGTCAGACTATTCCGATCTGTAACAAAAATAAACCCCTGTTTTATAAAAGCTCATTCTAAATCCGCTTTGTGACGCATTCATTGTCTAAGCTTGTAAGCAAGATCACAAAAAGGAGCGTCGTAGATGAAACAGACAGTGGCCGCGTATATCGCCAAAACGCTGGAGCAGGCAGGCGTAAAACGCATCTGGGGGGTAACCGGCGATTCCCTTAACGGCTTAAGTGACAGCCTGAACCGTATGGGCACCATCGACTGGATGCCGACCCGTCATGAAGAAGTCGCCGCCTTTGCCGCCGGCGCAGAAGCACAACTCACCGGCGAGCTGGCCGTCTGCGCGGGTTCGTGCGGGCCAGGAAACCTGCATTTGATTAACGGCTTGTTCGACTGCCACCGCAATCATGTTCCGGTGCTGGCGATTGCCGCTCATATCCCTTCCAGTGAGATCGGCAGCGGTTATTTCCAGGAAACCCATCCGCAGGAGCTGTTTCGCGAATGCAGCCACTACTGCGAGCTGGTGTCAAACCCGGAACAGATCCCACAGGTACTGGCGATCGCCATGCGCAAAGCCATTCTCAACAAAGGCGTATCGGTGGTGGTACTGCCGGGTGATGTCGCGCTGAAACCTGCGCCGGAAAGCGCCAGCAGCCACTGGTATAGCGCCCCACAGCCGGTTGTCACCCCTGCCGAGCAGGAGTTGCACAAACTGGCGCAACTGCTGCGCTATTCCACTAACATTGCGCTAATGTGCGGCAGCGGCTGTGCCGGGGCGCATAAAGAGTTACTGGCGTTTGCCGGTAAGCTGAAGGCGCCGATTGTCCACGCCATGCGCGGCAAAGAACATGTGGAGTACGACAACCCCTTTGACGTGGGAATGACGGGCTTAATTGGCTTCTCATCGGGTTTCCATACCATGATGAATGCCGACACACTGGTGCTGCTCGGCACTCAATTCCCTTACCGCGCGTTCTACCCCACTGATGCGAAAATAATCCAGATCGACATCAATCCGGGGAGTATCGGCGCGCACAGCAAGGTAGACATGGCGCTGGTGGGCGATATCAAAGCAACCCTGGCCGCTCTGTTACCGCTGCTGGAGGAGAAAACCGACCGCAAATTCCTCGACAAAGCGCTGGAAGACTATCGCCAGGCGCGCAAGGGGCTGGATGATTTAGCAAAACCGAGCGACAAAGCGATCCATCCGCAATATCTGGCGCAGCAAATCAGCCACTTCGCTGATGATGACGCCATTTTCACCTGCGATGTCGGTACGCCAACCGTCTGGGCGGCGCGTTACCTGAAAATGAATGGCAAACGCCGTCTGATTGGCTCCTTTAACCATGGTTCGATGGCCAATGCTATGCCGCAGGCGCTGGGCGCGCAGGCCACATTCCCACAACGGCAAGTGGTCGCGCTGTGTGGTGACGGGGGTTTTAGCATGCTAATGGGCGATTTCCTGTCGGTCGTGCAGATGAAACTGCCGCTGAAAATTATTGTTTTTAATAACAGCGTGCTCGGTTTTGTAGCGATGGAGATGAAAGCGGGCGGCTATCTGACGGATGGCACAGAACTGCAGGATACCAACTTTGCGCGTATCGCCGAGGCCTGCGGCATTACCGGTATTCGCGTGGAAAAATCGGCCGATGTTGACGACGCGCTGCAACGCGCCTTCTCGATCGATGGTCCGGTGCTGGTGGATGTCACCGTGGCGAAAGAAGAGCTGGCAATCCCGCCGCAAATCAAGCTGGAACAGGCCAAAGGTTTTAGTCTCTACATGATGCGCGCCATCATTAGTGGGCGCGGCGATGAGGTAATCGAACTGGCGAAAACAAACTGGCTCAGGTAAAACAGAGGGCATTACCCATCGTGAGATAAGGAAATGCCGTGATCGATTTACGCAGTGATACCGTAACCCGCCCGAGCCGCGCCATGCTGGAACAGATGATGGCCGCCCCGGTCGGGGACGACGTTTACGGTGATGACCCGACGGTCAATGAACTGCAACGTTACGCCGCCGAACTCAGCGGTAAAGAGGCGGCGTTGTTTTTGCCGACCGGTACCCAGGCCAACCTGGTCGCCCTGCTCAGCCACTGCGAACGCGGTGAAGAGTATATTGTCGGCCAGGGGGCGCATAACTATCTCTACGAAGCGGGCGGCGCAGCGGTGCTCGGCAGCATCCAGCCGCAACCGATTGATGCCGCCGCCGATGGTACGCTGCCGCTGGACAAAGTCGCGGCGAAAATCAAAGCCGACGACATTCACTTTGCCCGCACCAGACTACTGAGCCTTGAGAACACCCACAACGGCAAAGTATTGCCGCGCGACTACCTGCGACAGGCGTGGGAGTTTACCCGCGAACGTGGGTTGTCGCTGCATGTCGACGGTGCGCGCATCTTCAACGCGCTGGTGGAATATGGCTGCGAGCTGAAAGAGATCGCCCAATTTTGCGACTCGTTCACCATTTGCCTGTCGAAAGGTCTCGGCACGCCAGTAGGCTCCCTGCTGGTGGGTGATAAAGCGTATATCACCCGCGCTAATCGCTGGCGCAAAATGACCGGCGGCGGTATGCGTCAGGCCGGTATTCTGGCGGCGGCGGGCCTTTATGCATTACAAAACAACGTCGCGCGGCTGAAAGAAGACCATGAGAATGCCGCGTGGCTGGCCGCGCAGCTGAAAGAGGCTGGCGCAGATGTGATGCGCCACGACACCAATATGCTGTTTATTCGGGTGGGCGATAACGCACAAGCGCTGGGCGCGTATCTGCGCGAGCGCGGCGTGTTGATCAACGCCTCGCCGGTGGTGCGCCTGGTCACGCATCTGGATGTTAATCGTCAGCAACTGGCAGAGGTGGTTCGCCACTGGCAGGCCTTTTTACAGCACTAAGGAGCGGGATGTGGCGCAGCGGATCCTGGTGCTTGGTGCCAGCGGCTATATTGGACAACGACTGGTCGAAGCGCTCAGCCAGCAAGGTCATCAGATCAAAGCGGTCGCGAGAAACTTAACTCGCCTGCAAAAGCAGCAACTGCCGGGCGTAAGCTGCCATCGCGTTGATCTCTGGTGGCCACAGGAGTTGCCCGCGTTACTGCGCGATGTCGATACACTCTACTATCTGGTGCACAGCATGGGCGAAAGCGGCAATTTCGTCGCCCATGAGCGGCAAATCGCGCTGAATGTGCGCGATGCGCTGCAGGGGTCGTCGGTTAAGCAGGTTATCTTTCTCAGTTCGTTACAGGCGAAGGGCGAAACGAATTCCGACCACCTGCTGGCCCGGCAATACACCGGCGATCTGCTGCGTGCGTCGGGCATTCCCGTTACCGAATTACGCGCCGGCATCATTGTTGGTGCAGGTTCCGCCGCCTTCGAAGTGATGCGCGACATGGTATTTAACCTGCCGGTGTTAACGCCGCCGCGCTGGGTGCGCTCGCGCACCACGCCGATTGCGCTGGAAAACTTGCTGCACTATCTGGTCGAACTGCTTCAGCACCCCGCGCAGGAACACCGGGTGTTTGAGGCCGCCGGGCCGGAAGTATTGAGCTACCAGCAGCAGTTCGATCACTTTATGCGCGTCAGCGGCGTTCATCGCCCGCTGATCCCGATCCCCCTCCCCACCCGACTGATTTCCGTCTGGTTTTTACACCTCATCACTTCTGTGCCGCCGACCATCGCCAAAGCGTTAATTCAGGGCTTAAAGCACGATTTGCTGGCAGATGATACCGAATTGCGCCGCCTGATCCCGCAGACACTGATCCCGTTTGACGACGCGGTGCGCCGCACCCTGCAGGAGGAGGAAAAACTGGTTAACTCCAGCGACTGGGGTTACGACCCGCAGGCGTTTTCCCGCTGGCGTCCGCAATATGGTTACTACCCAAAGCAAGCGGGTTACACAGTGAAAACCGCTGCCAGCCTGAGCGCATTATGGGAAGTGGTTAACCGCATCGGTGGTAAAGAGCGCTACTTCTTCGGCAACATTCTGTGGCAAACCCGCGCGGCGCTTGATCATTTAATTGGTCACAAATTGCCGCATGGTCGACCTGCGCGCCCGTTTTTGCAAACCGGTGACGCGGTAGACAGCTGGAAAGTGATCATCGTCGAGCCCGAGCAGCAACTGGCGCTGCTGTTTGGTATGAAAGCGCCAGGGCTGGGACGGCTCAGCTTTACGCTGACCGATAAAGGCGATCACCGGCTGCTGGATGTCCGCGCATGGTGGCATCCGCACGGTATGCCGGGGCTGTGGTACTGGTTATTGATGTTCCCGGCGCATCTGTTTATTTTTCGCGGCATGGCGCAGCGTATTGCCCATCTGGCAGAACAAAATAGAGAAAAAGTCTGAGCTTAACCGCTTTTCTTTTCGTCATCCCATTGCATCAGAGCGTAATTCACGGAAGAATGCCCGCGATAAAGCCTTTTCAACACAATGGATCGATATGAAAGTACTGGTCACGGGCGCAACCAGCGGTTTAGGCCGAAACGCGGTCGAGTATTTGCGGCAAAAAGGAATTAGCGTCAGGGCCACTGGTCGTAACGAAGCCATGGGCAAGTTACTCAGTAAAATGGGCGCTGAATTTGTGCACGCCGATCTGACCGAACTGGTCTCCTCGCAGGCAAAAGTGATGCTTGCCGGGATCGACACGCTGTGGCACTGCTCAAGTTTCACGTCGCCGTGGGGCACGCAGGAAGCGTTTGATCTGGCAAATGTGCGCGCGACTCGCCGTCTCGGTGAGTGGGCCGTCGCCTGGGGCGTGCGCAACTTTATTCATATCTCCTCCCCTTCGCTCTATTTTGACTATCACCACCATCGCGATATCAGCGAAGACTTTCGCCCGGTGCGTTTCGCCAATGAATTTGCCCGCAGCAAAGCGGCCGGTGAACAGGTGATCGACCTGCTGGCGCAGGCGAACCCGAATACCCGTTTCACCATTTTGCGCCCGCAAAGCCTGTTTGGTCCGCACGATAAAGTCTTTATCCCACGTCTGGCGCAGATGATGCACCACTACCGCAGCGTGTTGTTGCCGCGCGGCGGCGATGCGCTGGTGGATATGACCTATTACGAAAACGCGGTGCAGGCAATGTGGCTTGCCAGCCAGCCTCAGTGCGATAAGCTGCCTTCCGGGCGGGCGTACAACATTACCAACGGCGAGCCGCGCTCGCTGCGCAGCATCGTGCAAACATTAATTGATGAACTGGGTATTCACTGCCGGATTCGCTCGGTGCCTTATGCGATGCTGGATATGGTAGCGCGCAGTATGGAGCATTTCGGCGATAAACGCGCCAAAGAGCCTGCGTTCACCCATTATGGCGTGTCGAAGCTCAACTTTGATTTCACGCTGGATATCAGCCGCGCCCAGCAGGAACTGGGCTATACGCCGATTGTGACGCTGGATGAAGGCATCAAACGCACGGCGTACTGGTTAAAAGACCACGGCAAACTGCATCGCTGAATGATTTAAAACGGGCCGGATTTGACGTCAGAAATTTTCTGCCCGCTTTTATCGATGTAGAACCACTCCCCGCCGACCAGCGCGGTATGCTCGCCATCCTTTTGCGGTTTGCAGCCGTTACACACCAGCGCTCTGCCCTCTTTAAACTGCCAGCCGTAATCGAACTGTGGCGCGATGCGGTTGCGGAAATTGTCGTCCCAGTAGCCCACTTTGCCGTTCTGGCGCGAGCGCACCAGCCCTTCAACAAACCAGTCCGGCCCATTATCAAAATGTACAACGGAAAGGTAGCTGTCCGGCGAACGCACATAGTAATCGGCATCCATCAACCCGGCGGCGCGCATATAGTCATACAGACCGACCCACGACATGCCCTCGACATCACGGGTTTTTGCAAACAGCGCAGGCAGGAATCTGAGCTTGCCCTCTTTCACTTCAACGCATTTATCGAGCTTTTCCACGTTATCCGTGGATTTATCCCAGTAAGCACAGCTGAACACCGTCACCGGGTTTGGCGCGGCATGGGCAGAAAAAGCCGCCATCAGCAGCGCGCCTGATATGATGCGAAACCTCATCTCCATTGACCTCGTCATAAAAAAGCAGTGGGAATTACCCCGCCTGGCCATATTTTTCCAGTAATGCCTCGGCAATCGCCTGGCTTTCAGCGTCAGCAATGCCGTTCCACAGCCCCGGACGGAAATGCATTTGAAACGCCATGATGACCCGTTTTTGCTCTGCGGGCGACATCTGCGGTTTCACGTCGTAACCGTACCGCGCCAGTAAATCAAGCAAGGAAGCCGTATCTACCGGTTCATGCGCAGAACGACCATTCAGGTAAAACGCGACACGCTGCGCATCCGGCCAGGCGCCAATCCCCTGGGAGAACAGCGTTTGCCACGGGAACAACGGGCCAGGATCGTCTTTACGCTGCGGCGCGATATCCGCATGTGCTACCACATTCTGCGGTGCAATGTGGTAGCGCGAGATTATATCTTTTACCAGAGGAATCAATGCATTAATTTGCGCGGGCGCAAAAGGTGCGAATTGTTTTCCGCCAGAAGTACGTTGCCAGCCGCGATTTTCCAGTTCAATGCCGATGGAGGTGTCGTTGATGCGCGTTGCGCCACGCCAGAAACTCGCCCCTGCATGCCAGGCTAACTCCTGCTCTGGCACCAGTTGCCAGATCCGCGGTTTACCGTGATGCAGCGGGGGCTCCGCCGGGATCAGGTAATGCGCGCTCACCTGCTTATCCGTAAGCGTTGCCAGCGACACATCAAAATCATCAGCGGTGTAGTGAATAACCAGCACTTTAATACGCGGATACGCCGCCTGCGCCTGCCGCCGGGTATCAAGCTGATAACCGTCTTTATCAATGATGCCTTTTTCACTGGCGCAACCTGCGAGCAGCAGCGCCAGCAGCAGTAACGCGATGTTTTTCATGTCCGCGTTTTCACCGCCGTACCGCTGACGCACACCATTAGCATACTGCCGTCCTTGCCCACCGTTTCGTAATCAACATCAATGCCGACCACCGCATTTGCACCCAGTGCTTTAGCCTGCTCGCCGAGTTCGCGAAATGCGATATCGCGCGCCTTGCGTAGCTCTTTTTCATAAGCGCCGGAGCGGCCACCGACGATATCGCGAATACCGGCAAAGAAGTCACGAAAAATATTCGCCCCGAGAATCGCTTCCCCGGTCACGACCCCGCAGTACTCGACAATCGGTTGCCCTTCCAGCGTCGGTGTGGTTGAAAACTGCATCGGTTTCTCCTTTTAACGTTCAATGCGTTACACCACACATTATCAGATCAATACACTATTCTTGAAAGGTCGTGACTTCTGAAGAGAAATAAGGAAATCAATATGCGCTATTCAGTTTTGACTCTCGCCTTGCCATGCGCGCTGCTGTTAAGCGCCTGCACCACGGTAACCCCGGCATTTAAGGATACGGGCGCGCGCGTTGGCCCGTGTGTGGAAGGCGGCCCGGATTCCGTAGCACAGCAATTTTATGACTACCGCATCGCGCACCCCGGTAACGACTGGACTGCGCTGCGACCCTATCTGAGCGATGATCTGAGCAAAATGCTCACCGCCGCCAGCCGCGATTCGCGCAATGCCACGCTTTTAAAAGCGGATCCGTTCTCCAGTCGCAACGTCACACCGGAAAAGGCTGACGTCGCCAGTGCATCGACCATTCCGAATACCGATGCACGGAATATTCCGCTGCGCGTCACGCTCACCAAAGGTGACCAAAGCTGGCGGGATGAAGTACTGATGATCCGCGAAGGCCAGTGCTGGGCAGTAGACGATGTGCGCTATCTCGGCGGCACCGTTCATGCCCCCGCCGGAACGCTACGCCAGTCGGTAGAACATCGGTGATTATTTCATGCCGCAATAGATAACCCCCGTAAAATGTCTGGCATTCCGCGGTGAATGCCGACATTTATGCCTGGTTCCCGCACCGCTCGGTATTTTGTGCTAACTTTATGTAGGAAGTTGGTTTATTTTTAAGTTTTAACGCACAAATATTGCATAACTATTCTGTCAACGTTACTATTTGCGGCCTCAATTGCTATCAGACTGCTTCGATGAGTATTAAATTAAACAGCATCAATTGCTTTTATGGCGCACACCAGGCGCTGTTCGATATCACGCTGGATTGCCCGCAAGGGGAAACACTGGTGCTGCTCGGCCCAAGCGGTGCGGGTAAAAGTTCGCTGTTGCGCGTACTCAACCTGCTCGAAATGCCGCGTTCCGGCCAGTTAAGCATCGCAGGCAATCACTTCGACTTTGCCAAAACCCCGTCTGATAAAGCGATCCGCGAATTGCGCCAGAACGTGGGCATGGTATTTCAGCAATATAATCTCTGGCCGCATCTGACCGTGCTGCAAAATCTGATTGAAGCGCCGTGCCGCGTGCTCGGTTTAAGCAAAGATCAGGCGCTGGCGCGCGCGGAAAAGCTGCTGGAGCGTTTACGTCTTAAACCGTATAGCGACCGTTTTCCGCTACATTTATCCGGTGGTCAGCAGCAGCGTGTCGCTATCGCCCGCGCGCTGATGATGGAGCCGCAGGTGCTGTTGTTTGATGAACCTACCGCCGCGCTCGATCCGGAAATCACCGCGCAAATCGTCAGTATCATTCGTGAGCTGTCGGAAACCGGCATCACGCAAGTTATCGTGACCCACGAAGTGGAAGTGGCGCGTAAAACCGCCAGCCGCGTGGTGTACATGGAAAATGGTCACATTGTTGAGCAAGGGGATGCGGGCTGCTTTGCCGCGCCGCAGACCGACGCGTTTAAATATTACCTATCTCACTGAAGAATCGGGATTAATGACAATGAAAAAAGTACTGATTGCCGCGCTACTTGCAAGCGTAAGCCTTACCGCTACAGCAGCCCAGACTATCCGTTTCGCCACCGAAGCGAGCTACCCTCCGTTTGAATCAACCGACGCGAATAATAAAATCGTCGGTTTCGATGTCGATCTGGCTAACGCGTTGTGTAAAGAGATTGATGCGACCTGTACCTTTACCAACCAGGCGTTTGACAGCCTGATCCCGAGCCTGAAATTCCGCCGTTTCGACGCGGTGATGGCCGGTATGGACATCACCCCGGAACGTGAAAAACAGGTTCTGTTCACCACGCCTTATTACGACAACTCCGCGTTGTTTGTGGGTCAGCAGGGTAAATTCACCAGCATTGACCAACTGAAAGGCAAGCGTGTAGGCGTGCAGAACGGCACCACCCACCAGAAATTCATTAACGACAAGCACCCGGAAATCACCACCGTTCCTTACGACAGCTACCAGAACGCGCGTCTGGATCTGCAAAACGGCCGTATTGATGCCGTGTTCGGTGACACCGCGGTGGTCACAGAATGGCTGAAAGCGGACGCGAAACTGGCGGCAGTTGGCGATAAAGCAACCGACAAAGAGTACTTTGGTACCGGTCTGGGCATCGCGGTACGCCAGGGCAACACCGATCTGCAGCAGAAATTCAATGCCGCGCTGGAAAAAGTGAAGAAAGATGGGACTTACCAGACCATCTATAACAAATGGTTCCAGAAGTAATCCTTAATGAACGAAATGTTTCCATTAGCAAGCGCCGCCGGGATGACCGTCGGCCTTGCCGTTTGTGCGCTGATCATCGGCCTGATTCTGGCGATGATCTTTGCCGTTTGGGAGTCTGTTAAGTGGCGCCCGATTGCCTGGATTGGCACCGCGCTGGTCACCGTACTGCGTGGCTTGCCGGAGATCCTGGTGGTTCTGTTTATCTATTTCGGCTCTTCACAGCTGTTGCTGACGCTCTCTGATGGTTTCACCATTAATCTCGGCGTAGTGCAGATCCCGGTGCAGATGCAGATTGAAAACTTCGACGTTAGCCCGTTTCTGTGCGGTGTGATTGCGCTCTCCCTGCTGTATGCGGCTTACGCCTCGCAAACTTTGCGCGGTGCGTTAAAAGCCGTACCGGACGGGCAGCGGGAATCTGGCCAGGCGCTGGGTTTGTCAAAAGGGGCGATCTTTTTCCGCCTGGTGATGCCGCAAATGTGGCGTCACGCGCTGCCGGGGCTGGGTAACCAGTGGCTGGTACTGCTGAAAGATACCGCGCTGGTATCGCTGATTAGCGTGAACGATTTGATGCTGCAAACTAAAAGCATTGCTACCCGTACGCAGGAACCCTTTACCTGGTATATCGTGGCGGCGGTGATTTACCTGGTTATCACACTGTTGAGTCAGTGGATCCTTAAACGCATCGATATGCGCGCGACCCGCTTTGAACGGAGGCCGGAATAATGCTCGAGTTTTTACCAGAGCTGTTCAAAGGCCTGCACACCAGCCTGACGCTCACTGTGGCCTCGTTGATTGTGGCGCTGATCTTATCGCTGCTGTTTACCATTGTGTTAACGCTGAAAACGCCGGTGCTGACACACATTGTGCGCGGTTATATCACGCTGTTCACTGGTACGCCGCTGCTGGTGCAGATCTTCCTGATTTACTACGGCCCAGGGCAGTTCCCGTCGCTGCAAAACTATCCGGTTATCTGGCATCTGCTCTCGGAACCGTGGCTGTGCGCGCTGCTGGCGCTGTCGCTGAACAGTGCGGCGTACACCACACAGCTATTCTATGGCGCGATTCGCGCCATTCCGGACGGGCAGTGGCAATCCTGCGGCGCGCTCGGGATGAGCAAGAAAGACACGCTGGCGATTTTGCTGCCTTATGCATTTAAACGCGCGCTGTCGTCCTACTCTAACGAAGTGGTGCTGGTGTTTAAAAGTACTTCGCTGGCGTACACCATTACGCTGATGGAAGTGATGGGCCACGGTCAGCTTCTGTATGGTCGCACTTATGACGTCACAGTTTTCGGTGCCGCAGGGCTGATTTATCTGGTGGTCAACGGGTTGTTAACGCTGATGATGCGCCTGATTGAGCGTAAAGCGCTGGCATTTGAACGCCGCAACTAATTGCATAAATAGTAAACTAAGGCGAGCTAATGGTTTCATTACTCGCCTTTTTTATTTGCATGAAAATATATTTAAGCATTTTTATTGAATATAAATTCATTTAATGGCATGGTTAGCGTCACGCTTTAGACACGGCAACAACCATAAGATTGACCGACAGGAGTTCGATAATGAAAAAACTGGTACTCGCCGCCCTTCTCGCTTCGTTCGCCGCTGGTGCTTCTGCGGCAGATAAAATTAACTTCGGTGTTTCCGCCACTTACCCGCCATTTGAATCGATGGATGCCAGCAACAAAATTGTCGGCTTTGATATCGATCTGGCAAACGCGCTGTGCAAACAGATGCAGGCCGAATGTACGTTTACCAATCACGCCTTCGACAGCCTGATCCCGTCGCTGAAATTCAAAAAATATGACGCGGTGATTTCCGGTATGGACATCACCCCGGAACGTAGCAAACAGGTCGCTTTCACCGACCCGTACTACGCTAACTCCGCGTTGGTGATCGCCAAAAAAGATGCCTTTAAATCTTTTGATGATCTGAAAGGCAAACGTATCGGCATGGAAAACGGCACCACGCACCAGAAATACCTGCAGGACAAGCACCCGGAAGTAAAAACCGTGGCTTATGACAGCTATCAGAACGCGATTATTGACCTGAAAAACGGGCGTATCGATGGCGTGTTCGGTGACACCGCCGTGGTCAACGAGTGGCTGAAAACCAACCCGCAGCTGGGCGTAGCGACACCGAAAGTGACCGACCCGCAATACTTCGGCACGGGCCTTGGCATTGCGGTGCGCCCGGATAACAAAGCGCTGCTGGAAAAACTGAACGCCGCGCTGAAAGCGATTAAAGCTGATGGCACTTATCAAAAAATCAGCGATCAGTGGTTCCCGCAGTAATTACCTTTCAGGCCGGGTAGCTCCCGGCCTGTTAACGCAGCGCCCCCGACGTTTCCGTTCCCCGCCCGACAAGCTCCATCGCCACCGGAATGCTTTTATAAGCCGGAATACCGCTTTTGGTATCGTGGCTGTCCAGCGGCACCAGGATATTCGCTTCCGGGTAATACGCGCCGACTGAACCCGGTGCCATATCCAGCACCACAATCGTCAGGTTATCCATGCGCCGCGAGGTGGGGTTACCGTCAGGATCGAGCGCGATAATATTCACCTGGTCACCGACGCGTAACTGCCGCGTTTCTGCCTCATCGGCATTAATAAACAGTACATCGCGCCGCCCGGTCACTCCGCGATAGCGATCGTTAAGTCCGTACAGCGTAGTGTTGTATTGATCGTGGCTGCGCAAAGTGGTTAATACCAGATCGTGACATTTCAGCGATCGCGGATCTTCGTTAATTCCCTGCATCACTTTGAACTGCGCCAGACCCGAGGGCGTGTTCCATACGCGTTCCGAAGCCGTATTACGTAAACGAAATCCCCCCGGTTTTTTAACCCGCTCGTTGAAATTGCTAAACGCCGGGAAAACCGCTTCGATCGCATCGCGAATAGTGCTGTAGTCGCTGACCATTTTATCCCAGTCCACCACGCTATCCGGCAGAGTTGCTTTCGCCAGCGCGGCCACCAGCGCAGGCTCGGATTTCAGGTGCGGCGAAGCTGGCGTTAAACTCCCGCGCGACGCATGTACCATCGACATCGAATCTTCGACCGTCACGCTCTGCGCGCCCGATGCCTGCATATCCGTTTCCGTGCGCCCTAGCACCGGTAGCAGATAATTATGTTTGCCTAACAGCAGATGCGAGCGGTTCAGTTTCGTCGCCATATGCACCACCAAATCGAGCTTGCGCATCGCCGGGAAAGTGGTTTGCGGATCAGAAATCGCTTCCGCCAGGTTGCCGCCAAGGCACAAAAGCGCATTCACTTTGCCATCGCGCATCGCCTGGATAGCGGCCACCGCGCCGTGCCCATGTTGCCGTGGCGGCTTGAAACCAAATACCTTTTCAATATTGTCCAGCAACTCGGGATACGGGATCTCAGTAATGCCCACCGTGCGGTCACCCTGCACATTCGAGTGGCCGCGCAGCGGGCAGATGCCCGCCCCTTGCTTACCTATGTTGCCGCGCATCAGTAGCAAGTTGGCAATTTGCTGCACATTCTGCGTACCGTACTGGTGCTGGGTGATCCCCATGCCGTAACAGATAATGGTGCGTTCGGCACTGGCGTACAGCCGGGCGATATTCTGGATCTCTTTGCGCTCCATGCCAGAGACTTTAAGAATGTGTTGCCAGTCGGTCGCGTCGAGATCGGCTTTCAGCGCCTCAAACCCTTGCGTATGCTGGTGAATAAACGCCTCATCAATCACGCCAGGCTCACCTTTCGCCAGCGCCTCTTCGTGCATCGACAGCAGGATTTTCATCACCCCTTTCAGCATTGCCGCGTCACCGCCCACCCGCACTTTGTAGTAGGTCGAAGCCAGCTTCGTGGAGCTTAGCGCCAGCATTTCAATCGGGCTTTGTGGCGACGTGAACCGCTCAAGCCCCCTTTCGCGCAGCGGATTGATGGCCACGATCGTCGCGCCGCGTTTTGATACTTCGCGAAGCGTGCCAAGCATTCTGGGGTGGTTGGTTCCGGGGTTGTGGCCGATGCACAACACCAGATCACAGTGGTCGAAATCTTCCAGTTCCACCGTGCCTTTACCAACTCCAATGGATTCCGGTAAACCCACGCTGGTCGGCTCATGGCACATATTGGAGCAGTCCGGGAAGTTATTGGTGCCATATTCGCGGGCAAACAGTTGCCACAGAAAAGCGGCTTCGTTGGAGGCGCGTCCGGAGGTATAAAACTCGACGCTGTTGGGATCGTCGTAGCCGCGCAGAAGTTCACCAATCTCGCGAAAGGCGGTATCCCAGTCGATGGGCTGATAGGTATCGCTGGCGGCGTCATACTTCATCGGGTGGGTTAAACGCCCTTCGCCTTCCAGCTCAAACGCGTTCCTGTTCCACAACTCACTGACCGTATGCGCCGCGAAGAATTCCGGCGTCGTGCGTTTACTGGTGGCTTCCCACGACACCGCTTTCGCGCCATTTTCACAAAATTCAAACGACGAGGTATGTTGCGGATCGGGCCACGCGCAGCCGGGGCAGTCGAACCCCTGCGGTTGATTAACTTTGAACAGCGCGATGACGTCCTGTTTCACCGACATTTGCCCGCGCAGTGCATCCGCGACTGCTTTCAGCGCGCCCCAGCCACCTGCCGAACCGCCATACGGCGCGATACCTGTTGTCCGATTTTGATCTTTCATGTTGCCCCATTTTTCTGTGACCAGCGTTGGCTTAAGCCTGGTACAGAAAACGCGGGCTGGAGCGGCATAACAGGAACTTAGTCGCACTAAGTTCTTAAAAAATGTTTCCGCGTTGCGCTGGGATCAGCGTTTAACCAACAGCGTCAACACCTCGTAATGCGCGGTATGCGGGAACATATCGAACAGTTGAACGCGCTCAATGCGATAACCCGGCAGCAGGCGAATATCTTTCGCCATCGAACTGGCGTTGCAGCTGGAGTAGATGATGTACGGCGGTGCCATGTGGCTTAAATAGTCGCACAGCGCCGCGCCAATCCCACGCCGGGGCGGGTTAACCAGCACCAGCTCAGGAATATCAAGCGAAGCGGTAGCAAACTGGGTGGAATCCAGCGCCTGGAATTGCAGATTTTGTAAGCCAAGCGCTTGTGCCGATTGCGTGGCGCAGGCAATCGCTTCCGGGGCGATTTCAATACCGGTCAGGCGCATCTCCGGCGTTGCGCAGTGCAGACCAAAACCGCCGACGCCGCAAAATAGATCCCACATATGGTTAACCGGCAGCGCCCGAACCCAGTTGCGGGCGGTCGCGTACAACGCGCTGGCAACGGTCGGGTTGGTCTGGAAAAAACTCTGCGGGCGGATCCATAGCGGCACGCCGTTAAAGTTTTCCGCCAGCGCCTGCTGCCCGGTGAGAAAAATCTCCGTCTCACCTTCCATGATCGCCATATGTACTGGCTGGATATTGGCGGAAATCACTTTCAGTTGCGGTAATTGTGCTTGTAACTCAGGCAACGCCGCGCGCAATTGGGCGAGTTTCGCCTCCGAGCGCAGCACAAAGCGCAGCATCATGCCGCCATCCTGCTGGCTTTCAGTCAGCAGCAGGTATTTCAGCTCACCGCGTTTACGCGCCACGTTGTAAGGCGTTAACCCGGCGCGGGCAATAAACGGTTTGAGCGCGGCAAAAACCGGAGCGAAAGTCTGCGGATAGAGCGGGCAGTCGGTGAGATCTTCCGGCGTCCCGTCACGATGCAGCATCCCAAACAGCGGTTTTTCTACGCTGCCGCTGACCACCATTTTGGCTTTATTACGAAAACCCTGCTCCGGGCCACTTACTGGCGAACACCACTCGGCAACAGGCAAGCCGTCCAGCAGCGTGTGGAGATCGTCCATTTTCGCGGTAAGTTGCTGTGAGACCGGTTGTTCTATCCATTGACAGGAACGACAACGACCAGCATCGAAGAGAGCGCACTGCATAGTAAAGCCTTTCATTTTGCGGGGCCGGGATTGTACCACCGTTATTGCAGGCGGAAAAAGCGCCGGCTGGGCGCGGGAACAAACAGCAGGAATAACACCAGCAGATCCGGGAGTTTTTGCATCACTAACGCCTGGAAAATCTCCCGCCGGGAACCACCCGCAATACTGAACAGTTCCGGATAGCCATACCCGAGCGAAGCGGCCCATAAATAACCGGTCGCCACCATCTGCGTGGCGAGGTAAAGCCAGCGCGCCCAACGACGCCCTTTAACCACCGAGAAAGCACAGAGAATTTCGACAAACACTAAAAACAGGCTGCCAAGGAAAACCAGCGTCAGGCTCCAGGTCTGCGCGCTGCGCTGCACAAAATCGAGCAGGCCGCGCCAACCCAGCAAATTCAGTATCATCAATACATCCACACAGCGAATCATAATAATGGCGATGGCCGCCACCTGCACCAGCGCTGGCACATTCAATTTCGCGTGATGAGCGGTTTTCTTGAAGAACCCCAATCCGATGATTTCCCTGTGAAAAATGCCGCGACAAGCGCGGCATCAGCAACACAATTTCACGATTCTAATAAGTTCAGCCTTGTCTTGCACGCTGGATATCACGGATCCGCTGTTTTTCCGCCCGCGCCATTAAATACCAGGCGATAAAACCAACAATCCCGACCACGCCAAGGATAAGTGTCGCCAGCGCGTTGATTTCCGGGTTCACCCCCATGCGCACGCTGGAGAAGACCAGCATCGGCAATGTCGTCGCTCCCGGCCCCGAAACAAAACTGGCGATCACCAGGTCATCCAGCGACAGGGTAAAGGCCAAAAGCCAGCCGGAAACAATCGCCGGCATGATCATTGGCAGCGTGATAACGAAGAACACTTTAAGCGGTGTCGCACCAAGATCCATTGCCGCCTCTTCAACGGAGCGGTCCAGTTCGCGCAGACGCGAGGAGATAACCACGGCAACATAAGCGGTACAGAAGGTCACATGGGCCAGCCAGATAGTGAGCATCCCGCGATCGGCGGGCCAGCCAATCGCATGGCCGAGCGCCACAAACAGCAGCAGCAGCGACAAGCCGGTGATCACATCCGGCATCACCAGCGGTGCCGTTATCATAAAGGCGAAACCGTTTGAGCCACGAAAGCGGCCAAAACGCACCATTACCACCGCCGCGATAGTCCCCAGCACCGCCGCCATTGTCGCCGCACAAGCGGCGATGGTCAGGCTTAACCCCACCGCGCTCATCATGGCGTCGTCGTGAAACAGCTCTCCATACCAGCGCGTCGACCAGCCCGCCCACACGGTCACCAGTCTTGAGCTGTTAAAGGAGTAGATCACCAGCATCAGCATTGGCGCGTACAGGAACGTAAAACCGAGCACGAGGATCAAAATGCGCCACGGAGAGCGCACTACCGGTAAGTTGTTCATGCGTGGTCCTCCCCTTGTTTCTGCTGATGTTTGTGGAACCACATGATCGGCACAATCAGCAACAGCAGCATAATCACCGCCACCGCCGAAGCCACCGGCCAGTCGCGGTTATTAAAGAACTCCTGCCACAACACACGACCGATCATAATGCTGTCCGGGCCACCGAGCAGTTCCGGGATGACAAACTCGCCAACTGCCGGAATGAACACCAGCATCGATCCGGCAATAATCCCGCCTTTGGTCAACGGCACAATCACGCTGAAAAAGGTTTTCAGCGGGCGCGCCCCAAGATCCAGTGAGGCTTCCACCAGTGAATAATCGATACGCGTCAGCGCGGTATAAATCGGCAACACCATAAACGGCAAATAGGCATAAACAATCCCGATATATACCGCGAGATTGGTATGCAGGATCGTCAACGGCTGATCGATAACCCCCAGCCACATCAGGAAGTTATTCAACACGCCGTTATTTTTCAGGATCCCCATCCACGCATACACGCGGATGAGAAACGACGTCCACGACGGCAAAATCACCAGCAGCAGCAGAATATTGCGCGTCGACGGTTTGCTGTGCGCCACAGCCCAGGCCAGCGGATACCCCAGCAGCAGACAACAAAGCGTTGAGATCGCCGCCACCTGTAACGACTGCAGATAGGCTTCAAAATAGAGCGGGTCGTCGGTAAGTTGCAGGAAGTTGCCGATATTCAGCGTGACCGTCAGTTGGCTGTCCGCCCACTCGATAAGATCGGTATACGGCGGGATCTGCCGCGCCATCTCTGCAAGGCTGATTTTGAACACAATCAAAAACGGCAGCAGAAACAGCAAAGTCAGCCAAATATAGGGCAGCGCAATAACCAGTTTGCGCCCGTGACGCATCTGCATGCGCCCCAGCCATAAAGTGAAACCGCCCGGTTTTTCGACGCGGGACGGTGGCTCCAGTGTACTCATCGCCGCTCCTTAAACCGTCAGAACCACACAACTATCGGCATCCCAGCAGAGGCGAACTTCATCGCCCCAGGTTGGCGCGCCTTTACGGTAGCGATGCGCGTTCTGCAACTGGGCGCTGATCATCTGCCCGCTTTGCAAACGCACGTGATAAATAGAGAGGTCGCCAAGGTAGGCGATATGCACCACTTCCCCGACGGCAAAGTTATAGCCGTCGGCTGGTGGATCTTCGCAGAGCATGATCTTTTCCGGGCGCAGCGCCACGAACACCGGCACGTTATCCACCACCGACGCATCGGCGTCCACTTTCAGCGGATGCACCAGCCCCGGGGAGTCGATCACCAGACCATCTTCCTGACGCTCTTTCAGCAGCCCTTCGAACACATTCACCGAACCGATAAACTCGGCGCTGTAACGCGTGGTCGGGTGCTCGTAGATCTCTTCCGGTTCGCCGATTTGCACAAACTTCCCGCGGTTCATGATGGCGATACGCCCGGCCATGGTCATCGCCTCTTCCTGGTCGTGGGTCACCATGACGCAGGTCACGCCAACACGCTCAAGAATATCCACCACTTCGAGCTGCATCCGGTCGCGCAGCTTTTTATCGAGCGCGCCCATCGGTTCATCCAGCAGCAGCAGTTTCGGCCGTTTCGCCAGGCTGCGCGCCAGCGCCACGCGTTGGCGCTGACCGCCGGAAAGCTGATGCGGCTTACGTTTGGCGTACTCGCTCATGTGCACCAGGTGCAACATTTCGGCCACGCGGCTGGCGATTTCCCCTTTCGGCAACTTGTCCTGTTTAAGGCCGAAAGCAATGTTCTGTTCCACGGTCATATGCGGAAAGAGCGCGTAGGACTGGAACATCATATTGATCGGGCGCAAATAGGGCGGCACATGCGCCAGGTCTACGCCATCAAGCATGATTTGCCCGTGGGTAGGCAGCTCAAAACCGGCGAGCATGCGCAGCAATGTTGATTTGCCGCAGCCGGACGCACCAAGCAGGGCAAAAATTTCACCTTTATAAATCGTCAGACTGACATCATCAACGGCGTGCTGACCATCAAAGGATTTGGTCAGATTGCGAATTTCCAGCAGCGGCGTCAGATCCTTGCGGCTCTTCGCCTGTGGGCGGGGGATAGCGTCATTCACTCAAGTGCTCTCCGGCAAAAACATCAACCCGTTTCAACGAGTTGTCGTACAAATGACTGGACAGAGGCGCATCACCTCTGTCCATTTTTGGGGCAGGCGCACCGCCACGGTGCAGCCTTATCACCTGTCAGGTGATTGAATTATTTGCCGCTTTTAACTTTAGTCCACGCGCGGGTTCTTACGCGGTCGATTTTCGGATCCTGGACTTTCAGCGTAAAGAGTTTGGCGAAAACATCCGGCGGCGGGAAGATAGCCGGGTTATCACGCACTTCCGCGCTGATCAGCGGAACCGAGGCTTTGTTACCGTTCGCGTAGAACACATGATCGCTGATATGGGCAATCACATCCGGGCGCATCAGGTAGTTGAGGAACTGATAGGCTTCGTCTTTATTTTTGGCATCAGCCGGCATCGCGAAGACATCGAAGAACGCCAGCGCGCCCTCTTTGGGAATGGTGTAAGTGATATTTACGCCATTCTTCGCTTCTTTCGCGCGGTTTGCCGCCTGCCACACATCACCCGCCCAGCCAATAGCCACGCAGATGTCGCCATTTGCCAGGTCATTAATGTACTGAGAAGAGTGGAAATAACGAATGTTCGGGCGCAGTTTTAACAGCAGGTCGGTTGCGGCAACGCTGTAATCATCCGCTTTGCTGCTGTTCGGATCTTTGCCGAGGTAATTAAGCACGGTGGCAAAAATCTCTTCCGGCGCATCAAGGAATGAGACGCCGCAGCTTTTCAGTTTTTCCAGGTTTTCCGGCTTCAGCACCAGATCCCAGCTGTTTACCGGCGCGTCTTTGCCGAGCGCGGCTTTCACTTTGTCAATGTTATAGCCAATACCGGTGGTGGCCCACAGGTACGGAATAGCGTATTTGTTGTCAGGGTCGTGTTTGGCGACCATTTTCAGCACGTCTGGATCGAGGTTTTTCCAGTTCGGCAGTTTGCTCTTATCCAGCGGCTGGAATACCCCGGCGGCCAACTGGCGCTCAAGGAAACTCGCGGACGGCACCACCAGGTCGAAGCCGGTGCTGCCCGCCATCAGTTTGCCTTCCAGCACTTCGTTGGAGTCAAACACGTCATAAATGACTTTGATGCCCGTCTCTTTTTCAAAATTCGCGACGGTGTCCGGCGCAATATAATCAGACCAGTTATAAACATGCAGTGTCTTTTGCTCGGCTGCGAGCGTGCTGGCAGAGACAGCCATCAACGCACCCGCGACAAGACCTGATACCCATTTTTTGCTCAAGGCGGTCATATCTCATTCCTTCTGGAAAGTCCGTTAACATACGAACTAAATGTACGCATCATAAGATATGCAAGAATCATGCATATTTTGTCACTCTGCACAGCCCCGGAGAAGAAAACGCTTCCGGCTGACACCGCATGCTGTTTTAAGCATCGCAAGAATAACTGTAGCCAGGGTTTGAGGCTATAGGTCAGATTAAAAAACGCCTTTTATCAATTTTTTATGCAGGATACGTCTATGTGATAAGCCGTTACACGAGGAATAGCGGTGAAAAATTCTTTAAGGAAAGGTTAATAGCAGAATAAAAATATTTATTATGCAGCCGCCGTGGTAGCGACTGCGTTAATGCTGCACAGAGTCAGTGGAGAAAATTGTGCGACTCTTCACCTGCCACCATCTCTTCTTCGCCTGGCGTGAACAGCAGTTGATGTGCGTTGGCTTCCATAATGACCATTGAAATCTGCTCTTCGCTCTGGCGCATAAACCAGGCGAACTGTTCAAACGTAATGGCAGGCCCGACGCATAAAGACTGGCAAACCACCAGCTTCGGCAGATTATCATCCTGAAGGTCGAGGAATGCTTTCACGGTCAAAGAACTGGCATTAATGGCGGAGAGATCGGCAGCCAGCGCCAGCAGTGCCGACGGTTTGACTTCCGCCATGGCGGTAAACAGCACAACGTCATTAACAAGGTCGACTTTTGCATCAAACACGCCATCAAAATTTTGCATGTGCGGCAGGTGCAGCGCCTGGCAGTTATCGCACTCAAAAAAATTAATGCCCAGTTCATCCAGCCAGTGACGCAGCGTGTCCAGACCCGGAACGACGAGTGAATCCATAAAGCAGTGCTCTCTTAGCGAAAAAATTGGCCATAGCTTACGCAAAAAGGCCAGAACGTACCATTCATTGCGCGGGAAAATCGCCTCAGCCGCCGGTTTTTAGGCAAAAACCCGGCGTTGCCTGGCGTTCGATCCACTGGATCATGCGGCCCGCAATATCGATGCCGGTGGTTTTTTCAATGCCTTCCAGCCCGGGCGATGCGTTAACTTCCATCACCAGCGGGCCACGTTCGGCGCGCAGGATGTCGACGCCAGCCACATCCAGCCCCAGCGTTTGCGCAGCAGCCAGCGCGATTTCACGCTCACGCTCGGTGATATGTGCCACCAGCGCCTTGCCGCCGCGATGCAAGTTAGAGCGAAAATCCCCCTCTTTCGCCCGGCGTTCAATGGCGGCGACCACATCATTGCCGACGACCAGACAGCGAATATCGGTTCCCTTCGCTTCGGCAATAAACTCCTGCACCAGGATATGCGCATTCAGACCGCGAAAAGCGTCAATTACGCTCTCCGCTGCCTGGCGGGTTTCCGCCAGCACCACGCCGATGCCCTGCGTCCCTTCCACCAGCTTCACCACCAGCGGCGCGCCGCCGACCATATCAATTAAATCGCTGGTATCGTCTGGTGAATGGGCAATGCCGGTTACCGGCAGATCAATCCCCTGGCGCGCCAGTAACTGCAACGAACGCAGCTTGTCTCTGGCGCGGGTGATCGCCACCGACTCATTGAGCGGATAACTGCCAAGAATTTCAAACTGACGCAGCGCGGCGGTGCCGTAAAAGGTGATGGCCGAGCCGATACGCGGGATCACCGCATCGAAATGCGGCAGCTGGCGGCCTTTGTAATGAATGGACGAGGCCGCCGGGCTGATATTCATATAACAGGAAAGCGGATCGAGGATCTCGACCAGATGACCGCGCTGCATCGCCGCTTCGCGCAGGCGTTTACACGAATAGAGCGTTCCATCCCGGGACAATATGGCAATTTTCACCCTGCACCTCTCTAAAAAGACCTGTCAAAGCAGGCGTATGATACACGCAGCGACGTGCAGGATGAACGGGAATTAGCGTGTCGCCCATCCCTGTTTATGCAAATAGTCGAGAATAAACGGGCGGCTCTCTTTAATGATGGTGCGGCGGATATGATCGCTCCAGGTGTCACGCCGCGTATTGCTGTCGCGCGTCATATAGTAGTGGGCGATCTCCTCGTCATATTGCGCCAGCACATCTTTATCCAGCGGCTGATAGCGGTTTTCATGCACCACCAGTTGCGCAGGCAGACGCGGTTTCTTATCCGGCGTGTCGGCAGGCCAGCCAAGGCACAGGCCAAACAGCGGTAACACATGTTTTGGCACCTGCAATAACTCACCTACGGCTTCAATGCTGTTACGAATTCCACCGATATAAACGCCACCCAGCCCGAGCGATTCTGCCGCAGTGAAAGCGTTTTGCGCCATCAGCGCGGTATCGACTACGCCGAGCAGCAACTGCTCCGCCAGCCCAGGATTCGCCTCTGGGCAAATCTGGAAATTACGATGGAAATCAGCGCAGAACACCCAAAATTCCGCCGCCTGCGCCACATGTTGTTGCCCGCCGGTGAGCGTCACCAGTTGCTGTCGTAGCGCAGGATCGGTGATGCGAATTATCGAACTGCATTGTAAAAAGCTGGAGCTGGATGTTGCCTGCGCGCTGGCGATAATCGCCTCGCGCTGCGCCTGGGTAATCGGTTGATCGGTAAAATGGCGAATGGAGCGATGGGCGCACAGCAATTCAATAGTTGGTGTCATGAATAATCCCCCAAATAAACAAGACCCTCAGTATAGGCGAAGCCTGCATCCTCGTTGTATCCGCAATTTGCGCTGAAAGGTTGCAAAGATTAAAGCAACAGGCATAACCTGCTTTTCATTACGCACAGTTATGGTCATGATAACCGGCAGTTACCTTCAGATTTGGGAGAGAGTATGTTTGCTGTAATTTTTGGCCGCCCTGGCTGCCCATACTGTGTACGCGCAAAAGAACTGGCAGAAAAGCTGACCGCCGAGCGTGATGATTTCAACTATCGCTACGTGGATATTCACGCGGAAGGCATCACCAAAGCCGACCTGGAAAAAACCGTCGGGAAACCGGTTGAAACTGTGCCGCAGATTTTCCTCGACCAGAAACACATTGGCGGCTGCACCGATTTCGAGGCCTATGCCAAAGAACATTTCGGCCTGTTTGCCTGAGCCGAGCAACGCCCTCTTTCTGAGGGCGTTTTATTTCTTGCAGCGCAGAATTTTGCGCACAAAAAGATAGAATAACCCGCCCATTCCGCACCAGAAAATCGCGCTGAACAACCAGGCAATAACCTGCCAGTTCGACTGCGAAGAGGCTAAATGCAGGTAAATCAGCATGTAGCAGAATGGAGCCGCCAGCACGGCGCCGAAAAGCGGCACGATCGCTTTGCGTCGGCGAGCAATCAGCCCACCGACAATACCGGGAAACGTGAAAAGCAGTAAGCCTAATTCAGGATTACCGGACACGGGTAGCGCGCCGTTCATATTTATGACCAGCAACAAACACACCGCAATAAAAAGTAATGCGCAGCAAATAACGCCGACCCGACTTCGCCTGTTCTTCAAACACGCCTCCTGACTTTTTCTCTATCGCACTAACAACTCGTTCAAAAGAATGTCCGGACAGATAAAGCGTTGCGGCAATCCGTGCCAGAAAAGCACCCACGTAAATACGCGATTCTCACTAGCCGTTGTAATCTAATACGATTAAACTAGCGGCCTGTTTTTGTTTTGTGAGGAGTGTCTGGTGTTGCACCGCTTTTTTCGTACGCCAGCGCATGAGCAAAACACTAGCTCAAATAACCATTTCTTTCAACAGCTTACAAGTAAACAAGAAGTTAGCCTCCGTGAATATAAACGTCGCAGATTTGTTAAACGGGAATTACATACTGTTATTGTTTGTCGTTCTGGCACTCGGACTTTGTCTCGGTAAATTACGACTGGGTTCTGTTCAACTCGGTAATTCCATTGGCGTTTTAGTGGTTTCATTATTATTAGGCCAGCAGCATTTCAGCATTAACACGGATGCACTTAATCTTGGCTTTATGCTGTTTATTTTTTGCGTTGGTGTTGAAGCCGGACCAAACTTTTTCTCTATTTTTTTTCGCGACGGTAAGAATTACCTCATGCTGGCGCTGGTATTAGTGGGCAGCGCGCTGTTGATCGCTTTAGGCCTTGGCAAACTGTTCGGCTGGGATATTGGCCTGACGGCAGGCATGCTGGCCGGTTCGATGACCTCGACACCAGTTCTGGTGGGCGCAGGCGACACACTGCGTCATTCCGGTATGGAAAACGGACAACTCTCCAGTGCGCTGGATAACCTCAGCCTCGGTTATGCCCTGACCTATCTGATTGGTCTGGTGAGTCTGATTTTCGGCGCACGTTATTTGCCGAAATTGCAGCACCAGGATTTACAGACCAGCGCCCAGCAGATCGCCCGCGAACGCGGTCTGGACACAGATGCGCACCGTAAAGTGTATCTGCCGGTGATCCGCGCCTACCGCGTGGGGCCGGAGCTGGTGGCATGGGCCGATGGTAAAAACCTGCGCGAGCTGGGGATCTACCGCCAGACAGGATGTTATATCGAGCGCATTCGCCGCAATGGCATTCTCGCCAGCCCCGACGGTGATGCCGTACTGCAAATGGGCGACGAAATTTCGCTGGTCGGTTACCCGGATGCGCACGCGCGCCTTGACCCGAGCTTTCGCAACGGCAAGGAGGTGTTCGACCGCGATCTGCTCGACATGCGTATCGTCACCGAAGAAGTGGTGGTCAAAAACCATAACGTGGTCGGTCGTCGCCTCGCGCAGTTAAAGCTGACCGATCACGGCTGCTTCCTCAACCGCGTGATCCGCAGCCAGATTGAGATGCCGATTGACGACAATATCGTGCTCAACAAGGGTGATGTTTTGCAGGTCAGCGGTGACGCGCGCCGCGTGAAAACCATTGCCGACCGCATCGGCTTTATCTCTATTCACAGCCAGGTCACCGACCTGCTCGCCTTCTGCGCGTTTTTTATTGTCGGCCTGATGATCGGTATGATCACCTTCCAGTTCAGCTCTTTCAGCTTCGGCGTGGGTAACGCCGCCGGCCTTCTGTTCGCCGGGATCATGCTCGGCTTCCTGCGTGCCAACCACCCGACGTTCGGCTATATCCCGCAGGGCGCGCTAATGATGGTGAAAGAGTTTGGCCTGATGGTATTTATGGCGGGCGTGGGCTTAAGCGCCGGTAGCGGCATCGGCAACGGTCTTGGCGCAGTAGGCGGCCAGATGCTGATCGCCGGGCTTATTGTCAGCCTGGTACCGGTGCTAATTTGTTTTCTGTTTGGCGCGTATGTGTTGAAAATGAACCGTGCTCTGCTGTTCGGCGCGATGATGGGGGCGCGCACCTGCGCTCCGGCAATGGAGATCATCAGCGATACAGCGCGCAGCAATATCCCGGCGCTGGGCTATGCGGGCACCTACGCCATCGCCAACGTTCTGCTGACGCTTGCGGGGACATTAATCATCATTATCTGGCCTGGTCTCGGATAAGTCTGAAGCTGAGAAATATTTCAGTTATGCGCAGAACTTTTTTGTGGGGCGTCAGTCATAACTAGTGCCACTGCTTTTCTTTGATGTCCCCATTTTGTGGAGCCCATCAACCCCGCCGCTTAGGTTCAAGGTTGATGGGTTTTTTGTTGCCTTTTTCCCATTATCCTTCCTCGATTTGAACCGATAAGAAGCCTGTGTTTCGCCTTCCCTCTGCCGCTGGCGAAGCAACAAAGATTTGGTAATATCGATGCCGAAAACAGCATAACTTGATATAACGGGACGACGATGAAAGCGGAAGAAAACATACTTGAAAGTTGGTTAAAAAAATCATTATACCGCGATGTTTTTTATAAAATCGGTATGTGGTGCATTATCTCCATTATCTCGTTTTATATTGCAGGAAAAACAGCGAATTTTGATATCGCAAATTATCTGCTTAGTTTTCTGGATAAAAGTATGCCGCAAATTAATTACGGCTGGATGGTGTTATGTATTATTATCCCGATCTCATTTTTCATGAAAGATATGGAAGCAATGAAACCCGACACATGGGGAATGGACACCCTGCGAGGCAGGTTTGGCGCAGCCCTGCGCAAAGTGACCAGCGACCTGCTGCTGTGGTCCGCCGGGATTTCTACCGCATTACTGACAACATCATTAATTGCGCTGGCGATTCTCTTTTACAGAGAACCTCAAGTGACCTATAAAAGCCTTGCGCAAATCGTATTTGTATTAATGGTATTATTCATTTTCTTATTTGCCAATATATGGTGTTATTTCATATTAAAACGCAACAACGCTGTACTCTTTTCTATTATGAATAGTCAGCGCGGAATAAAGTTAGGTCATCTTGTTATTATTCTGTTGTGTTTGTACGCTGCGCATAAAATATCTGTCGATATCGACAAAAAAGCAACAACGGAACAATCGCAGCCCAAAACCTCTTAAAACGCCAGACGAAACCATATCGCCCACAGCACATAAACGCCTCCTGCTAAAAAGCAGAGCCCGTAGGCCCATACAATCCCCGCTTCGCGACGCAGGTAGAACTTAAGCGGGTTGCGGTGCAGATTCGCGGCGTTATAGGTTTTATGAAAATGCGTCATCTGTTGTGCACCTTTGCTGATAAGCGCAAAGAAAAAACTCACCGTTATGATCATCGCAAACGCCATATAACATTTTAAAAACAGCCTGAGACCGGTAAGCACCCACGGACCGGAGTCTCTGCTAACACCCGCAACGCCGTGCTTTTTCAGCATAATGGCAGCACCGCTCAACATCAGATGCACAAGCAAAAAAAGGGCAAAATGTTTCGCATTGGTGGCAAAGGTATTTTTTAAAGTGATACCAAAGATCCAGGCGAGAAACGCTGCCACGGATATTAGCCACATTACAGTGTCTAAAAACATTTTATTCCTTTTCAATGGGTTGTTTGAATTACCTATTTTTGCATTAATACTAAAGCAATCGCCAGCGCCGTGTTTTTCATTGTGCTCTTTTTTAACCATTACCCGACACCGTAAGGAGCCCCCCTGATGCTGATTTACAACGTTTTTGGCCGTTATATTGGGGTGAAACGCGTGGGGGATGGCTGGCACGTGTTCCGCGTGGACAGAAACGAAGGCAAGCATTCGCGCCTTTATAACATCATCGTTCCGAGTGAATTAAGCGAAGCGGAGATCCCCGGCTGGTTGGGGGATATTTTCCATGAGGCCGCAACGGAACAACATCCTGATGTTTTTCGCGTGGAATAAAGGAGCAGAAAATGTGTGCACAGTGGTACAGCCAAAGCTCGTTCGATGTGCGTCTGGAGTGGGGTTTAACTGCAGCGGAGCAGCTGGCGCAGGAAGCCGATTGTGTGGTGATTGTCGACGTGATGTCGTTCTCCACGTGCGTTAGCATCGCCACTGATAACCAGGCGCTGATTTACCCATGGCCATGGAAAGATGCGAGCGCGCAGCGCTACGCACAGGAAAACCATGCCGACGTCGCCAGTTTTGACCGCACCTTTGCCGGTGGGAATTACACACTCTCGCCCGCCTCGTTACTGCATATTCCCGCCGGACACCGGCTGGTGCTCCCCTCACCTAACGGTTCCACGCTTTCGTTTAAAGCACGCGATTGCGGCGCAGCGGTGTTTAGCGGCTGTTTTCGCAACCGACTGGCGACCGCGAAAGCTTGTGCAGGCTTTGAGCGCATTTTGCTGATCCCGGCCGGGGAACGCTGGCCGGATGGTAGCCTGCGCCCGGCGCTGGAGGATTATCTGGCGGCGGGTGCCATTATTGCCGCACTTGGCAAGCGTAAACTCTCGCCTGAAGCGCAAGTGGCAAAGGCCGCATTTCAGGGCGGTGACTTCAGTGCTCTTCATTACTGCGCATCCGCCAGTGAACTCCACGCCCGGGGTTTTTCAGCGGACGTAGAACTGTGTCTCGCGCTTGACGCAAGCCATCGCGCCTGTGCATTAATCGACAACGCGTACCGCTCATTGCCCGGCGAGACGCCCGATCATTAAGCGAATAGCTTCGCGGCTCAGCGGCTCGCGATCGACCACAAAATGCAGCGTCATCCCTTCGATAAACGCATCCAGCGCACGTGCCGTCATCGGTTCGAACCAGTGCTCCAGCATGGTCTGGCTGGTGCGCATCCAGTCTTGCATCACACTTTTCAGCGTGGGCTGGCGGCTCATAAACGCATACAGCTGGTACATCAGTTCCATATTGCGCGCGGTGGTCACCTGGGCGCTGTAAATCAGCTCGGTTAGCGCCTCACAGGCTTTTGCCTGACTGTCAACGCCGTCGAAAAAAGCGGCATATTGCGCCGACATCTGCCGGGTAAACAGACTGAAAGCCTCAGCTAATAACGCATCGATACCGGAAAAGTAATAGGTCATTGAGCCCAGCGGCACATCCGCACAGCTGGCTATTTTACGGTGCGTCACCGCCTGAATCCCGTGTGCGGCGATGGTATCCAGCGTCGCTTGCAGAATGCGGTCACGCCGCTGCGGGTCGTTGGGTCTTCGGGCCATAGATCCTCTCACTCATTTATGTACAAATGTACACTTGCTTGCTAGTGTTGTCTTATCTTTTCCCTCTTTGCCGTGACGTTATGACTGGAAATGCTTCGCGAAAAGCCCTGCAACATCGCTTGTGGGCGCTGTTTACCTTCTTTTTTATACCGGGGCTATTAATGGCCTCGTGGGCTACACGAACGCCCGCAATCCGCGATATTTTATCGGTTTCCACCGCTGAAATGGGCGTGGTGCTGTTTGGCCTGTCGGTCGGTTCGATGAGCGGCATTCTCTCCTCCGGTTGGCTGGTAAAGCGCTTTGGCGCGCGGAAAGTGATCCGCGCCAGCATGTCGTTCAGCGTCATCGGCATGGTGGTGCTGAGTATCGCATTGTGGCTGGCATCTCCACTGTTATTTGCCGTTGGTCTGGCTCTTTTCGGCGGCAGCCTGGGTGCGGGCGAAGTGGCAATGAATATCGAAGGCGCGGAAGTCGAGCGCGAAATGGGCAAAACCGTGCTGCCCATGATGCACGGTTTTTACAGCTTCGGCACGCTGGTCGGCGCAGGCATTGGTATGAGCGTTACCGCTGTTGGCCTGGCGGCCAACTGGCACATTCTGGCGGCGGCACTGGTGGCGATTGTTCCCATCATGCTGGCGATTTCCGCCATTCCGCCTGGCACCGGCAAAGACTCCGCCGAGGAGAAAGCGCGCGCGAAAAAAGGGCAACCGTTCTGGCGTGATACCCAACTGTTGCTGATTGGCGTGGTCGTGCTCGCAATGGCATTTGCCGAAGGTTCCGCCAACGACTGGTTGCCGCTATTGATGGTGGACGGGCACGGCTTTAGCCCGACGTCCGGCTCGCTGATCTACACCGGTTTTACTCTTGGAATGACCGTCGGGCGATTTATCGGCGGCTGGTTTATTGACCGTTACAGCCGCGTCACAGTGGTGCGCGCCAGCGCGTTGATGGGTGCGCTGGGCATCGGGCTGATTATCTTCGTTGATAGTGCCTGGGTGGCGGGCTTCTCGGTGATTTTGTGGGGGCTTGGTGCCTCGCTCGGTTTCCCACTGACCATTTCCGCCGCCAGCGATACCGGCCCGGACGCGGCTACCCGCGTCAGCGTGGTCGCCACCACCGGCTACCTGGCGTTTCTCGTTGGCCCGCCGCTGCTCGGTTTTCTCGGCGAGCACTACGGCCTGCGTAGCGCCATGCTGGTGGTGATGGGGCTGGTGCTGATTGCCGCCGTGGTTGCCCGCGCGGTCGCCAAACCGGCTCCGGAAACACAGGCTGAAACCTGCTGATTACGCGGCGGCGCTGTTAATGCGCGCCGCCCTATCCTTCCAGCGAATTCCCCACTCGTTTATCACGCAGAAATACCACCATCAAGCCCAGCCACAGTACGCCATTAGCCAGGTTGAAGAGGCTGAACAAGCCATTGCCGCCGCTCAGCCAGGCGTGTTTACTGATTTCGATACCGACGGTAAAAATAAACATCTGCAACATGCCCATTGCCGCCGAAACGGTGCCTTTACTCATATCGCTGGCAAACAGGGTCAGACGCACCAGCCCGGCATTCGCCAGCCCGATACCAAAGGCGTAAAGGCTCAGCCCGGCGGTCATCCACAAATAGGCATGCGAAGAGGCAACTGTCGCAACAGCCGCCAGCAGCAACCCGGCCGCGATAGGCCAGCCGCCCATAATGATCAACGCGCGCACAGTGCGCCGTGAAGTCAGTCGCGCCAGTACCAGGTTACCGATAATCAGAGCGCCAAAAATCGGCACCTGCAACAAGCCGTATTCATAGCTACTCAGTTGCTCGCCGCTGATGATGATAATCGGCGACTGGGCAATCCACGCCAGCAAAGGCAGGCTGACAAAACCTGTCGCCAGCGCCCCGGCGACAAAACGCAGGTTCTTCATCACTTCGACATAGTCGCGCCACAAGGCTTTAAAGGAGAGCTTTTCACCCAGCCGCGTGGCGGTCTCCGGCATTGCCCGTTGCAGGCCAACAAAGGAGAAAGCCGCCAGCAACGCGAAGAGGACAAACATTCCCTGCCACGGCGCGGCATGCACCCACGCAGCGCCCACCAGCGGACCGAGCAGCGGCGCTATCAGCGCCACGTTTGCCATCAGCGCGGTGATTTTTATGCACACCGCTTCTTCGAAGGATTCCTGGATCGCCGCGTAACCTACCGCGCCAATAAAGCACAGGCTAATGCCCTGCAAAAAGCGCAGTAACGTGAATTGCTCAATGTCCTGCGCCAGCAGTGTTGCCAGGCAAGTAACGATAAACCACACCACGCCGGTCAGCATCACCGGGCGGCGGCCAATGCGATCCGACAGCGGCCCCAGCAGCCACTGCAAAAACATGCCGCCCGCGAGGTAAGCGGTCATTGACGTTGGAACCCACTCAATGCCGGCGTTGTACTGCTCCACCACGGCCAGCATGCCGGGCTGGATCATATCGTTGGCGATATAGGTGGAGAATTCGTAAAGCACCAGGCAGAGGGGAAACAGTAGCGCCCGTCGTCCCAGACGTTGGCCCGTTAAGGAATGGTTTTGCATGCAATCTCTTCATCTATGAAAAATCGCGCAGAGTGTAATCAAAGCCGCTTTGCAGCGATAGGAAATTTTCAGTCACACAATAAATAAAGCACATTTCAGTTCGTTTAAGGTTCACTTAAGTGCACCGCCGTACTATACGCCTTCCGTGCTTTACTCCAGGAATCGTCTAACTCTCAGATGAGTAAGACAAAACCACTTTACCGTTAATCATGCCGCTTTTAAGGTGGGCACTTTCGCGTCAATTTTGCTTATTTCATCAAAGAGTAACAAACGTATGTTAGAGAGCCTGAATTACACCCTGTTTTACTGGATTAACGCCACGCCAGACTCTCCGCGCTGGCTGATTGCGTTTGCCGATTTTGCCGCCAGCGATTTGATTAGCATCGTACCGCTGCTAGCCGTTGGCCTCTGGTTATGGGGTCCACGCGAACAGGTGAACGCGCAGCGCCAGCTGGTAATTAAAGTCACACTGGCGATGCTGGTCAGTCTTTGTTGTTCGGCGTTGCTGGGGCATTTTTTCCCCCACGATCGCCCCTTTGCCGATCGCGTGGGCTACAACTTCCTGCACCATGCACCGGACAGTTCTTTCCCGAGCGATCACGGCACGGTGATCTTCACCTTTGCGGTCGCTTTCCTTGCCTGGCACCGTTTGTGGTCGGGCGCGCTGTTGATGGTCATCGGTCTGACCATCGCCTGGTCACGCGTTTATCTTGGCGTGCACTGGCCGCTGGATATGCTCGGCGCGCTGCTGGTTGGCATCGGCGGCTGTTTGTCGGCGCAAATCCTCTGGCAAGGCTTTGGCCCGGCGCTCTACCACAGTGTGCAACAACTCTATCGCGCCTGTTTCGCCATGCTGATTCGCCGCGGCTGGGTACGTGACTAAGCCCTGAGGCAAAGGTAATATGAACGCCCTGCTCAATGCAGGGCTTTCTTTTATTCAGGGGAATTATGGAAACAAGACGCGACGAACGGATAGGCCAGCTGCTGGCGGCGCTCAAGCGCAGCGATAAACTGCACCTGAAAGAGGCGGCGACGCTGCTTGGCGTATCTGAAATGACCATTCGCCGCGATCTCAGCGCCAACAGCGCGCCGGTCGTGCTGCTGGGCGGTTACATCGTCCTGGAGCCGCGCTCCGCCAGCCATTATCTGTTAAGCGACCAAAAAAATCGTCTGGTAGAAGAGAAGCGCCACGCGGCAAAACTTGCCGCCGGGCTACTTAAAGCGCATCAGATGGCCTTTTTCGATTGCGGCACCACCACGCCGTGGATCATTGAAGCCATTGCGGACGATCTGCCCTTCACCGGCGTCTGTTACTCACTGAACACCTTTCTGGCATTACAGGAAAAACCACAGTGTCGCGCCATTCTCAGCGGCGGTGAGTTCCACGCCAGCAACGCCATTTTCAAACCGTTGAACTTCAACGAAACGCTGAACAATCTGCGCCCGGATATCGCCTTTTATTCGGCGGCGGGCGTGCATGCGCAGCAGGGCGCGACCTGTTTTAATCTGGAAGAGTTGCCGGTAAAACACTGGGCGATGGCCTGCGCGCAATACCACGTTCTGGTGGTGGATCACAGCAAGTTCGGCAAAGTGCGTTCGGCCTGCATGGGGCCATTAAGCCGCTTTGATGTACTGGTCAGCGACTGTCGCCCCGACGAAGCGCTGGAGAGCGAAGCAAAAAAACACCAGCTAACGTTGCTCTATTGACCGCGCCCGGCTGGGCACGGTCGAGGTTGTATCAGGAGAACCAGCCGCCAAACCACTGATGCAATTTCAGCAACACAAAATCCCACATCCGGCCAATGAAACCGGCCTCTTCCACCGCTTCCATCACCACCAGCGGACGTTGCTCAATGGTTTTACCGTTCAACTGAAAATCGATGGTGCCCACCACCTGGCCTTTAGCCAGCGGTGCCTGCAGTTCCGGCTGCGTTAAGGTGTAGCTGGCTTTCAGGTTATTTAATTGCCCCTTAGGAATGGTGATAGAGCCTGTATCGCCCGCGCCAAGTTTCGCTTCGCTCTCATCGCCAAACCACACGCGCTGGCTGACAAACGTCGCGTCAGGCTTGATAGGCGTAACCGTGTCGAAGAAACGGAAACCCCAAGTGAGCAATTTTTCTGACTCATTAAAACGGATGCGATCGGTTTTCGCGCCCAGCACCACAGAAATCAGGCGCATATCACCTTGCGTCGCCGAGGCCACCAGGTTGTAACCCGCGCCATCGGTGGTGCCAGTTTTCATGCCATCCACGTTCATGCTGGTGCTCCACAGCAACCGGTTACGGTTCGGCTGGCGGATCTTATTGAAGGTGAACTCTTTTTCTTTGTGAATGGCGTACTCGTCCGGCACATCACGAATCAGTGCTTTGCCGAGCAGCGCCATATCACGCGCGGTGCTGAACTGCCCCGGCGCATCCAGGCCATGTACCGTTTTAAAGGTGGTATTGGTCAGGCCGAGTTTTTGCGCGTAGCTGTTCATCAGGCTGACGAATGAGTCCTGACTGCCCGCCACAAAATCTGCGATGGCGATACTGGCATCGTTGCCGGACTGGATAATCACGCCTTTGTTGAGATCGGCCACGGAAACCTGATCGCCGGGTTTCAGGAACATCAGCGAAGAGCCACGCAGCGCCGGGTTGCCGGTCGCCCAGGCGTCTTTGCCGACGGTCACTGTATCAGTGAGATGAATTTTTCCGGCTTTCAGCGCCTGGCCAACTACATAGCTGGTCATCAGCTTCGTGAGGCTGGCAGGATCAAGCTTCTCGTCAGCGTTGCCTTCTGCCAGCACCTTACCGCTGGCGTAATCCATCAGGATCCACGCCCTCGCATCGACGGTAGGCGCACCCGGCGTTTGTTCCACCGCGTACAACGAAGGGGAGAAAAGCATCAACAGCGCAGAGCCCGCAACCAGGCTGCGAAGGGATAAAGAGAAATGCGTCATAGGGGCCACCCGAGTATCCATTCAAAAACGTCACAACACCGTGCCGCAACAAACGGTGAGTAATAGCGCACAAACGAAACGAAAAAAACCGTCACTGGGTAAAGTTTTTAAAGTTTACGCAATAACAGCGTGTTGCGCTCCGTTTGTGCTGAATATTTATCCCCTGAATCATTCGCGTTGCACCTCGCGCGTTGAGCCGTGCTTGCGCTGGCGCCGAAGGAACGACGCTTACGAAGAAACCGGTAACAAAACCCGCACATCTGCAACTTGAAGAATGTCGGAGATTGGCACACGATGAATGTCACACCGACACTCATTCACACCACTGAGGTAAAAATGATAACGCTATGGGGCAGAAATAACTCTACTAACGTCAAAAAAGTTCGCTGGCTGCTGGAAGAGCTGGAATTACCGTACCAGCATATTCTGGCAGGCAGAGAGTTCGGCGTGAACCATGAGCCTGAGTATCTGGCGATGAACCCGAATGGTCTGGTGCCGCTGCTACGGGACGATGAAACCAACGTGGTGCTGTGGGAATCCAACACCATCGTGCGTTACCTGGCGGCGCAGTACGGTCAGGGCCGTTTGTGGGTCGACTCCCCTGCTGAGCGAGCGCAAGGGGAAAAGTGGATGGACTGGGCGCTGAGCACCCTTTCGCCAAAACATGGCCCACTGCTGCAGGGGCTGGTGCGCACCGCGCCGGAACAGCGCGACAACGCCGCGATTGAAGCCAACAAAAAAGCGCTGGATGGGCTGTTCGCGATGCTCGACGATGTACTGGCAAAGCAGCCCTGGCTCTCAGGGGAAGCGTTTGGCTGCGGCGACATCGCCGTCGGCCCGTTTATCTATAACCTTTACAATATCCCCGGGTTAAGTTGGGCACCGCACGCCAACCTGCAACGCTGGTATGCGCAATTGTGCGAACGTCCCGGCTTCAAAAACGCGGTAATGATCCCGGTGACCTGAACCTGTTTTTAACCGGTGGCGCTGACGTTATCGCCTGCTGTTGACAGCAAACGCGCCGGCGCCATCCGGTACACCCACGCGGCAATCTATAAAGTCTGGCAGCCAGCAGCAAAGACGTTACTCCTCTTCGCCCTCGCCATCCGCAAACAGTGGATCGTCTTCTAAGGGAACCAGGCTACTTTCATCCCATTCGATCTCATCCGTCGCGTAGTCAATACGATCCACTTCGCAGCACTCTTCCAGCAGCGCTTCGGCCTCATCAAGAAGCTCGATTGCATCCTGATAAAAGGCCATCACGTCAGGTTCGGCCACTTCATCATTATTTATCGCGTCGAGTTTATGGATAGCAAAATCGATATTCTGCAGAGTCTCCTGCAAAAGCGTCACCTCTTCGCCAAACTCCATACCCGAAATCACCGCAGCATGATCATCACTCAGCGCATCATCCCGCTGAGTAAAAGCGTAACCGGCTAAGCCAGATTGTCTGGCGACCGACAGAAATGATTGCGATCTTTTCTTTAAAAAACTTGCCCGTTCTAACGACAGCCCCAACTGCTCAGTGGCGACATTATCCATCATACCCATCTCGTAAAGTGATATAAGATTTCCGCTACAGCTAAATCATTAATTTTCACATGGCTTGCATGCGGTACTGAACCGAAACACGCCGCAGCAATACCGGGACGGTTTCTATATATTGAAAGCAGGTGCTAATGGCGTGACTCATTTCTCTGGGGGAGCTGGAGTGTAAATAATCATCCAGTGTTATCAACGCACATTCATAGGTAAATAAAAAATCGGTCAACTCTGGCGGATATGGCTGCAGCGTCAGTTCAACGCGAAGTTCATTATACAGCGCCATCAATTTTTTCAGCGCAAAACAGGCGTCCGTTCTTTTATTTTCAAAAGCATGTTCATTCAATGCAGGTTTGATAATGGCAAGTAGCGAACGATGAACGTTGGTATATTTTGGATTAAGAAACATGAATCACCTCTGACATCATTAAATTTGCCAGCGTCTACACCCGGCGTTTTCATTGACAATTAAGTGCAATAAAACGGACTAATCCCAAATTACAGACACAGTAATAGGGCTGAGAGACAAACACTTTTCAAAAAAAAAATGTTTGTATCTCAATATATATTCATAGCCAGCGATCATGAGGCTGTGGTTACTGCGTAATTAAGACAATAAAGCCATTACAGCGTATTCAGCCTTGCGTTAATTCTACCGCCAACGTCGCTGCCAAAACTATAATATTTTTCCTTCATAATATCGCCTTCACGCACCATCATGAAAACCCGACGGGATAAATTATTATTTTTGATATTAATATATTTTATACTATTATGATCGTTACCGAGCGTTGAAAGTTTTGGAAAAAACGAGACATTATCCGAATTTTTTACCATATATCGGATAGTTTCCAGATCGTTTGAAATACTCCGTGCATGGTTGAGGATCTCTTCGCTGCCAGGTTCAAGATTGAGATGTTCTGGCATCGATTTGGTCATAATAAGTTTATGTTTTTTCAACTCGCTGAGATCAATCACTTCTTGTTTCGACAGCGGATGGCTGTTGTTTACGCCCAGCACAAATTGCTCTTCATAGAGCTGAGCCTCGAGGAAGTTATCGTTAGCAATCGGCCCTATCAGCAGCCCCAACTGTAATTGCCCTTTCCCTAACATACTCAGCAAATTATCTTCACTGACTTCATGGAGCTTGATCTCATTATCCGGAAATTTTTCTTTGAACGCGCTGAACAGGTCTTCATATATATACGACCCAAGCGTCGGGGTTACACCAATATTGATAACGCCAACCGGTTGAAAACGTAGCCGCTGCGCTAACTCATGCAGGTTATGCACCTCTCGAAGAATATTTTCGATCAGTGGCAACAAATGCAAGCCGATCGGCGACAGGCTAAACCCTTTGCCTTTGCGGTGCAGCAATGGAATGCCTAATTCCTCTTCCAGTTTTTTGATTTGAATGCTCAGGGTGGGTTGAGAAACATCGCACTCCTCAGCCGCCTTTTGAAAATTCATATGTTTTATCAACGCGACGAAGTATTCCAAATCTTGCGTTCTCATAACGTCAACTCTCCCGTGTGCAGACAAAAAACACAGAAACACCACACAATATAAGCCTTTTATGTTTCAGCCAGGGCAGCAAACACGACCGGGACTGATGCGTGATTTTTCGTGCTAAATTTAATTTAAGTGCCATCTCCGGCACAACTATTCAGTTATTTGTTATATAAACAACGCAATATTCTTTCTAATCAGTAATCGAAATTCTGGCGCAAAACTTTAATTGTTAATTCATATCATCAACCGCTTAATAGGATGCAACGATGCAATAATGTTAGAATTTGCTTTTAGTACCCACATTATGGGCAACATTTAACCTTTCAGGACAAATAACGTTGAAGACAACTACCTGATTAAATATGAGCCTAGCAGCATCCTGGCGTCAGGAAAAGCGAATTTACCTGCATTAAAGTTACAAAAAATATTCTTTCCAACAAACAATTCAACAATACTTAATTGTAGTTTAGCAATGCTAAACTAGTCTAATGCGGTTATTCTTATTTCTCACTAACCTATGCGAAATTATGATCGAATCAGCCTATAAGCATTATTAAAATAGAATGCATCAGCGGCAATTTAAATATATTTAAAACCACTATTAGTTATAAAATCATCATATTAAATAGATTCTTTTATAAAAATAAACTATTAGGCATTTAAATTTAAAGTTTTATTCCCCGTGGACGATATCCATTTCGCCCAGCGATTTTGGGCAATACTCATAGATTACTTCTATATTTCTGGAGAAATGAAATGGCCGTTATTAATACCAACACGTTGTCTTTAATGACCCAAAATAACCTGAGCAAATCTCAGTCTTCTTTAGGCACGTCTATTGAGCGTCTGTCATCCGGTCTGCGTATTAATAGCGCAAAAGATGATGCTGCTGGTCAGGCAATTGCTAACCGTTTCACGTCAAATATTAATGGTCTTTCCGTTGCGGTGCGTAACGCGAATGACGGCATTTCACTGGCGCAGACTACCGAAGGCGCACTGAGCGAAGTGAATAATAACCTGCAGCGTATTCGCGACCTGACTGTACAAGCGCAGAATGGCTCCAACTCCGCGTCCGATGTTGACTCCATCCAGGCGGAAGTGAACCAGCGTATGGAAGAAATCAACCGCATTACCACCCAGACCGATTTTAACGGCCTGAAAGTGCTGAATACCGGCTCGGGCGACAGCCAGTATAATTTCCAGGTTGGCGCGAAAGATGGCGAAACCATCAGCATTACCGTGAGCAGCAGCGACGCGTTCAACCTCTACAACACCACCGGTGCGACGGCCGCAACAACAGGCCAGATCGTCAACGGCAGCGCACGTTCTACTGACGCGCATGGCTTTGATGTGCTGCAGGGCGTTGTCAGCTCCGGCGGCACCACCGACGGTAATCCGCTGGCCGATCTGGATAAAGCCATCAAAGCCGTGGATACCGAACGCAGCCTGCTCGGTGCTTCCCAGAACCGTTTTGAATCAACCATTTCCAACCTGAACAACACCGTGAACAACCTGTCGGCAGCGCGCAGCCGGATTCAGGATTCTGACTACGCGACAGAAGTGTCTAACATGTCCCGTTCGCAGATCCTGCAGCAAGCTGGCAGTTCCGTACTGGCGCAGGCTAACCAGGTTCCGCAGACCATGCTGTCCCTGCTGCGTTAAGTTGTGTGAAATCCGCTTACCTCCTTCAGAGCGGATTTCAAAGATGTCATTCCTTGACTAACACCCGCTTTGTCATGAGGGCGGGCTTCATTGAGTATAACGAATTTATTTTTCTTTTTTATCCCGCATATGTTGATGGCATTGCGGGATTTTTTTATTTAAAGGCGTGCGTTTGTTATGCGAGATAAACAACCAAAAAAAGTGAATGCAATAGAATTGCATTCACCAAAATAACAATTAGAGGATATCAATAAACACAACAACGAGGGTGAAGCACTAACAAAATAAATTACAGACCAAGGCTATTCAGCAATTCGTCAATATCTTGCTCGGCTGCCTGCGGGGCTGTCGGATCAGCGCTGGCTTGCTTGATTGCCGCGCGTCCTTCTCGCGGTACGTTTTCAAACAGCACGTTCAGGAATTCTTTCTCAATATTTTCCAGCAACGCCATCATGCGCACAATAATCCGCGCCGTGGTATCCGGGAAATCTTGCGCCATCATAATTTCCCGCAGCCTGGATTTGCTGGCTTCGGTGCACGTCGGCACAGAGCCCAGCCAATCATGCGTGGCGCGGGCAAGCGCCATCGTCTCATCGATACTTGCGGCTTCATTATGTTGCTGCCATTGCGAAAGCAACTGGCTGGCTTGCTGGCTCAGTTGCTCCTGCAGGGGTTGTGTCAGTTCGATATAGGTGAGCGTCTTACCCGACGCCTGCGCCGTAAGATCGACGACATATTGCAAACGACTGCGCGCGTCAGGGATGGAGTTAGCCAGTTCAGCAATGGTGATATCGTGGCCTAACTCACGCAGGCTGCTTCTTAACATGCGGGTGACGTTACCAATGCGGGAAATCAATTCATAAATATCCGTCGACGTACCCGAAATACCTTGATGATGCATTATTACCTCTCCTTTAACGCATACTCTAAGATATTCAGTTATCGGCAATCGCTGCTGGCACTTAAATAAAAATAGTCACATAACCAAACGCTATAAAAATAAAAAACCCGGCATTTGTTTATTTAAAAATAATTAGATGAAAACGTTTATAGGAAAATAAAATATAGCTTTTACCTGTTAATTTCAGAACGGAAAATACCTACGACTAATACGCGGAATGAAGAAAGGGGAATATCCCCTTTCTGCTTCAGGAGGCCGGGCTGACTTTCCACAACGCGCCGTCGGATTCATCGGTCAGAACATAGAGATAACCGTCCGGCCCAACGCGGACATCGCGAATACGCTGCCCGCGATCGCCGAGAATACGGCCATCTTCCGTCACCTTGTCACCCTGCACGCTCATGACGATGACATTTTTCTCTTTCAGCGCGCCGATAAACAGTTTGTTTTTCCACTGCGGGAAAACGTCAGCGTTGTAAAACGCCATACCGCTGACCGCCGGGGATCGTTTCCAGTAAAAGATCGGCTGCTCGGTTCCGGCGACAATCTCCCCTTTCGCTTCCGGGATCTTCAGCCCGCTGTAGTTGATACCCCAGGTGGCAATTGGCCAGCCGTAATTTTTACCCTTTTGCGGAATGTTGATCTCATCGCCGCCGCGCGGGCCATGCTCGTTGAGCCACAACGCGTTACTCCACGGGTTGATTGCCATTCCCTGCGGATTGCGAATACCATAAGACCAGATTTCCGCTCGTGCCCCCGCGTTACCGGCAAACGGGTTATCCTGCGGCACCTTGCCCTCGGCCGTCAGCCGCACCAGTTTGCCCTGTAATTTATCCAGATCCTGCGCCGTCGAGCGCTGGTTATTCTCGCCGAGCGCAATCCATAAATAGCCTTTACCATCAAACACCAGCCGACCGCCAAAATGGTTACCGGTAGAGAGTTTCGGCTGCTGGCGAAACACCGTCCGGAAATCGTCGAGGCGTTTAAAATCCTCGCTAAGACGGCCATACCCGACCGCCGTTCCGGCTTTATCATCCTCACCGGCCTCGGCGTAGCTCAGCCACACCCGGCGCGACTGGGCAAAATCCGGTGCCAGCGCCACATCCAGCAAGCCCCCCTGCCCGTGCGCCCAGACTTCGGGAACGCCAGTAATTGGATCGGAAATGCCCTTATCTTGTTGCCATAAACGCAGTTGCCCGCCGCGCAGGGTAATCAACATGCCGTGATTATCGGGCAGAAACGCCAGCGCCCAGGGGTGATCGAGTTTGGTTTGCAATACATCGACTTTCACCGCAGCAGGTGCGGCGCACACCGAGAGGGAGAGAAACAGAAAAAGCAGCGGGATCTGGCGCATACGGCGCTCCTTTATGCAGTTTTTTATTCTGATAAAGGGTAGACCGCGCAGCGCGGGCAGAAGCGACTTTTACACTGCCTATACACAACCGCATGCGCAGCGCGGGTGTTACAGTAAAACCGGCGGAGCAACGTCGAGGAGGCAGGGGCAGAAAGGGGGAGTTTCCTCCCCCTGGTATCAGGCTTCTTCGAGCGGTGAATGCTCGTTCAGATACTGAATGCAGTAATTAAGCACATTCAGCGAACGTTCCAGCTTGTCGACATTCACCGAAATATAGGTGGGACAATCCTGTCGCCCGCTCATCAGACAAACAGCTGCTGAGGAGAGCGCTTCCTCGGCGCGGTATATCGCACTACGTGAGTCGCGATCCGGCATTTCGTTTAACCGTTCGCCTTTATCGCGGATCTCCAGCGCCAGGGCAAAGAAGCGTTCACGCAGACGATCATTTTCGCTGACCGACATATACCCTTTCGCTTTTCGCATCTGGATATAGGCCGCAAGGTCACTTCGGGCAGCAATCAACTTCGTCAGCAGACGACGCGCAAGTTCATCAACGGTCATACATCTTCCCCCCTTGTCAGCCAGTGTAGGATCATAGTATGGTCGCTTTTTGAACAAAAGCATGCGTCCGGTCAATATTTAATTTTATCTGCCGGACCTTTACATTTCACTTAAAGTGAGCCACGCCAGCCAACCACCGTGCTCGGTGATATCCCGCGCCTCCAGCAATCCATAATTTTCACAAATGAATCAGTTAACTCGCTCTATCTCACCCGCCGCTCACTGAGCCAGACTGCCCCATCACGCCTCCGCACGACTGTTCTCACCCTTACGCGTCTGCCGCCATGCATTACGCTTTATCCCGTGTGTTTGCCGTCCGCTAATATCATGAGTGACCGTGACGTGCTGGCACGCATCTGCAGGTGGTCAGAAAGCATTTGTCTGGTGTATTGTTTTTAAACGATTAATTACACGAATGGACACCTGCAACATGCTTAAAATTCTTGGCAAAACGACATCGATCAATGTGCGAAAAGTACTCTGGACCTGTGAAGAAGCCGGGCTGGATTATGTGCAGGAAGATTACGGCAGCGGTTTTGCCTCCACCGAAACGGATGAATTCCGCGCTATGAACCCTAACGCGATGGTGCCGGTACTGATAGACGACGGTTTTGTATTGTGGGAATCCAACTCGATTTGCCGTTATCTGGTGCGTAAAGCCGGGCGTGAGGATTTGCTTCCCAGTGAGCCGCAAGCCTGCGCCAACGTTGAACACTGGATGGACTGGCAGGCCACCGAGTTCAACAACGCCTGGCGTTATGTCTTCCCGGCACTGGCACGCAAGAACCCGGACTTTAACGACCCGAAAGCCATCGCAGCAGGCATCAAAGAGTGGAATCACTGCATCGGCATTCTGGAGCAGCAATTGCAGCGCACCGGAGCATTCGCCGCAGGTGACACCTTTACGCTGGCGGATGTGGTGCTGGGGCTGTCGGTCAACCGCTGGAAGATGACGCCATTCGACCACCCGCCGGTTCCTGCCATTGACGCCTGGTTCGCGCGGTTAAACCAGCGCCCGGCATTTCTGCGCCACGGCAATAATGGCATGGTGTAAAGCGATGCCATTCCAGGCGAAAGTTATCCGCGATTACACGTCGGCGTATCCCGATCCGATTGCGGTCGGCAAAGGCGAACGCGTGCTGATAAGTCATTGCGATTTGCAGTGGCGCGGCTGGGTGTGGGTGACGTTAGCCTCAGGAAAAAGTGGTTGGGCGCCGCAGCAGCTTTTCGCACCGCTGAGCGCGTGTGAAGGAACAGCGCTTGATGACTATTGCGCCCATGAACTCACCGTGCGTGTCGGGGAAACACTCACGCTTATCAAGGCGCTTTATGGTTGGTACTACGCGCAAAAAGCGGATGGAGAACAGGGTTGGGTGCCGCAGGAGCATATCAGGCTGAAGGATAAACAGAGGGAAGAAAATGACAAGAGAGCGCTATAACCTGTCGGTTGCGGTATTCGTATTGCTGCGAAAAGAGAAGCAGATTTGCATGCTTAAACGCACCGGAACAGGCTGGATGGACGGTTGCTATAGCCTACCCGCCGGTGGTCTGGAGCAGTACGAAACGCTGGGGGCAGCAGCGGCACGGGAAGCCAACGAGGAGACGGGCGTGGTCATCGCACCGGATGATCTTCAGCTGGCGCATACGCTGCACGTCTGGACAGAGAATCGCTCGTGGATGGGCCACTTTTTCAGTTGCACGCGCTGGCAGGGCGAGCCGTTTATCGCCGAACCGGAGAAACATGGCGATTTATGCTGGCACGCCATTGACGATTTACCTGAAAACACGATTGGCTATGTCAAACATGCGATTGCGCAGATCGCCGCCGGGCAACCTTATTCAGAATACGGATGGTAAAACGCGGCACTCAGCGCCCGATTTTAGCCCGTAGCACTTTAACGCTGCGGGCTAAAAGCCAGGCGATCACCAGCACAATTGTCACCAGCATTATGGTGCCTGGTGGATCCATCCCCCATTCGTAGGTATCGGTAATCATGTGGTGTCGCCAGAGCAGATCAAACAGCCAGTCCGATGACCATTGCCAGAACTGGTTAACCGGCTTGATGACAGCGCTAATAAAAAAGGCGAGCACCACATACAGCAGCCCCGCCAGAATCTTAATGATTGTCCTGCGCATCGTTTTTCCCTTTCCGGTGTTAGTAAACCGGCCGTTTTTACCAGCGCGGGAACGGCATAGCAATGGCAACGCGGCATTAACCGCATTGTCCACTTTTACCGCGATGGTGCAGGCGCGCTACTCTTTAGTCGGGTTATTCCTGCTCTTGTAGATATCCGGACGGGCAATCGTCCACGTGTAATCGGGCCGGTTAACAGGTTCATAACCCGCCTGCGCGTACAGCCAGGGCGCGGTGGAAGTAAAGAGAACAATCCGGCGCAGTTTTTCAAAAACCGGATGCGCATGGCAGCAGGCGATTAACCATTTTCCCAGTTTTTGCCCCTGATACGCTTCCAGCACATACACATCACACAGGTAGGCGAAGGTGGCGTAATCGGTCACTAACCGGGCAAAACCTATCTGCGCCTCACCATGAAACAGACCGAAATTAAGGCTATTTTGCACGGAGATCGCCACCGTCTCCCGGTCAATCCCCACCGCCCATGTTGATCGCGTCAGATAACGGTGGATCGCTGCAATATCCTGCTTTTCGGCGTCGGTTGTTACCAGGTAATTCTCTTTGCGCCATTCCTGAACGTCGAAACTTGCCATAACCCTGCCTTTATCACGTGAGGAAAACGTTCAAATTAGCATGAATTTTGCGCGCCGGTGAGCGCGAGAAAAGACGAAAACCAGGGGCTTTTTTACCGGGCAAGCGAAGCGCATAGTAATAATTTATATCGTGCAGGGGTAAACGAACATTGCCCGATGCCGATAACATAGCTGCCACCAACCGCTTCATTTACAAGGAAGATGTCATGAAAACCTATGTGTTCTACTCCAGTGACATTGCCGTGAATGTCTATGAGAAAAAAACCTTGTCCGCCGAAGAAGTGCGGCAGCTTAAAGCTGATGGCTTTCACAAAATGCCGTTTGAAACCCAGGCGGAAGACGAAGCGCAGGCAATTGATATCATGCTGGCGCATTTCAAAGAGAACCTGGAAGCGCTCGAAGAGTTCACCAAAGACTGGTGTATTCCCGCCACCATTTTCGACGCGATTTATGCATTGAGCTAAACCGCTGAAGGCCGCATTCGCGGCCTTTTTTACTCTGCTTCAGGAAGCGTCTCACCGGACACATGCAACAGCGCCGCGTGCATCGAGGCGGCAAACATCGCGCCGTGCGTCAGGCCGGGATAAAGCCGGTAAGTCGCCGGTATGCCTCTGCTACGCAGGCATGAAACCGTCTGGCTTAGGGCAGCTAACACGTCCGAGGTGGCGTTTTCGTCCTGCGTTTTTCTGTCGCCGTCGCCTTCCATAAACCACACTGATTTCTGGCGGCTCTGCGCTGTGTTGACACGCTCAAGTGCGCTCAGTAGTGCAGCGTTATTACGATCCAGCGAAGGGACGGCTGAGTAGAACGTGTGAAAGAAATCGGACGACAGAAAGCTCTCCAGCACGAACAGTCCCCCGTAAGAGTGCCCCCACAGCGCCCGCTTTTGCGGGTCGATAGCGAGATCTTTTTCAGCCAGCGGGGCAATGGTCTGCTCCAGTAACCTGCGGAAAATCGCGCTACCGCCACCGGTTCTGCCGCGCAGATTCTGCGGGCTACTTTGCGTTGCGGGCGTGTAGTCATACGCTCTGGCGGTTAACTCAAACGGCAGATCGGTCTGATAGCCAATCGCCACCAGCACGGGCGGATCGCGCTGCGACAGTTTTTGCAACAGCTCATCGGATAACCGGTCCATCACCGCGTTGCCGTCCAGCAGATAGAGCACCGGATAACCACTGGCGGGCGGCTTTTTATTCGGGATGGCGGTCCACACTTTGTAATGGCGCTTGCCGTCGGTGGAATCAAAAGTATTAACAGTGAAATGATAAAACGCAGAACCTTTATCGGCGATATTCGGCCCCAACGGCGTCATGTCCGGGCGGGCATAACTGTTCGCCGCGCAGAGCATCAGCAGGAGTGCCGCCAACTGGCGAATTACTGCGCCTGGGCTCGAAAAACCGCCTGCGTTAAACGAGCTTAATCGCAGGAATATGAAGCCATTTTTAAATGAACGCGTGAACATTATCCTTCCCTGGTACAAGAAATTCACAACGAAGTTAATGCGAATCATTATTAATTGCAACCAAAAGGGCCGTTGTTGCAGTCTCGCCTGATAACGGCAACAGGCTTCTTATCTGGAAACAAAAATCATACTTTCGTATGAGAAAACTTTGCACCGCAGCGTCTGATAATTCAGTAATACTCCTGCATTCTGGATCGTTACCATGCGAGCGATACTCCCACTTCTGTTGCTCATGTTATGTAGCATTATCAATCAGGTGGGCGCGCGTGAGACTGCCATCGTCAGCAATGACGGGTTAAATATCGAGCAACTCCAGACCGATGATCTACTGAAAAAGCACCCGTTTGATAAGGGAATAAAATCAGCGGAACATGAATCAACGCTGTTCAAACTGACCATCCGCAACATGCAGCAGGAGGGTATCAACCAATACCCCACGCGTAACGAAGACAACAAAATCGTCATGGAGAAACTGCATTTACCGCCAGGCAGCATTGCGGAAAATACGCCTGACTGTAATTCGGCGACGGTGAATTATTATAGTACCTATGGTGATAAAGAATCGGCGCAGTTGGTTATCAGCCGCTGTCAAAAAAAGCTGGAAAAGAATAACGTTGAGACATTTCCCTATGCCGCTAAATTTATTCCTTCGGTTGTTTATCTGCGTTCGTCATTAGAAGCGTGCAGCGGCTTTTTAATCAATAACACCACCGTTGTCACCGCGGCGCATTGTAATGTTGATACGGCTTATTTTAGTAACGGCGAATCGAGAAAAGTCAGTAAACAGAATGGCAAAGTGTGTTTTCAAACCGAGGGCAGCTATTGTGATTATGCTGTTTTAACGGTTGATAAAGTAAATATTGCCTCGCCCCCTGTTCAGTGGCAACAAGCCGACGTTAATGATGAATTATGGATACCGGGCGTTGCTATTTCTTCCCCTGAAAAGATCCCCGACAATTATCAGGCCTCTAATATGGCAGCAACCGATAACCAACAAAATAAAAGCTGCAAGGTGGTTTATATCAATGATAACTGTCTTATTCATTTGTGTACGGTGCTCCAGGGCTTTTCCGGTGCGCCCATCGTCAATGTGACGAAAAGCAAAACGGAAAATAGCGTGGTTATAAGTGGCATCCATATTTCATCGGAACAAACTCTCAGTAAAAACATGTGCAAATTGAACATCGAAAAATTACTGGCTAATTACGCTGTACCGAAATCAAAACTGCCCTTTTAAGAGGTGACCCGTATGCCTGGCAAAAAAACATTCTTATTGATCAGCACCCTTCTGGCAGGGTGTACAAGTGAGCATACAAACACCGTCAGCTATAACCCGCAAACAATAAAGGAGGGCGGAATTGAAGAGATGCGCGCGTTTATATCGGGAGATCCCTGCCCTGCGGCGTTAGATGAGGACAGAGGTTCTCCTGAAGCCGCCGCGCTATTATTAGCGGTGGCTACGCCGATCCTGAGTGAAACCCTTAAATATGGTTTTTCGCTTATATCAAAAGTTGGTAGCAATATGGCGAAGCCCTACCCGTTAAATGCCTATATTTATCCGAGTAGAACCACGCTAATTTCTAACGCGCAATGTTTAACGCTGGTTTATGGTCAGTTCGGCGGCACAGGAAAAAATAATCTGACAACGCCCGGATTACCCTATCAATATTACAATACGCCTCTTCTGGCCGGGCAATTAACCAGCGATCTCGGTTTTGCTATGCAAATTAAAATCCAGCATAGCGAAGAGCGATTATCGTTTGTTCCGTATTCTCTTTTTTACCCCAAACAACTGCGGCCATACGGCATGAATAATCATCACGGATTAACCGTGGCGATAGATTTTGGCGGTAATGATGCCACGATCGAGTTTGATAAAGTATATGTCGGGCGTTATTACAACCAACAAGCAGTGATAACGCACGGCAAAACCATTGAGCTGGCAAAAGTGACGCCGTATACCCTGAAAATTACCGTCACGGAGGGGCCAGACAATGAAACGCTCGCCGGGCTGCTGCAAGCGGTGTCATCAAGTGACGTCGTGGCAGCGCAGCAGCAAATCCTTAAAACGTATATTGATAAAAAAATCGCCGAAAAAACGGCAAAATAAAGCGCGGGTGTAGCGGTTAATAGCCAGCCTTATCGGGACACAAAAGGCTGTAAGCTCTGCTCCAGCCAAGCTCATAGCGCAACGGATCTAACGCTGCGCAATTTCCCCGCAGCGGGTAAATTGCTGCTCCAGCATTGTGCTTCCCCACTGTTCGCCCTGCCACTCTTTGCTCAGGGTGAAACCGAAAGATTCGTAAAGGGCGCGCGCGGCGTTCAGCCCGCTGAATGTCCAGAGCTGCACCGCAGAAAACTGTTGTTCATCGCAAAACTGCATCGCTTTGGCGAGCAGTTGACGTCCCATGCCGGTGCCACGGCATTCATCATCAAGAATAAACCAGCGCAGATGCGCCTCGTTATTGCCTAAATCTTGCCCGTCAATGGCCACCGAGCCGACGATTTTGCCCTTATAAACCGCGAGCCAGATGTTATTACGCGCATTCTCCAGACGTCCGGCGAATTCGGCCAGGCCCGCGGCCAGTTTGCTTTCAAAAAAATAGCCGAAACCATAATGTTGCGAATAGTAGCTGGCGTGCATTTCGCTGATACGGCCAATCATTCCCGGCAGATAACCGGTGACGATTTCTGGCTTTTCACGGCCAGGACGCGGTGCGCCCTGGCGGCAGGCTTCAAGCGCGGTGGCATAGGCCGACAAGCCGCGAGCAACCGCCTCCTGTTCGGCAGCAGTCAGATGTTGCAGCGCCTCGCGCACACGCATCGCACCGTAATTGTTAATGCGCGCGACGCTCGCTTTGCCCTGCGCGGTCAACTGTAGCGTTTTATAGCGCGCATCCGCAGCCGAGGGTACGTCCTGCAATTCACCGGCGGCGATAAGCCGGCTCAGCATACGGCTGACGCTTGATTTCTCCAGCCCCAGGATCTGCACCAGCTGCGCTGCCGTCATCGCCCCCTGTTTTTCCACTTCCAGCAGAGTATGAACGGCGGAAGGAGAATAATCCGTCGCCGCAAGCGTGCTGTTCATAAAGCCCAGCTCACGCACCATCCGCCGTGATGCGGAACGGATATCGTTGATCAGTTGGTCAGCGGCCACGTTGTTACCTCAGAGGGGAGTAGATAGTTGTACAATACAACCATCAACAAACCAGGCTGTCAACATAGCTTTTATAGGGTCAAAAGCGCTATGACCGGACACGCGACACTACGTGTTACTACACGGTTTCAAGAAGGCTAACCCCGACGCCTGATTTTGCAGGCGCAGGGCACATATAAAGCGTAACACTACAAGCGACAAGGGTTTACAGCTAACTTGCTGAATAGATTGATATTACTGGAAGCATGCTCGCAAATCCCGATGCGGTAACACAGGAACCGTTGATGAGGTCTCAGCCCGTATTGCCGCGTCAGCTACACCTTTCCCGCCCAAAAGCCGCATGTTGCTGCTCAGAATTCCCTGCGCTCCCCCTTAATTACCCTATAAATCCAGGCGAGAGCCCTGTACAATCCCTGCCCTAAGATCCTATAACTGATTAATTTTTGAACTATGAGCAATGTGAACCTGCAGCCGAAAATCGGCTTTGTCTCTCTTGGCTGCCCAAAAAACCTGGTGGATTCCGAACGGATTCTCACCGAACTGCGCACCGAAGGTTATGACGTGGTGCCAAGCTATGACAACGCTGACATGGTTATCGTCAATACCTGCGGTTTTATCGACAGCGCGGTGCAAGAGTCGCTGGAAGCCATCGGCGAAGCGCTGAATGAAAACGGCAAAGTCATTGTGACCGGCTGCCTGGGCGCAAAAGAGGATCAGATCCGCGAAGTGCACCCGAAAGTGCTGGAGATCACCGGGCCGCACAGCTATGAGCAGGTACTGGAACATGTTCATCACTATGTGCCGAAACCAAAGCACAATCCGTTCCTGAGCCTCGTGCCGGAACAGGGCGTCAAACTGACGCCGCGCCACTACGCTTACCTGAAAATTTCCGAAGGCTGTAACCACCGCTGCACGTTCTGCATTATTCCGTCGATGCGTGGCGATCTGGTAAGCCGCCCGATTGGCGAGGTGTTAGCCGAAGCCAAACGTCTGGTCGATGCCGGCGTGAAAGAGCTGCTGGTGATCTCGCAGGACACCTCCGCTTACGGCGTGGATGTAAAACACCGCATGGGCTTTCACAACGGCGAGCCAGTGAAAACTAGCATGGTTGGCCTGTGTGAGCAACTGGCGAAACTCGGTGTCTGGACGCGTCTGCACTACGTTTACCCGTATCCGCACGTGGATGATGTCATTCCGCTGATGGCGGAAGGCAAGATCCTGCCGTATCTGGATATCCCGCTGCAGCACGCCAGCCCGCGCATTCTCAAGCTGATGAAGCGCCCCGGCGCGGTCGACAGGCAACTGGCGCGCATTAAGCAGTGGCGTGAAATCTGCCCGGAACTGACGCTGCGTTCCACCTTTATCGTCGGTTTCCCTGGCGAAACTGAAGAAGATTTCCAGATGCTGCTCGATTTCCTCCAGGAAGCGCGTCTGGATCGCGTCGGCTGCTTTAAATACAGCCCGGTAGAAGGAGCAACCGCCAACGAACTGGCCGATCAGGTGCCGGAAGAGGTGAAAGAGGAGCGCTGGAACCGCTTTATGCAACTGCAACAGCAGATCTCCGCCGAGCGCTTGCAGGAAAAAATCGGCCGCGAAATTCTGGTGATCATCGATGAAGTGGACGAAGAAGGCGCGATTGGCCGCAGCATGGCGGACGCTCCGGAAATCGACGGCGCGGTGTACCTGAACGGCGAAACCGGGGTTAAACCGGGCGACGTTGTCCGCGTCAAAGTGGAAAACGCCGACGAATACGATCTGTGGGGCTCCCGCGTTTAAGCCTTCCTTCCCTCTCCTCATACGGAGAGGGAACCTTCTATCCCTTAATCTTCGGGTCCAGCGCGTCGCGCAGGCCATCACCCAGCAGGTTAAACGCCAGCACCGTCAGAAAAATCGCCAGCGAAGGGAACAGCGCCACATGCGGCGCAATCACCATATCCGCACGCGCTTCATTGAGCATCGCGCCCCACTCCGGGGTGGGCGGCTGCGCGCCCAGGCCTAAAAATGACAGGCTGGCGGCTGAGATAATCGACGTGCCGATACGCATGGTGAAATAGACCACAATCGACGATACCGTGCCCGGCAGAATATGGTGAAACAGGATCACCGCATCGCTGGCCCCGATGCTGCGCGCGGATTCGATAAAGGTTTGTTGCTTGAGCACCAGCGTGTTACCGCGCACCAGACGGGCAAACGCCGGCACGGAGAACACCGCCACGGCGATGATCACGTTCGCCATGCCGCTACCCATCACCGCCACCACCGCAATCGCCAGCAGAATGCCGGGAAACGCGAACAGCACATCACAGATGCGCATAATCAGGCGATCCCACCAGCCTTCGTAGTAACCCGCCAGCAATCCCAGCACCGTACCGATGAGCGCGCCAATCAGCACCGCAAAAAGACCGGCGGCAAGCGAAATCTGCGCGCCGACCAGCACGCGGCTTAAAATGTCGCGCCCCAGCGAATCGACGCCGAACCAGTGCACCAGCGACGGCCCTTCATTAAGCCGGTCATAGTCAAAATAGTTTTCCGCATCGAACGGGGCTATCCACGGGGCGACAATCGCCAACAGGATCAGCAGCAGCACAAAAATCCCGGCGGCCATCGCCAGCGGCTGGCGGCAAAAACGCCGCCAGAATTCATGCCACGGCGTGCGCACATGCCCCGGTTTGACTACGGGCATGGCGTTTAGCACCGCCTGTCGACGCCAGTTTAATAATCGCATCCTTACTTGTACCTGATCGTGGGATTAAGGGCGGCGTAGAGCACATCCACCACTAAGTTGATAAGAATAAACTCCAGCGAGAAGAGCAGCACCTCGGCCTGAATCACCGGGTAATCGCGCATCTCCACCGAGTCCACCAGCAAACGGCCCAGCCCAGGCCAGTTGAAGACTTTCTCCACCACAATGGAGCCGCCGAGCAAAAAGCCGAATTGCAGCCCCATCATGGTGACCACCGGGATGAGCGCGTTGCGCAGACCATGTTTGAGAATAACCCAGCGCTCGCTTACGCCTTTGGCACGCGCGGTACGCATGTAGTCCTCGTTGAGCACGTCCACGAACGAGGCGCGGGTAAAACGCGCCATCACCGCCGCCACTGCCGCACCGAGCGTTAATGACGGCAAAATGTAGTGTTGCCAGCTGTCGGCACCCACGGTCGGCAGCCAGCCGAGTTCAACCGAGAAGATCTGCATCAGCAACATACCGAGTGCAAACGCGGGGAATGACATGCCCGTTACCGCCAGCGCCATCCCCAGATGATCCGGCCAGCGGTTGCGCCACACGGCGGCGGCAATTCCCGCGCCGAGCCCAAACAGCATCGCCCAGCACATACTGGTGATAGTCAGCAGCAGCGTCGGCATAAAGCGGCTGGCGATTTCCTCCACCACCGGGCGGCGCGAGGCCATCGAGATACCAAAATCGCCTTGCAGCACATTGCCGATGTAGTGCCAGAACTGCCGCCACAGCGGTTGATCCAGCCCAAGCTGTTGGCGCACCAGCTCAATGACCTGCGCGTCGGCTTCCGGCCCGGCAATCAACCGCGCCGGATCGCCCGGCAGCAAGTGGACAAACAGAAACACCAGCACCGCCACAATCAGTAGCGTCGGGATCAGGCCCAGCAAGCGTTTAATAATATAATTTTGCATTGTGCGTTCCCTCACGCCTCCTTTTGCTCTGCGAGGTGGAGTGAGTTATTTCACCAAATCCGCGTTATCAAAACTGAACCCGGTATCGGGCATAATGTAGAAACCGGTGAGCTTCTTGTTATGTGCTGAAACCAGCTTTTCCACCACCAGCGGCACCCATGGCGACTCCTGCCAGATGAGATCCTGCGCCTGTTTGTACAACTGCTCTTTCTCCGCGGCATCCGTGGTTTTTAACGCCTCGGCCAGGTCTTTATCCACCTGCGGGTTGCTGTAAAACGCGGTGTTGAACTGCGTTGGCGGCCAGTTCCATGAGGCGAACAGCGGCGACAGCGCCCAGTCAGCTTCGCCGGTCGAGGCCGACCAGCCGGTGTAGAACATGCGCACGCCGCTCTGCGCCTGCGCTTTGGCTTCCACTTCCGCTGCGCGCTGCCCGGCGTCCATCGCCGTCACCTGCACTCTAATGCCCACCTGCGCCAGTTGCTGCTGGGTAAACTGTAATACTTTCTGCGCGGTGCTGTGGTTATGCGACGACCACAAAGTGGTGCTGAACCCCTGCGGATAACCGGCTTCTTTTAGCAGTTCGCGGGCTTTTGCCGGATCGTACGGCCAGGGTTGATAGGCCTGGGAATAGGCAATGGTTGGCGGTACAACGCCGGTGGCGGGCGTCGCGAAACCGGCGAACGCCACTTTCACCAGGGCCGGGCGGTTGATAGCGTAGTTGATCGCCTCGCGCACTTTCGGGTTATCGAACGGTTTTTGCGTGACATTCATGCTGATGTAACGCTGCATAATCGACGGGCTGGCGACCAGCTCCAGCTTGCTGTTTCTTTTCAGCACTTCCGCCTGCTCGTAAGGGATGGGGAAGGCAAACTGCGCTTCGCCGGTTTGCAGCATCGCCGCGCGGGTGTTGTTGTCCACCACCGGCCGCCAGGTAATGGAGTCCAGCTTGGGTAAACCTTGCTGCCAGTACCCGGCGAATCTCTTCACTTTCACGTAATCGGTCTGGTTCCACGCTTCCAGTTCATACGGGCCGGTGCCGACCGGGTGAAAACCAATGTCGTTGCCATATTTTTGCAGCGCCGCCGGAGAAATCATGGCCGTTGCCGGGTGGGCGAGGATATTGATAAACGCGGAAAAAGGCTGCTTGAGGGTGATTTTTACCGTGTAGGCATCCACCACATCGGTTCTGGCGATATTTTTATACAGGTTATAGCGCTTCAGGCTGTTGCGCGGATTGCTGGCGCGGTCGAGGTTCGCTTTTACCGCAGCGGCGTCAAAGTCCGTACCATCCTGGAACTTTACCCCGTGGCGCAAGTTGATGGTATAGACCATGCCGTCAGCGGAAACGCTGTAGCTTTCTGCCAGCACGTATTCCAGCTGCATATCTTTATCAAGGCCAAATAGCCCCTGATAGAACGATTTCGCCACCGCCTGCGACAGCGTGTCGTTGGCATCATACGGGTCAAGGGTAGTGAAATTGGATCCCACCGCGACAACCACATCCTTCGCCGCAACGGCCGGGATGGCGGTCAGCGCAAACATCACGCTGGCGAGTCCCCGCCAGTGCCGTGAAATGAATTGTGTCATGTTGCTCTCCTGAAGAACCCTGCCAGTGCTCAGTTAAAAACGGGATTGCGTGCTGCCGGGCGTCGAGCGGGCAACAAAATGCCCCGGCCCCACATTCTGCAACTGCACGCGTTGCATTGACTCGCCGCGTTTGCGGATATTGCTGGGCATGTCATCAGACAACAACACACGCTGCGCGTGATGGTGCGCAGGGTCGGCAACCGGCACCGCCGACATTAACTTACGTGTATACGGATGCTGCGGGTTTTCAAACACCGCCTGCCGTGGGCCGATCTCAACAATTTGCCCAAGGTACATCACCGCGACGCGGTGGCTGATGCGTTCTACCACCGCCATATCATGCGAGATAAACAGAAACGCAATGCCCATCTCACGCTGCAAATCGAGCAGTAAATTGATGATTTGCGCGCGGATCGAAACATCCAGCGCCGAAACGGATTCGTCCGCCACCACCACGCGCGGGTTGAGCGCCAGCGCCCGGGCAATGCAGATGCGCTGACGCTGCCCGCCGGAAAACTCATGCGGGTAGCGCCAGGCATGTTCCGGCTTCAGACCGACGCGCTCCAGCAGCCACTCCACGCGCTGCCGCCCCTCTTCTTCACCCAATAAATTGTGCACCCGCAGCGGTTCGATAATGGAATCGCCAACGGTCTGGCGCGGGTCCAGCGAGGCGTACGGATCCTGAAAAATAAACTGAATATCGCGGCGGATGCGTTTCATTTTGCTATCCGGCAGCGTATCAATGCGCTCGCCGTTAAAGGTGATAGAACCGCTCTGGTGCTCCACCAGGCGCAGCAGCGCGCGCCCGGTGGTGGATTTACCGCTGCCGGATTCGCCCACCAGCGACAGCGTCTCGCCAGGCCAGAGATCAAAACTCACCCCTTCCACAGCGTGCACCTCTTTGGTGACGCGATTAAGAATACCGCTGCGCAGCGGGAAGCGCGCCACCAGATCGCGCACCTGCAAAATCGGCTCGCCCGGCACGACTGTATCCTGTTCAATTTCCGCTTCCTGATGCGCCGGGTTTTTCGGTGAGATCAGCGGAAAACGGCGCGGCAGCGTGCTGCCGTGCATCGCCCCCAGTTTGGGCACCGCCGCCAGCAGCGCTTTGGTATACGGATGCTGCGGATGGTTGAAAATCTGCTCAACGCTGCCGGTTTCTACCGCTTCGCCCTGGTTCATCACCAGTACGCGGTCGGCAACATCAGCGACCACGCCCATATCGTGCGTGATGAAAATCACCCCCATCGACATCTCTTTTTGCAGTACGGCGATGAGTTGCAGGATCTGCGCCTGGATCGTGACATCCAGCGCGGTGGTCGGTTCGTCGGCAATCAGCACCGCCGGGCGACAGGAGAGCGCCATGGCAATCATCACGCGCTGACGCATGCCGCCGGAAAGCTGATGTGGAAAGCTGGATAAAATCGACTGCGATTCCGGGATGCGCACCAGATCGAGCATACGCCGCGCTTCAATCATGGCGTCTTCGCGCCCCAGCTTCTGGTGCAGGCGAATTGACTCGGCGATCTGCTCGCCCACCGGAAACACCGGGTTGAGCGAGGTCATCGGCTCCTGAAAAATCATCGCGATATCCGCGCCGCGCACGCTGCGCATCTGCGATGCGCTCAGCCGGGTAAGCTCCACATTCTGCCGGTTACGCCGGGTCAGACGCATATGATCGCAGCTCACTTCGCCGCCCGCCTGCTCAATCAGGCGCAGCAACGCGAGCGCGGTAACCGATTTACCGGAGCCGGATTCGCCGACAATCGCCAGCGTTTCGCCGCGTTTAAGGGAAAAGGAGAGATGGCGAACCGCCGGGACGAGTTGCTTGTCATGGCTGAAAGCGACGTTCAGATTACTGACATCCAGCACCATGTTCGCGTCGGTTTCCATCCGCGCAACCCCACTCGCATTATTCACGATAAATGCCCACGCTTGGCGCATCGCCCGCGTAACCCCACGCGCGATACATCCCTTCACTGTTGAACGGCAACGCCACGTTACCTTCGCGATCAACCGCAATCAGCCCACCGCTACCGCCCAGCGCCGGCAGTTTTTCCATCACCACGGCATCGCAGGCTTCCTGCAAACTCAAACCGCCGTACTCCATCAGCGCGGCGATGTCGTAAGCCGCCAGCGCGCGGATAAATACTTCGCCGGTGCCGGTGCAGGAGACCGCCACGTTGGCGTTATTGGCATAGCAACCTGCGCCGGGCAGTGGGCTGTCGCCCACGCGACCCGGTAATTTATTGGTCATGCCGCCGGTTGATGTCGCAGCCGCCAGGTTGCCCTGCTTATCCAGCGCCACCGCCCCCACGGTGCCAAATTTTTTGCTCTCATCGAGCGGCGCACCGCCATGATCCAGCACGGTGTTCCCGGCGTCGCGCGCTTCCATCAATTGCGCAAAGCGTTCCGGGGTGGAAAACAGGCTCGGCGATACCGCCTCCATACCGTGGGAAAAGGCAAACTTTTCCGCCCCTTCGCCAATCATGAAAACGTGCGGGCTGTGCTCCATCACCAGACGCGCCGCCAGTACCGGATTGCGCAAGCGGCTGACGCCCGCCACCGCGCCCGCTTGTAGTGTGTTGCCGTCCATCACGCAGGCATCCAGCTCATGGGTTTCATCGCGGGTAAATACCGCGCCGATACCGGCGTTAAATAAGGGACACTCCTCCAGCAGCCGCACCGCTTCCGTTACCACATCCAGCGCGCTTACGCCCGATTCCAGCATGCGCTGTCCGGTTTCGATAATTGACGAAAGTACATGTACGTAACGTTGCTCTTTTTCCGGGCTCATCTGCGCACGGCCGATAGCACCCGCACCGCCGTGTATTGCGATTACCGCTTTAACCATTTGTGCCGCCTGAATTTCTCTGCGCCTGGAGGGATTTCTGAATATAGAAAGTCGTTACAACGATGTAAAGCAATGTCATTACAACGGGGTAGGCGTAAGGCATGTTGAGGCCTTCTCTTTTCTGCCATAATGGCCGCTTCATCGCGTTGACTGGATATTAACTATGGAATCATCAAACGGCCTGATCTCGCTCGATACGGCCCTGTCACAGATGCTGTCACGCATTTCACCGCTGACTGAAAGCGAAACCCTGCCGCTGGTGGCCTGTTTTGGCCGCGTGGTGGCGCAAGATATTATCTCTCCGCTGAACGTACCGGGTTTTGATAACTCGGCGATGGACGGCTACGCCGTGCGGCTGGCGGAGGTACAAAGTGGTAACGCCCTGCCGGTGGCGGGTAAAGCGTTTGCCGGGCAGCCCTTCGACGGCGAGTGGCCTGCCGGCACCTGTATACGCATTATGACCGGTGCGCCGATCCCCGCCGGGTGCGATGCGGTAGTGATGCAGGAACAGACCGAACAGACCGACGCCGGTATTTGTTTTACCGCCGAGGTGCGGGCCAATCAGAATATCCGCCGCGCGGGCGAAGATATTCGACAAGGTGCCAGCGTTTTTACGGCGGGCACAAAACTGACTGCCGCCGAGCTGCCGGTCATTGCCTCGCTGGGCATTGCCGATGTTAGTGTGCTGCGCAAAGTGCGCGTGGCGCTGTTTTCCACCGGCGACGAACTGCAACTGCCAGGCCAGCCGCTGGCTGACGGGCAAATCTACGATACCAACCGCCTATCCGTTCACCTGATGCTGAGCCAGCTCGGTTATGAGGTGATTAACCTTGGCATCGTGCCGGATGACCCGCAGAAGCTGCGCGACACCTTTATTGCTGCCGACAGCCAGGCCGATGTGGTGCTGAGCTCCGGCGGCGTGTCGGTGGGCGAAGCCGATTACACCAAAACTATTCTCGATGAGCTGGGCGAAATCGCATTCTGGAAACTGGCGATCAAGCCGGGTAAACCGTTCGCCTTCGGTAAGCTCAAAAACAGCTGGTTCTGCGGCCTGCCGGGCAACCCGGTTTCCGCGACGCTCACCTTTTATCAGCTGGTACAACCGCTGCTGGCGAAACTTGCCGGTAACACCGCCGATACGCAGCCGCTGCGTTTTCGCGCCCGTGCGGCAGAGCGCCTGAAAAAGTCGCCGGGGCGTCTCGATTTTCAGCGTGGCGTGTTAAGCCGTGGCGACGATGGCACGCTGGAAGTGCGCAGCACCGGGCACCAGGGTTCACATATTTTCAGCTCCTTTAGCCAGGGTAACTGCTTTGTGGTGCTGGAGCGCGAACGTGGCAATGTCGAAGCCGGTGAATGGGTGGATGTCGAGATGTTTAACCATCTCTTCGGAGGCTAAAGATGGCTGAAGCACTCAGCGACACGGAGATGATGCGCTATAACCGGCAGATTATTTTGCGCGGTTTTGATTTCGATGGCCAGGAGCGGTTAAAAGCCGCTCGCGTACTGGTGGTCGGGCTCGGCGGCCTCGGCTGCGCCGCCACACAATATCTGGCCGCGGCAGGCATCGGGCAGATGACGCTGCTCGATTTTGATACCGTGGCGCTCTCCAACCTGCAACGCCAGACGCTGCACAGCGACGCGGATATCGGCGTGGCAAAAGTGGACTCGGCGCGCGAATCGTTACTGCGCATCAACCCCAATGTGCACTACACCGCCATCAACGCCCTGCTTGATGATACGGCGCTGCTCACACAGATTGCCGCACACGACCTGGTGCTGGATTGCACCGATAACGTCGCGATTCGTAACCAGCTCAACGCGGGCTGTTTCCAGCATCGCGTGCCGCTGGTTTCCGGTGCGGCCATTCGCATGGAAGGCCAGATCAGCGTCTTTTCCTGGGGCGAAAACGACCCGTGCTATCGCTGTCTGAGCCGCTTGTTTGGCGATAATGCGCTGACCTGTGTTGAAGCGGGTGTCATGGCGCCGCTGGTCGGGGTGATTGGTTCGTTGCAGGCGATGGAAGCCATCAAAGTGCTGGCGCATTACGGTACGCCGGCGGCGGGAAAAATCGTGATGTACGATGCGATGACCTGCCAGTTCCGTGAAATGAAACTGCTGCGCAATTCTGCCTGCGACGTCTGCGGGCGTTAATCTCCCTTTATTTTCCGGATGGCGCAACGTCATCCGGCATCGCGATAAAAGGTCGACTCTCGTCACGGAAACTTTCATTCGAAAGTAATTTAATCTCCATATGAAATAAATGGAGATAAAAAATGATCTTCAACATCCAGCGCTATTCCACTCATGACGGCCCGGGCATTCGCACTGTCGTGTTCCTGAAAGGCTGCTCGTTAAGCTGCCGCTGGTGCCAGAACCCGGAGAGCCGCAGCCGCACGCGGGATCTGCTCTTTGACAACCGTCTGTGCCTTGCCGGGTGTGATTTATGCCAGCACGCCGCGCCAAAGGTGATCGAACGTGCGGTAAACGGTTTGCTTATCCATCGCGAAAAACTTGATGATAGACAGCTGGATGCGCTCACCGGGTGCTGCCCGACCGAGGCGCTGAGTGTCTGCGGTGAGACGCCAGATGTGGGCGATATTATGGCTACCGTTTTGCGCGATAAACCCTTTTATGACCGCAGCGGCGGCGGCATCACCCTTTCCGGCGGCGAGCCGTTTATGAACCCGCAACTGGCGCAGCAACTGCTCCAGAGCAGCCATCAGCACGGCATTCATACGGCAGTGGAAACCTGCCTGCATGTGCCGTGGCGCTATATCGAACCGTCCCTGCCCTTTGTTGATCTGTTTCTCGCTGATTTAAAACATGTCGATGATGCCACGTTTCGCCAGTGGACCGGCGGCTCGGCAAAACGTGTGCTGGATAACCTGAAACGGCTGGCACAGGCGGGGAAAAAACTCACCATTCGCGTGCCGCTGATCCCCGGTTTTAATGCCGATAAAGACGCCATAAGCGCCATTACCGCCTTCGCCGCCGATGAGCTGAACGTCAGCGACATTCATTTTTTGCCTTACCACACGCTGGGCATGAACAAGTATCACCTGCTCGGCGAACCCTACACCGCCCCAGAGAAGCCGCTCGACGCCCCGCAACTGCTGGCGTTTGCACAGGATTGTGCCCAGCGCAAAGGGCTGACGGCGACATTACGAGGATAGAACCATGACCACGCTGCAACTCAACACCCTGACCGATCGTATAAAAGCCCATAAAACCGCGCTGGTGCATATTGTGAAGCCACCGGTTTGCACCGAGCGCGCCCGACATTACACCCAGGTTTACCAGCAGAACATGGACAAACCGCTGCCGGTACGCCGCGCGCTGGCGCTGGCGCATCACCTGGCCGAACGTACCATCTGGATCAAGCATGACGAGTTGATTATTGGTAACCAGGCAAGCGAAGTGCGCGCTGCGCCGATCTTCCCCGAATACACCGTTTCGTGGATCGAAAAAGAGATCGATGAGCTCGCCGACCGCCCCGGCGCAGGCTTTGCGGTTAGCGAAGAGAACAAACGCGTGCTGCATGAGATCTGCCCGTGGTGGCGCGGTCAGACGGTGCAGGATCGCTGTTACGGTATGTTTACTGACGAACAAAAAGCGCTGCTGGAAACCGGCATTATCAAAGCCGAAGGCAATATGACTTCTGGCGACGCGCACCTGGCGGTGAACTTCCCGCTGCTGCTGGAGCTTGGCCTCGACGGGTTGCGCCACAAAGTGGATGAACGCCGGACGCGCATCAACCTGACTGTGTTCGACGACCTGCATGGCGATCAATTTTTAAAAGCGATTGATATTGTGCTGGAAGCCGTCAGCCTGCATATCGAACGTTTTGCCGGGCTGGCACGCCAGATGGCCGCGGAAGAGACGCGGCAAAACCGCCGCGATGAACTGCTGGCGATAGCGGAAAACTGCCTGATTATCGCCCACGAACCACCGCGCACCTTCTGGCAGGCGTTGCAGCTCTGCTACTTTATCCAGCTGATTTTGCAGATTGAATCCAACGGGCATTCGGTCTCTTTCGGACGCATGGATCAGTATCTGTATCCGTACTATCGCCGCGATGTTGAATTGCAGCAGTCATTGCCGCGCGAACAGGCCATTGAGCTGCTGCACAGTTGCTGGCTGAAACTGCTGGAAGTGAACAAAATTCGCTCCGGCTCGCATTCGAAAGCCTCGGCGGGCAGCCCGCTCTATCAGAACGTCACCATCGGCGGTCAGCAGTGGCATAACGGTGAAGCGCGCGACGCGGTTAACCCGCTCTCTTACGCGATTCTGGAATCCTGCGGACGCCTGCGTTCCACCCAGCCGAACCTGAGCGTGCGTTACCACGCCGGCATGAGCAACGACTTCCTCGACGCCTGCGTGCAGGTTATTCGCTGCGGCTTTGGCATGCCCGCGTTCAATAACGATGAAATTGTCATCCCAGAATTTATCAAACTCGGCGTTGAGACCGCCGACGCCTACGACTATGCGGCCATTGGCTGCATTGAAACCGCCGTTGGCGGCAAATGGGGCTACCGCTGCACCGGCATGAGCTTTATCAACTTCGCCCGCGTGATGCTGGCGGCACTGGAAGGCGGACGCGACGCCACCAGCGGCAAAATCTTTCAGCCGCAGATCCAGGCGCTGTCGGCGGGTAATTTCCACGGCTTCGAGGAGGTGATGCAGGCGTGGGATCGGCAGATCCGTTATTACACCCGTAAATCCATTGAGATTGAGTATGTGGTCGACACCATGCTGGAAGAGAACGTGCCTGATATTCTCTGCTCCGCGCTGGTCGATGACTGCATCGAACGGGCGAAAAGCATTAAACAAGGTGGCGCGAAATATGACTGGGTGTCCGGCTTGCAGGTGGGGATCGCCAACCTGGGTAACAGCCTCGCGGCGGTGAAAAAGCTGGTTTTTGACCAGGGTGTTATCGGGCAACAACAACTGGCGCAGGCACTGGCAGAAGATTTTGACGGCCTGACGCACGAACAGTTGCGCCAGCGGCTGGTCAACAGCGCGCCGAAATACGGCAACGATGATGACAGCGTGGATACGCTGCTGGTACGTGCTTATCAAACCTATATCGATGAGCTGAAGCAGTATCACAACCCGCGTTACGGTCGCGGCCCGATCGGTGGCAATTATTACGCCGGAACCTCGTCCATTTCCGCGAACGTGCCGTTTGGCGCAGCGACGATGGCGACACCGGATGGTCGCAAAGCGCATACGCCGCTGGCGGAGGGCGCAAGCCCGGCGTCCGGCACCGATCATCTGGGGCCGACGGCGGTGATAAGCTCGGTGGGTAAATTGCCGGTGGAGGCGATTCTCGGCGGGGTGTTGCTGAACCAGAAACTGAATCCGTCGACGCTGGAAAACGAGAGCGATAAGCAAAAGCTGATGGTGCTGTTGCGCACCTTCTTTGAGGTGCATAAAGGCTGGCATATTCAGTACAACATCGTGTCGCGCGAAACGCTGCTGGAGGCGAAGAAACACCCGGATCGGTATCGCGATTTGGTGGTGCGCGTCGCCGGTTATTCGGCGTTCTTTACCGCCCTGTCGCCAGATGCGCAGGACGACATTATCGCCCGTACTGAACATACCTTATAAGGTGGCGACCGGATGACCGTTATTCGTTATTAACTAACAGCCGCCTTTTGTCCGTTACTATCTGATGTTTAACCTATGGATTTCGGATTGCAGGAAGGCGGCAAGGCGGTAAGTCCCCGGGAGCTTACACAAGTAAGTGACCGGGGCGCGCCGCCGCAGCCAACACACCTGCAGTTCGAAAGACGACGGTTAAACTTTCGAATGAAATAAAATTTGTGCTTCCCCTCACATTATCTCTAGAATGTTTCTCGTCGCAGTTACATTCAGGAGTTCTATGTATGACCGTCAAAGTTATCGTTACCGATATGGACGGAACCTTCCTTGATGACGCCAAGCAGTACGATCGCACACGATTTATGGCGCAATTCGAGCAGCTTCGTCAGCGGAATATTGAGTTTGTTGTCGCCAGCGGCAACCAGTATTACCAGCTGATCTCCTTCTTCCCGGAGCTGAAAGAGACCATTTCGTTCGTCGCGGAAAACGGCGCGCTGGTGTATGAGCACGGTCAACAGTTGTTCCACGGTGAGCTGACCCGTCACGAAGCGCAGGTGGTGATTGGCGAACTGTTAAAAGACAGCAGCCTCAACTTTGTTGCCTGCGGCCTGGAAAGCGCGTACGTAAGCGAAAACGCTCCGGCAGAGTTCGTCGATCTGATGTCGAAACACTATTACCGCTTAAAGCCGGTACGCGATTTTCAGCACATTGACGATACCCTGTTCAAGTTTTCGTTGAACTTGCCGGACAGCGACATCCCGCAATTGATCGACGCTCTGCATGTCTCGCTTGACGGCATCATGAAGCCGGTCACCAGCGGCTTTGGTTTTGTCGATTTGATAATTCCTGGTCTGCATAAAGCCAACGGCATTACGCGCCTGCTTAAACGCTGGGGCATCTCGCCGCAACAGTGCGTCACCATTGGCGACAGCGGTAACGACGCGGAAATGCTGCGCATGACCGATTTCTCGTTCGCCATGGGCAACGCCAGCGACGCCATCAAAGCCATTGCCCATCATCAGACCGATGACAATAACCACCACGGCGCCCTGAATGTGATTCAGGCCGTGCTTGATAACACCGCGCCATTCAATCGCTGAACCTCTGCCGGAGCGCCCGCTCCGGCCCCTCCTGTGGCTAATTTTCCGCTTTGTGCTCCGCATCAAGTTTTTAAACTTGCATTAACTTCTTTTTAACTTATTTTATCATTTGTAAGTTAAATAACTTTCGAATGAAAGAATGCGAGGTTCAACATGGCTTTTACCAGTGAAACGCTGCCCACCGATCACAAAGCATCGATTCGTCAGATGAAACAGGAACTGCGCGCGCAGATCGGCGATGTACAGCAGGTGTATAACCGCCTGAGCGAACAGATTGCCGCCCGCGTAACCGATATCAATGCCCTTAAAGCACAAGGCAAATCCGTGTGGCCACAAATTGCCTACAGCGACATTGCGCAAGGCAAGGTTAGCGAGGCGCAGCGGGCGCTTATCAAGCAACGCGGTTGTGCGGTCATTAAGGGGCATTTCCCGCGTGAGCAGGCGCTGGGCTGGGATCGCTCAATGCTGGATTACCTCGACCAGAACCATTTTGATGAGGTGTACAAAGGGCCTGGTGACAGCTTCTTTGGCACGCTGGAGGCTTCGCGCCCGGAAATCTACCCTATTTACTGGTCGCAGGCGCAGATGCAGGCGCGCCAGAGCGAGGAAATGGCCGCTGTGCAATCCTTCCTCAACCGCCTGTGGCGCTTCGAAAGTGAAGGCCAGCAATGGTTTGATCCGGATGTGAGCGTCATCTACCCGGATCGCATTCGCCGCCGTCCACCGGGAACCACCTCGAAAGGCCTCGGCGCGCATACGGATTCCGGTGCGCTGGAGCGCTGGCTGCTCCCCGCTTACCAGCGTGTGTTTGCCAGCGTGTTTAGCGGCAAATGTGAGGAATATGACCCGTGGAATGCGGCGCACCGCACCGAGGTGGAAGAGTACACGGTGGATAACACCACCAAATGTTCGGTGTTCCGCACCTTCCAGGGCTGGACAGCGTTGTCGGACATGCTCCCCGGACAAGGGTTGCTGCACGTGGTGCCGATCCCGGAAGCGATGGCGTATATTCTGCTGCGCCCGCTGCTGGATGATGTTCCGGAAGATGAGCTTTGCGGTGTGGCGCCAGGGCGTGTATTACCGGTCTCGGAGAAGTGGCATCCGCTGCTGATGGAAGCCCTGAGCAGCATTCCGGCGCTGGAAGCCGGGGATTCCGTATGGTGGCACTGCGATGTGATCCACTCGGTTGCGCCGGTGGAAAACCAGCAAGGCTGGGGCAATGTGATGTACATTCCCGCCGCGCCGCTGTGTGCGAAAAATCTCGCGTATGCGCGCAAAGTGAAGATCGCGCTGGAACAAGGTGCTTCGCCGGGCGATTTTCCGCGTGAGAACTACGAAAGCGACTGGTCAGGCCGCTTTACGCTGGACGACCTGAATATTCATGGTAAGCGCGCGCTGGGTATGGACGTTTAGACGTCATACAACCCTTCACGCTCCACGGCGGTACGTTGTTGCCCTGGACGTATCCGCCGTACCGATTCGCGCACCGCAAGCGTACCGTTGAGTAACAGCGAACCGGTAGTGGCCTGCGGGCGGATCAACCGCTGTTGCAGCAGGTGTACCGCCTCCACGCCAAGTTCATCACGCGGGACATGCACCGCGGTAAGCGGCACATCCTGAATCGCCGCCAGATTAAAAGCGTCAATGCTCATCACCGAGACATCCTGCGGCACGCGCAGCCCACGCTGCTGGAGCGCATGAACCGTGCCTTCCGCCATAAAATCGCCCCCGACGAGAAAGGCGGTAGGCGGTGATTTATGCGCCGGATCATCAAGCCACTCCCCTACCCGCATCCCCGCTTCTTTGGCACTAAAACTGGGGACGGTGATCAGATCCCGCTTACTTTGGAAACGCAGATTGCGCCGCTGCCAGGCCTCTTTGATGCCCGCCAGGCGCAGATCCATCGTGTAGCGACGCAGGCACATCACATTCACCACCTCGCGGTGGCCCATATCAAACAGATAATTTGCAGCAAACTCGCCGATCGTGCGGTGATCCGGCGCGATGGAAGGCAAACGCATACGCCCGTCACGGCAGTTGATTAACACGCAGGGTTTACCCATATCCGCCGCCAGGTCATGAATATGGGGATCATCAATGCCCAGCAGGATCGCCGCCTGGGTTTCCGCTGCGTTCATGCGCGCGAGAAATTCATTGGCGTCGCTGTCCAGCTCTTCCAGCGCGCAGTAGCGCAGCCGCACTTCATGGGGTGATAACGCTTTGTTAATGCTCTGGATCACACGGTAATAGAAGATATCGGAACGCTCATCAAAGGCCCGCTGCGGTGCGAAAACAATCAGGTTATTCAGCAACAGCCGCCCGGCGGCAATCCCCTCCATCACCCCCAGCTCACGCGCGCAGGCCAACACTGCTGTGCGCGCTTTTTCACTGGTATTGGCTTTGCCTGCCAGCACGCGGGAAACCGTGCTGGTCGACAGATTCGTACGCAGGGCAATTTCGGTGATTTTGAGCTTTTTATCCATTCTGTGATCTTGCTCCGTTTCCGAAATGGGAAAATTTTCATGAATCGAAAAGCCTGATATTCATGGCATCGATACAAGTTTGCCGCATGTCGTCGCTGATTGATGAGAATCCTTGCACAAAATCCACTTTAGCTGCCGATTTTTCTCGCCTAACGTAAACGTGTCATACAACTTCCATACTAGTTGTAGGAACAATAACCAAAAAAATGCAGATAAATCATCATGCAAACCTGTGCGGTATAACAACTCCGCAAGAGTTTGCCCCGACTTCCCTACAAGAAGATATGCGGAGAAAAGAATGAGCCAGGGGATCAACAATGAAATGGCGGCCAGCAAGAGCCGCCGGATAGTCAAAAAATTACGCTGGTGGATGTTGGTGCTGTTCTTATTCGGCGTCACGGTGAACTACATCACCCGAAACTCGCTGGGGATTCTGGCACCGGAATTAAAAACCAGCCTCGGCATCACCACCGAACAATACTCATGGATTGTCGGCGCGTTTCAGCTGGCTTACACCATTTTCCAGCCGCTGTGTGGCTGGCTGATTGACGTGATTGGCCTGAAAGTTGGCTTTATGGTGTGCGCCATCATCTGGGCGCTGGCCTGTATTTTCCACGCTGGCGCAGGCAGTTGGGTACATCTGGCGATTTTGCGTTTCACCATGGGCGCATCGGAAGCGGCGGCTACACCGGCGAACGCCAAAACTATCGGCGAATGGTTCCCGAAATCAGAACGCCCGGTGGCTGCCGGTTGGGCGGGCGTGGGCTTCTCGATTGGTGCCATGCTGGCTCCGCCGATTATCTACTTCGCTCACGCCTCATTTGGCTGGCAGGGCGCGTTTATGTTTACCGGTGTGCTGGCGCTGCTGTGGGTGATTTTGTGGTGGGCGTTTTACCATAACCCGGACAAACACCCGAACCTCAGTAAAGACGAGCTGACCTTTATTCAGCAGGATAATGAACCACCCGCGGTCAAACTGCCCTTCTTTACCGCTCTGAAAACTGTCTCGAAAAACAAACGCTTTTACGGTATCGCCATCCCGGCGTTTATGGCAGAACCGGCCTGGGCGGTGCTGAGCTTCTGGGTGCCGCTCTATCTGGCGAAAGAACACGGTATGGATCTGAAACAGATCGCCATGTTCGCCTGGCTGCCGTTCCTCGCCGCCGATCTCGGTAGCGTCGCCAGCGGTTACCTGACCAAACTCTATACCCGCTGGTTTGGCTGCTCCCGCGTGAACTCGGTGGTTGCCAGCTCGGTGACCGGCGCATTTTTGATGATTTCGCTCGCCATTGTCGCGATTACCCGCGATCCATACATCACCATCGTGCTGATTTCGATTGGCGGTTTTGGCCATCAGATCATCTCCTGCATGTTGAGCGCACTGGTGGTGGAATCCTTCGATAAAGGCCAGATGGCAACAGTAAATGGCATGCGCGGCTCGGCGGCGTGGATCGCCAGCTTCCTCTTCTCACTGCTGATTGGCGTCACCGCCGACAAAATTGGTTTCAACCCGCTGTTTATTGCCATGGGTTTCTTTGACCTGATTGGCGCTTGTTTCCTGGTGGCATTTATTGCTGAACGACGCGCAAAACGCGCCTGATTGTGGATGTCTGATATGAAAACCCTGAAGAACTGGACGTTACAAAACCAGGCCGCTCACCATGTTGAGCTGCTGGTAGACGGGCAACACACCCTGTGTCTGTATGTGCTGGAAGAGAACCTGTTCCGCGTGCTGCTCAAGCGTAAAGGCGAGCTGGCGCTGGACAGAACCTGGAGCATTGCACCGAAAGATGATGTGCCGTGGGAAGGCCGCTCGCGCGACGATCTGTCGGGTTTTAGCCTGCCGCACTGGTCGCTGGCGCAACAGCACGAGACATTAACCATTGAGAGCACAAAACTGCGCGTCACAGTGCACCAGCCGCTGTGGCTGGAGTGGCACTACCGTAACGACGCGGGTGAGTGGCAATGGCTGGCGAGCGATCGCCCGACCAGCGCGTATCTGGTTAACGCCCATGGCGACGGCGTGGCGCACTATCTCAGCCGTAAAAAAGAGGAGCGTTTCTACGGCCTCGGCGAAAAAGCGGGCAACCTGCAACGCAATGGTCAACGCTATGAGATGCGCAACCTTGATGCGATGGGCTATAACGCTGCCAGCACCGACCCGCTGTACAAGCATATTCCGTTTACTCTCACCCGCCGCGACGATATCAGCTACGGACTGTTTTATGACAACCTCAGCAGTTGCTGGCTGGATCTGGGTAACGAGATCGATAACTATCACACCACCTATCGCCGCTGGCAGGCGGAAGCGGGCGATATTGATTACTACATTTTTACCGGCGCGCGTGCGCTGGATGTTACCAAAGCGTTTGTGTGCCTCACCGGGAAAACGCTGTTCGGCCCGAAATGGAGCCTCGGTTATAGCGGCTCAACCATGCATTACACCGATGCGCCGGATGCGCAAAACCAGCTGATGAATTTTATTCGTCTGTGCGAAGAACACGCGATTCCGTGCGATTCGTTCCAGCTCTCATCCGGCTACACCTCGATTAACGGCAAGCGCTATGTCTTTAACTGGAACTACGACAAAGTGCCGCAGCCGAAGGTGATGAGCCAGGCGTTCCACGATGCGGGACTGAAACTGGCGGCGAATATCAAACCCTGTCTGTTGCAGGATCACCCGCGTTATAGCGAAGTGGCGAAGCGCGGTCTGTTTATTCGCGATTCCGAAACCGATGCGCCGGAACGCTCCAGTTTCTGGGATGACGAAGGCTCACACCTCGACTTTACCAACCCGCAGACTGTCACCTGGTGGCAGGAAGGCGTCACCACGCAACTGCTGGAGATGGGCATCGATTCGACCTGGAACGATAACAACGAGTTTGAAGTGTGGGACGGCGAAGCGCGCTGCCACGGTTTTGGCCAGCAAATTGCCATCAAACATATTCGCCCGGTGATGCCGCTGCTGATGATGCGCGCGTCGATGGAAGCGCAGCAGCGTTTTGCTCCGCAAAAGCGCCCGTACCTGATCTCCCGTTCCGGCTGCGCCGGGATGCAGCGTTATGTACAAACCTGGAGCGGTGATAACCGTACCAACTGGGACACGTTGCGCTACAACATCCGCATGGGCGTGGGCATGAGTTTGTCCGGTTTGTATAACGTGGGCCACGATGTCGGCGGTTTTTCCGGCGATAAACCGGATGCGGAGCTGTTTGTGCGTTGGGTGCAAAACGGGGTGATGCACCCGCGTTTCACCATCCATTCGTGGAACGACGATCACACAGTGAACGAACCATGGATGTATCCGGCGATCACACCGTCGATCCGCAGCGCAATTGAGCTGCGCTACCGTCTGCTGCCCTATCTTTATACGCTGCTGTGGCAGGCACATGCTGACGACGAACCGATGCTGCGCCCGACGTTCCTCGATCACGAACATGACGAGCAGACGTTCGAAGAGTGCGACGACTTCCTGCTTGGCCGCGATCTTCTGGTGGCAAGCGTCGTCGAACCCGGCCAGCGCGAGCGCCGCGTCTGGCTGCCAGCCAACAATAGCGGCTGGTACGATTTTTACACCGGTTGCTGGTATGCGCCTGGCCAGTGGGTGACGCTGGATGCGCCGCTGGAAACGCTGCCGCTGCTGGTGCGTGCCGGTGCCGGTCTGCCGCTTAGCGATCGCATCAGGCATGTTGATGCCAAAGCGGATACCACGCGTGAGCTGCACCTGTTCCCGGTGAAGGGTCCCGGGCGTTCACGCGGCCTGCTGTTTGAGGATGATGGTGAGTCCTGGGGCTATAAAGAGGGCAACGCGCTGTGGCTGGAGTGGGAGATGGTTTGCTCGGGCAGCACCATTGATTTGCAGGTACATACGCGCGGCGACTATCGCCCGGCCTGGCAGGCGCTAAAAGTGACGCTGCCTGCGGGTGAAAACCGCCAGTTGTTAATTAATGGCATTGCGGCCAGCGAGTGGACGTTTGCTTAATGTGAAAAGCCCGGAAGCCATGTGCTTACCGGGCTTGCTTCACTTATTTACCTGAGTATTTCACAGCAAATCTGCGTATCTCCGGGGACTTACACAAGTCAGTGACCGGGGGACGAAGGTGCAGCCAACACACCTGTGATGTGGGAAAGGACGGTAAAGTATTTACCTCAGTATTTCGCGCGACAGGAAGGCGGCCAACCTGAGTCTCCCCGGGAGCTTACACAAGTCAGTGACCGGGGGACGAAGGCGCAGCCAACACACCTGTCGCGTGGAAGACGACGGTAAATTTATTCGATACCTTTACTGCGCAAATAATCCTCATAATTCCCGGAGAAATCCACCACGCGCTGCGGCGTAATCTCAATCACGCGGGTTGCCAGCGAACTAACAAACTCACGGTCGTGGGAAACGAAGATCAATGTGCCCTGATACATCTCCAGCGCCATGTTCAGCGATTCGATGGATTCCATATCCAGGTGGTTGGTCGGTTCGTCCATAACGAGGATGTTCGGTTTTTGCATCATCAGCTTGCCGAACAGCATGCGACCTTTTTCACCCCCGGAGAGCACTTTCGCCGGTTTCTTAATATCGTCCTGGCTGAACAGCAGACGACCGAGGATACTGCGCACCGCTTGTTCGTCATCGCCTTCCTGTTTCCACTGGCTCATCCAGTCGAAGACGGTCAGATCGTTATCAAAGTCTTCGGCGTGATCCTGCGCGTAGTAACCGATTTGCGCGTTTTCAGACCACTTAACGGTACCATTATCGGGCTCAAGCTCGCCCACCAGCGTTTTCAGCATGGTGGATTTACCCACGCCGTTCGCACCCAGAATGGCGATTTTCTCACCCACTTCCAGCAGCAGATTGAAGTTTTTAAACAGCGGGCCTTCATCAAAACCTTTGCTAAGTGCTTCCACTTCCAGCGCGTTACGGAACAATTTCTTGTCCTGTTCGAAGCGGATAAACGGGTTCTGACGACTGGAGGCCTTAACCTCTTCCAGTTTGATTTTGTCGATCTGACGTGCGCGGGACGTCGCCTGGCGAGATTTAGAGGCGTTCGCGCTAAAGCGGCTGACGAACGATTGCAGATCGGCGATCTGCGCTTTTTTCTTGGCGTTATCCGCCAGCAGACGTTCACGCGCCTGCGTTGCCGCCGTCATGTATTCGTCGTAGTTGCCGGGGTAAACACGCAGCTCGCCGTAATCGAGATCCGCCATGTGCGTACAGACCATGTTAAGGAAGTGGCGGTCGTGCGAAATGATGATCATGGTGCTGTCGCGTTCGTTCAGCACCTGCTCCAGCCAGCGAATGGTGTCGATGTCCAGGTTGTTGGTCGGTTCATCGAGCAGCAAAATGTCCGGGTTGGCAAATAGCGCCTGCGCCAGTAACACACGCAGTTTCCAGCCGGGAGCGATTTCGCTCATCGGACCGTAATGCTGCTCAACCGGAATACCGACGCCGAGCAGCAGTTCGCCCGCACGCGCTTCCGCCGAGTAGCCGTCCATTTCGCCGTACTGCACTTCGAGGTCGGCCACTTTGTAGCCGTCCTCTTCGCTCATTTCCGCGAGGCCATAAATACGGTCGCGTTCCTGTTTCACTTCCCACAGTTCCGCATGGCCCATGATCACCGTGTCGAGCACGCTGAACTCTTCAAAGGCGAACTGATCCTGGCGCAGCTTACCGATGCGCTCATTCGGATCGAGAGAGACGTTACCCAGCGTCGGCTCTAAATCGCCGCCGAGGATTTTCATAAAGGTGGATTTACCACTCCCGTTAGCCCCGATCAGGCCGTAACGGTTGCCGCCGCCAAATTTGACGGAGATATTTTCGAACAGCGGCTTGCTGCCGAATTGCATGGTGACGTTGCTGGTGACTAACACAGAGGTATCCTGAAATATGTGACAAACACCCTATTATGCCACAATTCCGAATTAGATTCCTGCCTGGTGTCAGACCACTAAACTGCAAGCAAAGGGAAAAAAGTGTGATTTCGTACACATCTGAATTCCCTGGACGGTGGAATGCACATATAATGCGCTTCCTGCATTCTCAACCCAACGGCCAGTGTGGCAATAAGTCTTGCATAAGATGAACATGAAATTAACAACCCTTTTAGCGGCGGCGTTTGCTGTCGTGGGATTTTGCAAAAGCGCGTCTGCTGTTACATATCCGCTGCCGACTGATGGCAGTCGTTTGATCGGTCAGAACCAGGTCGTCACTATTCCGGAAGGCAATAACCAGCCGCTGGAATATTTTGCGGCTGAATATCAAATGGGTCTGTCCAACATGCTGGAAGCAAACCCAGGCATTGATGCCTACCTGCCGAAAGGCGGCACTGTGATGAATGTTCCACAGCAGCTGATCCTGCCGGATACGGTTCACGAAGGGATCGTGATCAACAGTGCGGAAATGCGCCTCTACTACTATCCGAAAGGCACCAACACGGTGATCGTGCTGCCAATCGGTATCGGCCAGTTGGGTAAAGACACCCCGATTGCCTGGACCACCAAAGTAGAACGTAAAAAAGCCGGTCCGACCTGGACGCCGACGGCGAAAATGCACGCGGAATATGCAGCGATGGGTCAACCGCTGCCGCCGGTTGTACCGGCTGGCCCGGATAACCCGATGGGTCTGTACGCGCTCTATATCGGCCGCCTGTACGCCATTCACGGCACCAACGCTAACTTCGGTATCGGCCTGCGCGTGAGCCACGGCTGTGTGCGTCTGCGCAACGACGACATCAAATTCCTGTTCGAAAACGTGCCGGTCGGTACGCGCGTACAGTTTATTGATGAGCCGGTAAAAGCGACCACCGAGCCGGATGGCAGCCGCTACATCGAAGTTCACAACCCGCTGTCCACCACCGAAGCGCAGTTCACCGGTGGTGAGATTGTGCCGATTGCGCTGACCAAAGCGGTGCAGGCAGTGACCAACCAGTCTGATGTTGATTCAAACGTGGTTGATCAGGCAATTCAGAACCGTTCCGGTATGCCGGTTCGTCTGAACTGATTACGGTTGATAGCATAAAAAAGCGGAGCAATGGCTCCGCTTTTTTTTACCCGTGATTCACCACAATAATGCCACCGTGATCGTAACGGTAATGACAATGGGCATATTCCAGCGGCGTGCCATCCTCCAGATAAATCACCTGCTCCACTTCCAGCACCGGATCGGTCTCTTCGCAATTCAGATACTGTTTATCTTCCGCCCAGGGTTTTAAGGCGCGCACAATGCGGTATGACCCCATAATCTTCAGCGCCAGATCGTCCTGCACATAGCGAAACACGGAGCTTTCCAGATGACCGCGGTTTAACCCCGGCACCAGGTTCACCGGCATCAGCGTAAACTCCAGCGACATCGGTTCACCTTCCAGCAACCGCAGGCGAATGAAGTCATACACCGGGTCATCCGGCCCCACCAGCAGCGAGGCCTGCTCCTTTTCCGTGGGGAAACGCAACTCGAAGCGGATGATTTTACTGGTCACTTCACCGACGTTTTCCCAGGTTTTGGTCGCGCCAAAATAGTCGCTACCGGGTAGATCCCAGCGCGACAGTTGCAGGAAATTCTTGCGGATAAACGTGCCCTGGCCCTGACGGGTATAAACCAGCCCTTCAACAATTAGCTGGCGCATCGCCTGCTGAATGGTCATCCGGCTGGTGGCAAACTCCGCCGCCAGCGCGAACTGATCCGGCAATGGTGCGCTGGCGGCGTACTGCTGGCTGAGAATGCGCCGCTTAATTTCCCGCGCGATAGTGATGTATTTTGCCGCCATAGCCTTCCTTCGTTTTTAGTCTATCCCATTGTTTCTTAAGGCCACTCTCTCGGCTATTTTGAGGAAAGGCAGGTAGAAGAATACACCAAAGATGATGATTATCAACTGAACCACCACCGCCCGCCAGTCGCCTGCGGTGGCCAGCCAGGCGCTTAAAATCGGCGGCGTTGTCCACGGGATCATCACCACACAGCGCGACATCCAACCGAGCGTAGTACAAAGCCAGGCAAACCAAATCCCCAGCGCCGGAAGCAGCACAAACGGGATCATTAGCGGCAGGTTAAAGACGATGGGCAGACCGAAAATCACCGGTTCATTAATATTGAATAAGCCAGGCGAGATGGCGAGCCGCGCCACCTGTTTCGCCGACTGCTGCTTCGCGAAGATAAAGATGGCGATCAGCAGCGAAAGGGTGCTGCCGGTGCCGCCAATCATACCGAACGTGGGCACAAAAATACTGTTGATGATATGCGGGATTGGCTGCCCGTTGGCAAAGGCCAGCATGTTCTCGTTGGTGTTAATCAACAGCAGGGGTTCAAGGATCACACCGTTGACCACTGTCTGGTGAATACCGAGCGTAAACAGAAAGTTACCAAAGCTATAGATAAACAGCGTGCCCGGTAAACTGGTATTAATCTGCCGCAACGGTTGCTGGATAAGCGTGGTGATAAGGTGAATCAAATCCGTGTGCAACAGGTTCGCCAGCAGCGCCGCAACAATGGCGAACAGCGAGAGGGTAATGATTGCCGGAATCAGCGAGGAGAAAGATTGCCCCACCGCCGAGGGCACATTTTCCCCGAGCGAAATAGCAAATTTCTTCACGCTGGCGACGCGGATAAACAGCTCCGTTGAGAGCAAACCAATAATTACCCCGGCGAAAATCCCCGTCGTGCCAATGTTGGTGAACGCCAGCATTTGCGTCACGCTTACCGTTGCTTTCCCGCCAGCGGGCACCACATCCAGTTGCATCGGCATCATGATGATGAAACTGGAGATCGCAATGACCACCGCCGACACCGGATTGTCAAAGTTCTTATTGCGCGCCAGCGACCAGGCGGTCATCGGCGAAATTAATAACGCGGCGATATTCAGCGTGCCGTTGATCACCGCCTCGCCCCAGACTTTAAAACGCGCCAGCGTTTCCCCTTCCAGCACCCAGGGGAAAACCACGTTATTAATCAATACCGCCAGCCCGGCGAGGATAAAAATCGGCATCACCGCCGCAAACGCGTCACGCAGCGATCGCAGATGCACCTGGTTTGCCAGCCGGGCGGAGAACTCGACAAATTTATCGACGAATGACTGCATTTTCGGCGTGATGTTGCTGTCAGACATTGCGGCTACCCTCTCAATCGTTACTTACATGTCGCGGCCGTTGCTGCGAATCAGCTGTTGCAGCCAGCGATAGCTCTTTTTCGGTACGCGTTTTAAATCTTTCAGGTCGTGGTTTTCGCGATTGACGTACACCACGCCGTAGCGCTTACGCATATCGCCCTGGGAACTGAGAATGTCGATCAAGCCCCAGCCGAGGTAGCCCAACACCTGTGCGCCGTCCTCAAAGATGGCGTCCTGCATCGCCTGGATATGGTCGCGGTGATAAGCAATGCGGTAATCGTCCTCAATCGGGTTAACGCCGTCCCAGTCTTCAATCACGCCGATGCCGTTTTCAATCGGGAACACCGGCAAGCGCCAGTCGTTGTAATAGCGGGTAATAATGGCGCGAAAACCGAGTGGATCGATTTGCCAGCCCCATTCGGTCGCCTCAAGATAGGGGTTCGCTTTATCGCCCTGTTGCAGGAAATAATTGACCGGGGTTCCCGGCGCAATGGCATCGCTGTCGAGGGTTTTGCTGGCGTAGTAACTAAACGCCATAAAGTCGTTTTTGACCCGCGCGATTTCCGCCAAATCCTCATCACGGTAGATATCGCGAAAACCTTCTCTTTCGACCACCGCCAGCACTTCCGGGCTGTATCCCTGCCCGGCATACACTCGCAGTAAGTTTTGATTGAGGAATTCGTCATATTGCGTGGTGCAAAATACATCGCGCGGTTTGCAGGTCGCCGGATAAACCAGCTGGTGCGCCAGCATGCCGCCCATTAATTTTCCGGGCTGGGTAGCGTGCAGATAATGGGTCAGCAGCACATGCGCCATCATCACATGGTGCTGAATCTGATAAAGCTCACGCAGGGTTTTCTCACCTTGCAGATAGCCACCGACCTGAAACGCGCCTGGCATGTGGTAAATATTCTGCTCGTTAAACGTCAGCCAGTACTTCACCCGGCTGCCAAAGCAGTCGATCATCTTTTTGCCGTAGCGTACAAAAGCGTCCTGCACGCGCCGATCGGCAAAACCGTTGTACTGCTCTGCCAACGACAGCGGCATATCAAAGTGGTAGAGGCAGATCATCGGCTCAATGCCGCGCGCCAGCAGATCGTCGATAAAGCGGTCATAAAAGGCGATACCCTCGTCATTGAACTCGCCATCACCCTGCGGGCAAACGCGGCTCCAGGAAATCTGGAAACGGTAGCAGTTCATGCCCAGATCCTGCATCAGGTCGAAATCCTCCTGATAGCGGTGGTAGGAATCAGTGGCGACTTTCCAGTCGGAGGCAAATTCGCTGGCTTCGCGAATATCGTAGACCGACATCCCTTTCCCGCCCTCGTTCCACGCGCCTTCGGTCTGCATGCTGGATACGGAGTTACCCCATAAAAAGCCGTTCGGTAACGCTTTGCTCATATTGCTTCTCCATGACTAGTCATTTTCAAGATATGACTAGTCATATAGATAACGGCGAAAAAATGGGCAAAAGGGACGATGCGATTTTGTGACGCTATTCGAAAGAAAAGAAAAACGCGACGGGGTGAGCGTCGCGTTTGAGAGGAAGGATAATTACTGTTGTTTTAGCTGGTTACGGCGGTATTCCCCCTGACGCTCAAACATCCAGCCGGGATATTCGCGCGGCAGTGCGCTCACTGCATCCAGTTGTTGCAGTTCGTCATCGCTCAGGTGGATCGCCGTCGCCGCAATGTTATCGTCCAGTTGTTCCGGGCGTTTCGCGCCAATAATCACGCTGCTGACTACCGGCTGATGCAGCAGCCAGGCCAGCGCGATTTGCGCCACGGAAACCCCTTTGCTGTCGGCGATGGTGCGCATAACGTCCACGCAATCAAAAGCGCGGTCTTTATTCACCGGCGGGAAATCAAACGCCAGGCGGCGTCCACCGGCTTGTGCCTGACCGTCGCGGCTATATTTACCGCTCAGCAAGCCGCCCGCCAGCGGGCTCCAGACCATCAGCCCCACGCCTTCGCTCTGCATCATCGGCACCAGTTCACGTTCCAGATCGCGGCCGGCAATAGTGTAATAAGCCTGAAGCGAGGCAAAGCGCGCCAGCCCAAGACGCTCCGAAATCCCCAGCGCTTTGGCGATTTGCCACGCCGCCCAGTTAGAGACGCCGATATAGCGCACATGCCCGTGCTGAACAAGGTTATCCAGCGCGTAAAGCGTCTCCTCGATGGGTGTGGCCGGATCAAAGCCATGTAACTGGTAGAGATCAATATGATCCAGTTGCATACGCTTGAGGCTCTCTTTCACGCTATTCATGATGTGATAGCGCGAACTGCCGCGCGAGTTCACCCCGGCGGTGCCGGTTTCGCCAAACACTTTGGTCGCGACGATAACGTTTTCACGCGGCACTTTCAGGTTTTTCAGCGCCTGGCCGGTGATCTCCTCCGAACGCCCGTCGGAATAGACGTTCGCGGTATCGATAAAGTTAATGCCGGCATCGAGCGCGCTGCCAACCAACTGCTCGGCTTGCGCCTGTTGCAACTGGCCGATTTTGCTCCACATGCTCTCGCTGTCGTCACCGCCAAACGTCATGGTGCCGAGGCACAGTTCAGAAACAAACAGTCCGGTATTACCCAGTTTTTTGTAGCGCATGATGGCGTCTCCTCATCTGTTTAGTTGACGCAGACAGTTATACGCAATCCTCTGCGGCGGCGAATGTGAGGATCCTGCCTGTTTCTTGCCCAATTCTCTGATTATCCGCGCGGCGCTTCACCAAACACTTTGTAATCAGGGAGTTGCACATTCTGATACGGTTCCCAGCCGCCGCCGAGCGCTTTATACAACGCCACCAGATCGAGGCTGCTTTGTACCCGCGCCTGCTCGCGCTGCTGGCTGGCCTGCGCCAGCTGACGCTGAGCATCCAGCACATCGATAAAACTGGCGATCCCCTGACGGTAGCTGTCGGTGGCAAGCGAGAAAGCGTTTTGCAGCGCACTGAGCGTTTTATCCAGTCCCGCTTCACGCTGCTGATCGGCGCGGTAACTGACCAGCGCATTTTCCACATCACCCAGCGCACTGAGCACCGTCTGCCGATAGTTCAGCACCGCCGCGCCCTGCTCAGCACGTGCCAGCTTGACGCTGGACACCAGCCGCCCCCCCTGGAAAATGGGAATCGAAATCTGCGGGCCGAAGCTATAAAAATGGCTGCTCCAGTCGGTCAGCCAGTTGGTTTCGCTGTTGCGCAGACCAAACTGGCCGCTCAATGACAAGCTGGGGAACAACTGCGCAACCGAAACGCCAATCTGTGCCGTCGCCGCATGCAGGCTGGCTTCCGCTTCGCGAACGTCCGGCCGACGGCGCGCCAGCGTCGACGGAATTCCGGTGGGCACAATGTCCGGCAGCGCGGGTAACGGCTGCGCATTACGCAATTCGTTGTCCAGCGCACCAGGCGGTTTACCGAGCAGGATCGCTAACGCGTTCATCGCCTGGCGCTCCTGCGCTTCATATTGCGGGAGTTGCGCTTCCAGGTTGCCAACCTGGGCGCGGGCATTTTCCACATCCAGTTGCGGTGAAAGTCCGCCTTTTTGCCGGTTTTCGGTCAGCGTAAATGTCTGCTGCGCGCTGTCGATTTGTGTTTTCAGCGTACTAATGATGTTCTGCGCACCGCGCAGTTGCAGCCACGCGCGCGCCACTTCGGCTTCCAGCGACACCAGCGCATCGTTACGTTGTTCAATTGCCTGTTGTTGCTGCGCGGACGCCGCTTCTACCTGGCGTCGCACTTTACCCCACAGATCCAGTTCCCACTGGGCATCAAAACTGCCCTGATAGAGATTTACCGGTTGGGTAAGCGCACCAAGCGCCCCGCTGATCGCCGGGTCAGCATCCTGCAACTGGCCCTCCACGTTATGGGATTTCAGCTCACCTTCAATGCCCAGTTGCTGGCGAGTCGCTTTCAGCGACCCGTTAACCGCTGGCAGAAACGCGCCACCCGCCTGGTTAATCTGCTCGCGCGCACCAGCAATGCGCAGGACGGTTTGCTGGAGCGAAAGATTATCTTTAATCGCCCGCTCAATCAGGCTGTTCAACTGCGGCGACTGGAAGGTTGTCCACCAGCGCGGATTCACCGCCTGCGAAGAGGCCTGCGATTTAACCGCTTTGTCACCCGGATCATTCCAGCGCGCAGGCGTTTGCGGCTTGGGCGCCTGGTAATCCGGCCCGACAGCACAACCGGCAAGCCACAGCGACAACAGGGTTACGGGAAAACGACACCACGTCATATTAATGTGCTCCTGCGCTGCCTTCGCTTTTGATCGGCGAAAGCAATAAACAAAAAGGAATCAGCAATAACGCCACCAAACTGAGGATGGTGAACACGTCGATATAGGCAAGAAAACGCGACTGGGCGATCATCGCTTTGTACATCTGCCCGGTAGCGCTGGTCAGCGGATCGCCGACCAGGCTGGTGAAGTTACGGATCGCCTCCGCGGATTCACGTAAAGCCTGCTGAAATTGCTCATTAAAGGGAGAGGTATGCTCTGATAAGTGCGACATATGCGCCTGCGAGCGCTCGGTGATCGCCGCCGTCGAGAGCGAAATACCAACCGATCCCGCCACGTTACGGAACATGGTAAACAGCGCTGCCGCATCGGCATTAAGCTGGCGCGGGATCGAGATAAAGGCGATGGTCGTCAACGGGACGAACAGGAAACCCAGCCCAATCGACTGGGCGCTGCGAAACAGCATCAGCGTTTCAAAGTCGATATCCGGCGCCAGCGTACGCGACCACCAGAATGAGGCGGCCAGGCAGAAAAAGCCGAAGGCGATTATCCAGCGCGTCTGCACCACCGGCATCAGTTTCAACACCAGCGGAATGGTCAGCACAATCAACACTGCGCCGGGCGACAGCACCAGCCCGGACCACGTGGCGGTGTAGCCCAGATCCTGCTGCGCCAGTTGCGGGATCACCACCGAACTGCCATAGAGGATCATCGCCATGCCGGCCATCAGCAAGCTGGAAACCGTAAAGTTCTTGTCCGCCATGCAGCGCAAGTCTACCACCGGCTTTTTGGCATACAGCAGCCAGTAAATAGCCCCGACAATACCAATTGCGGTGAGAACGGCGAAAATACGGGTGAAATCGGAGTTGAACCAGTCTTCATCTTCACCACGATCGAGCATCACCTGCAGACAGCCCAGCCCCAGCGCAATCAGGCCAATGCCCGGCCAGTCGATGGACAATTTCTGCTTCGATTTGCGCTCCCAGGGCGGATCTTCCAGCAGCTGGTAAATCGCCAGAACCGTGATAATGCCCACCGGGATATTGATAAAAAAGACCCAGCGCCAGGAGTAGTTATCGGTTATCCAGCCGCCCAGCGTTGGCCCCAGCACCGGGGCGACAATAATGGCGATAGACGACAAACCAAAGGCTTTGCCGCGATCTTCCGGCTTGAAGTAATCCAGCAACACCGATTGCTGCGTGGGTTGCAAACCGCCGCCAAAAAAGCCCTGCAAAATACGAAACAGGATGATTTGCCACAGTTCGGTGGCAATTCCGCACAGAAACGAACAGACGGTAAACATCACAATGCAGATCAGGAAAAACTGCTTGCGCCCAAAGGTGCGGCTGAGAAAAGCGGAGATCGGCAGGACGATCCCGTTCGCCACCAGGTAGCTGGTCAGCACCCAGGTTGATTCGTCGTAACTGGCGGAGAGCGACCCGGCGACGTGCGGCAGCGCCACGTTGACAATCGTGGTATCGAGGATCTCCATAAACACCGCGAGGGTGACGACCCACGCCACCGCCCACGGGTTACTGGCGGGTTTCCAGTTCTCGTGGCTGTGATCCGTCATTCCAGCGTCACCTTCGGTTCAACGGAAAGGCCTAACGGCAACGGTTTGTTGGGATCCAGGCCTTTATCGATGACGATTTTCACCGGCACGCGCTGAACGATTTTGACAAAGTTGCCGGTCGCATTTTCTGAAGGGAAAGCGGCGAACTTCGACCCGCTGCCCTGCTGGATGCTATCGATATGTCCTTCCAGCTCCAGATCCGGCCACGCATCCACTTTGACGCTGACTTTATTTCCCGGGCGCATCCGCTCCAGCTGCGACTCTTTAAAGTTCGCTACCACCCACACATCCGGTGAGACCAGGGAAAACAACGCGGTGCCCGCCTGCACTAATGTACCGTTTTGCACATTGCGTTTGGTGATAAAGCCATCGAACGGGGCACGAACCTCCGTCCAGGATAAATTCAGATTCGCGGTTTCCAGCTGCGCTTTTGCCTGCGCCACTTGCTGCTGGCGCGCTTCGACATTGGTTTCCTGCTGGCGGATTTGCAACTGCACCTGGTCGGCAACTTCCAGCTGTGCCTGCGCGCTGGCAAGTTGTGCCTGCGCGCTACGCAACTGGGCATTGGCGCTGTCAATATTTTGTTGTGTGGTGGCGCGAGGATCGACACCACGCTGACGGCGATAAGCGGCTTCGGCATTCGCCAGGTCTGCTTTTGCTTTCAGCACCTGTGCGCGCGCTTCGTCACGCTGAGCGGGATACTGCACTTTTGATAAGTCCAGTTGCGCCTGCGCCTGGTGAAGCTGTGCGATTGCCAGCCCCAGTTGCGCTTGCGCCTGATCGCGCTGCGCGGTGGCATCGCGCGGGTCAATCGTGACCAGCAAATCCCCTTTCTTGACGCGCTGGTTATCTTTCACCCGCAACTCGGTGACGTAACCGGCCACTTTCGGCGCGATCGTCACCGCGTCGCCATCGGTAAAGGCGTCGTCTGTGGTCTCTTCATTACGGGTTAAAAACCACCACACCAGCGCAACGATCACCATCACGCCGACAACAATGGCGAGGACAATCAGTGGCTTCTTTCCGGGGCGTTTACGTGGGTTTTGGTTGTTATCGTCCTGAACATCGTCAGGATGCGTTGTGTTTTCTGCCATAGTTTCGCAACAGTCCTGTCAGGTAACGGCGCCAGGGATGCGCCGTTAACTAAAGTTAGGCGGTTGCTATACATTTGCCAGGATAAACTGACAAATCAGCACTATCTGAATAAGAGTAATCCGTATCCCACCAGCGCCGCCCACAGCAGCATCGGCATGGAATAAAGATGAAAGCGCCACCAGATGCGGCGATCGTTTGCCATACGCAGCGCGATAAGATTGGCCAGCGAACCGGGCAGCAAACCAAAGCCGCCAACATTCACCGCCCAGGCCAGCAGCGTATCCGGCGGTACATAATTGAGCAGCAAAATGGTCGCGGGCACATTACTGATAAATTGCGACAGACCAATGGCCGTCAACCACACCCCTGGAGGTGACAACTGGCTGGCACTGTTCAGCACCGCGTGCAGCGCAGGCAACTGAATAAGCAGGTGGACATCAATAAACATGGCGATAAACACCAGCAGCAGCGTCCAGTCCACACTCAGCACTACCCGCCGCGCCAGTAGCAAGAACCCGATGGCGACAATTGCCAGCCCCCACAACTCCTGTTTCAACTCCAGCGCGGTAATAAAGATTAAGTAGAAACCCAGGCAGCTCCACACCAGACGGGGTTGCCAGTCCGGCGTTTGTACGCCGCTATGGTAGTTAAGCGCCTTTTTCGGAAAACAGAACCAGCACAACACCAAGAGCGTAACCATCATTGCCAGCGCCAGCGGCGCCATCTGCCAGATGAACGCCAGGAAAGAGAGGCCAGAGCGTCCCCAGATAAGAATGTTTTGTGGGTTTCCGATAGGCGTTAATAACGACCCGGCATTTACCGCCAGCGCTTCAAAAATGATCAGCCGGTTAACCGGGATTTCGCACAGTTTCTTCAGCGTGATGGTCAGCGGTACCACAATAAACAGCGCCACATCATTGGTGAGAAAGGTGGAGAGGAGCGCTGCAGCCAGCACCATAAACATCGCCAGCCGACGCTGATGATGAAAACGACGCACCATACGCCGCCCAATCACATCAAAATAACCGCTCAGCTCAACCCCTTTGGTCAGCAGCATCAGGCCGCTGAGGGTAATAATGGTGTGCCAGTCGATCGCACCCGGCCAGGTTTTCGGCGCAAACGGGGCAAAAAAGCACAATGCAAAACCAATAAGCAGTAACAGATGCAGGAAACGGTCGCGCGCCAGGGCGCGGAAGAACGGCATACTCATTCAGGAGGTTGCTCATGTTGCAGGGTGAAGCGACGGAAACACTCCAGCGTTTCCTCGCTGACGTGATGTTCCATACCTTCGGCGTCGCGTCGCGCGATTTCAGGACTGACACCCAGTACCAATAAGAAGCTTTCCACAATTTGGTGACGCTCGCGGCTCTCCTGCGCCAGCCTCTCACCTTCCGCAGTCAAAAAAACGCCGCGCCAGGGAATCTGTTCAATCAAGCCCACCGTTGCCAGTCTTTTTAACATTTTCGCAACCGTCGGTTGAGAAACACCAAGGCGGGCGGCCATATCCACCTGGCGGGCTTCGCCTACTTCGCGGATCAAATCCGAAATCAGTTCAACATAGTCATCAATCAGTTCGCGACGATGTGCTTCGCGCACCTGACGAAAGCCTTCAACGTGCTCTTCTACATTTACCAGCGTCACTTTTTTTATTGTTTGCTTACCTGCGCGACGGTTCATTGTGCTTCCTCTGAAGGTGTGACACCTGTGCAGCATCATATAAGAGAAGCGCCATTGTAAACCATCCGTGAATCAGCACAAAAAATTAACGTCTTAGCCATAGCTATAGAACATAGCCTGTGCTATATCTGTATGTAATGCGTTCACCCTTCATGGAACGAAGGGCATGAAAATGGCAGGAGGTAACGATGAATGAGTTCAAGAGGTGTATGCGCGTGTTTAGTCACTCTCCCTTTAAAGTCCGTTTAATGCTGCTGAATATGTTGTCCGATATCATTACCGGCAAACCTCAGCAGGGCTCCGACAAACCTTCTCACTAATGCGGCGTCGCGGTACGCCGCTTCATTTTTCTGTCACAATCCCCCGTCATACTGGCCAATTCGTCTAAAAATCAGCGTATTTTTGCTGGATTTGCAATCATTCTCTCAAAACAACCGCTTAGCCCCTGTTGACCTTCGACGCGCCTCGCTCTATCTTTGCGCTGCCCTGCACAAATTGCGGCTCGCAGATGCGGACCCCCTCCCCTCTTCACACGCACTGTCCGGCAGGTTTTGACCCTTAACGCCAGGGTGAGCACATGGCGTTTTCATGACAGTAATCTATGAGCTTAATCCTTAAAGAATCCGTTGCCTTTCGCAGCCAGACGCTCAACCCGTGGACGGGTTTCTACTTTTTACAATCGATGTTGATTAACTTCGCTCTGGGTTATGAATTTAGCGTGATGTATGCGGTTCTTTTAACCTGCGCGCTACTGATCCTCTGGCGTCATGCGCCTCGCGCGCAGAAAACCGTTATCGGGATTATCTCGCTGGTTGCCGCCTGTTATTTCCCCTTTGGTCGGGCATATGGCGCACCAAACTTCAACACGCTGCTGGCGCTGCTGTCGACCAATATGGAAGAGTCGACGGAAATTCTGACTATCTTCCCGTGGTATCACTACGCTATCGGCGTATTCATTTTTGCGCTGGGCGTTATTTCGCTGCGCCGTCGGATAATCGTGCGATCCACGCCGTGGCTGAAATGGGACACGCTGGGCACGATTGTGTGCATCGCGTCTTATTTTATTGGCCCGGTGCAAAACCATTTCAAAGGTTACGAATTCAGGATCATTGATACCGGTGTTCCGGTGTTGCGTTTCGTGCGCGATGTGGCGTTCAACTACTATGTTGTTAAAGAAGAACAGAAAAATATGGCCGCGCTCGCGAGTGTGAAAGACACCTGGACTGTGCTGGCGGTAAAACCGAAATACCATACTTACGTGGTAGTGATTGGCGAAAGCGCACGTCGTGACGCGCTGGGCGCCTTTGGCGGCCACTGGAATAACACTCCGTTTGCCAGCCAGGTGAACGGCACGCTGTTTACGGATTACATCTCCGCGAGCGGTTCAACACAAAAATCCCTTGGTCTGACGTTAAACCGCGTGGTGGATGACAAACCGCAGTATCAGGATAATTTTGTCACGCTGGCGAACCGTGCCGGTTTCCAGACCTGGTGGTTTTCTAATCAGGGGCAAATTGGCGAGTACGACACCGCCATCGCCAGTATCGCTAAGCGTGCCGATGAAGTGCAGTTTTTGAAACGTGGTGACTTCGAAGCAGATAAAAACACCCGCGACGAAGATCTGTTAAAACTGACCAATCAGGTCCTGAGCACAAAACGTACCCAGCCGCAGCTGATTGTGCTGCATTTGATGGGCTCGCACCCGCAGGCCTGCGATCGCACCGGCGGCAAGTACAATGAGTTTGTGCAGTCAAAAGAGACTTCCTGCTACCTCTATTCCATCACGCAGACCGATGATTTCCTCGGGAAAATGTATTCGCAACTGGTTAATACCGGCGAAAGTTTTTCGATGGTTTACTTCTCGGATCACGGACTGGCGATTAAAGAACGCGGAAAAGAGGTGCAGTACCTGGCGCACGCCGATACTTTTCAGCAGGACTTCCAGGTGCCATTTATGGTGCTTTCCAGCGACGATACCAAACATCGGGTAATTAAAGCGCGCCGTTCAGCGAACGACTTTTTGAGTTTCTTTTCGCAGTGGACGGGGATCAGCGCAGAGCAGATTAAAAATCCTTACCGTTTTATGTCCGAGCAAAAAGCCGGGCCAGCGTACATTACCAACTTTAAGTTACAGAAAGTTGACTATAACCATCTCGGCACGGATCTCTTCGATACGCGCAGTAAGCGGTAATTTCTGAAGCAGATTGCAGATAAAAAAAATCCGCCCAGTGGGCGGATTTTTTATTATCGCCGAAGCGATTAGAAGCGGTAACCAACGCCGGCAATCCAGGTGCCAACGTCTACGTTACGAATGCGGCTCTGCTCGTAGGAGAAGTCCAGAGCAACGTTTTCCATCGGGTTGAACTGCAGACCAGCACCGTAAGAGAAACCGTAGTCGCTGGTATCAGACACTTTAGCGGTGTCTACAGTCTGCTGGAATTTACCGTAACCTACACCCACAACACCGTAGATGCTCGCCCAGTCGTTGATGCGGTAAGCCGGACCTGCGGTGATGCCATAGTATTGCGCTTTGTTATAAACGCTGCTTTCGGTGCGATCTTTTTCAGTGTAAGTAAAGGAACCGATAACACCCAGCGGGTTGTTGTCCTGCTCGTAGCGATATTTCAGGTTGAAACCGTTAGTTTTGTTAGCAATACCCTGAGCGTCGCTCTGAGCGTAACCGCCAGTTACGGTTGAAGTAGCTGCTACTGCGGAACCTGCAGAAACCGCCAGAAGTGCGGCCAGTGCTGAAAGACATGCAATTTTTTTCATAATCCACCTCAAATGTGCTTCAAGTAAATCCTACGTCCTACGCATTTAAATATATCAAAATTAGTTAAGAAACTCTTTGCGGGAATTGGGGTCTAAAGCGCCATTTGATGTAACAGAAAGTTTCCGTTACTGACCAACCCTTTCAAAAAAAAGCACTTTTCCCGCACAACGCACCATTATGCTGCGCATTTAATGGCACATTCATCCAGATAATTCTTAATTGGATAGGTTAATTAACCATCAGAGGGGAGCTATTCTACGGATTTTTCAGTTACTTTTTTTCAACAAACGCTCAACCAGCCGGGGGTAATTCAAGTAGACTGCCTCTTTTACTTTATTTGACAGAAATTGACGGGAGAAAGGATGCCTGCGCAGTCTCGTAAATTACCGGTTTGGTTGCCGGTGCTCATATTGCTTGTGGCGATGATGTCCATTCAGGGAGGCGCGTCGCTGGCGAAATCACTCTTCCCGCTAGTTGGCGCACCGGGCGTCACCGCGCTGCGTCTCGCACTTGGCACTATTATTTTGGTCGTGGTGTTTAAGCCATGGCGTTTACGTTTTACCCGTGAACAACGCCTGCCGCTACTGTTTTACGGCCTGTCGCTCGGCGCCATGAACTATATGTTCTATTTATCAATCCAGACGATACCGCTCGGCGTTGCGGTGGCGCTGGAATTTACCGGCCCGCTGGCGGTGGCGCTTTTTGCCTCACGCCGCCCGGTGGATTTCATCTGGGTGATCCTCGCGGTACTTGGCCTCTGGTATCTGCTGCCACTGGGCGAAAATGTGTCACATGTTGACCTTACTGGCGCGGCGTTCGCCCTTGGTGCCGGCGCTTGCTGGGCAATCTATATTCTTTCCGGTCAGCGCGCCGGGGAAGAGCATGGCCCGGCGACAGTGGCGCTGGGTTCATTAATTGCGGCGGTGATTTTTGTGCCGCTTGGCGCATTCCAGGCGGGTGAAGTGCTGTGGCACTGGTCTGTTCTGCCGTTGGGGATCGCCGTGGCGATTTTATCCACCGCCCTGCCTTACTCGCTGGAAATGATCGCCCTGACGCGCTTACCGACTCGCACATTCGGCACATTGATGAGTATGGAACCGGCGATGGCGGCAATTTCCGGCATGATTTTCCTCGGTGAAACGCTAACATTCCAGCAAGCGCTGGCGCTGGCGGCGATTATTATTGCGTCGATGGGCTCGACACTCACGCTGCGTCGGGAAGCGACAGTCAAAAAAATTGATATCGGCTAAATAACTATTATTTGGCATGAGATCCTTCTTATGCCAAATATCCAATCCCGCCGCAGACATTATTTCTTACTTTTCCCTGCATTCTGCATTAAATAGAATCATTCGCATTTTAGAAATAATAAGTTATTAGAATTATCTTACATTTCATTTAATTAGTTGCGTCATTCTGAAATCCTTTCCTATATTTTATATTCGCTATCGAACTGATAGGTACAGCCAAGACTGTCAGCGAAAATCTGGTGCTATACTTAGTTTCGGTAATTTCCTGGGACACAAACATCAAGAGGATATGAGATTATGAGTACCGCTAAACTGGTTAAAACGAAAGCGTCTAATCTGCTTTATACCCGCAACGATGTATCGGATAGCGATAAAAAAGCGACCATCGAGCTGCTGAATCGCCAGGTGATCCAGTTCATTGACCTGTCTCTGATCACTAAACAGGCCCACTGGAATATGCGCGGTGCTAACTTCATTGCCGTACATGAAATGCTGGATGGCTTCCGTACTGCGCTGGTAACCCACCTTGATACCATGGCAGAACGCGCCGTACAGCTGGGCGGTGTCGCACTGGGCACCACACAGGTGATTAACAGCAAGACCGCGCTGAAAAGCTACCCGCTGGATATCCATAGCGTGCAGGATCACCTCAAAGAACTGGCCGATCGTTACGCAGTAGTTGCCAACGATGTGCGTAACGCCATTGGCGAAGCGAAAGACGAAGATACCGCTGATATCTTCACCGCCGCTTCCCGCGACCTGGATAAATTCTTGTGGTTCATCGAATCCAACATTGAGTAAACCATAAGTTTTGCCTATATGCCCTGCGCCTCACGCGCAGGGTTTTGCACTATTACAGTGCATGTTATTGCCCCTTTACGCCCACAAAGTTATCACTTCGTAATTATCCCATCACAAAACTGTTAATAACTGATTGTTTTCACCCCACGATCTGCGCTAAAAAAAAGCAAAACAGGCCACGCTGCCAGAATGCACCAAAACAGTGACTCAAAATGGTGCACACGGCTATTATTGCTACACTTATTGTGCAACCGGGTAAAGGTTCGCCTTTACAAAACAATAGGTTGTAAACCTGGCATGATTTTTTCATACTGCGTTCATTCTCGCAGGGGTTCGTTCCCCGGATACAAAAGGAAAAACTATGAAGTCTGTATTGAAATTTTCCCTGGCTGCACTCGCTCTCGCTTTTGCCGTCTCTTCTCAGGCTGCTGATAAAAAACTGGTTGTCGCCACCGACACTGCGTTCGTTCCTTTCGAATTCAAACAAGGTAACCAATATGTTGGTTTCGACGTGGATCTGTGGGCAGCGATCGCCAAAGAACTGAAACTGGATTACGAACTGAAACCGATGGACTTCAGCGGCATCATTCCTGCGCTGCAAACCAAAAACATCGATCTGGCGCTGGCGGGTATCACCATTACGGAAGAACGTAAAAAAGCCATCGATTTCTCTGACGGCTACTACAAAAGCGGCCTGCTGGTGATGGTGAAAGCCAACAACAACGACGTGAAAAGCGTGAAAGACCTCGATGGTAAAGTGCTGGCAGTGAAGAGCGGCACCGGTTCCGTTGACTACGCGAAAGCGAACATCAAGACCAAAGACCTGCGTCAGTTCCCGAACATCGATAACGCGTATATGGAACTGGGCACTGGCCGCGCTGACGCTGTACTGCACGACACGCCGAACATCCTGTACTTCATCAAAACTGCTGGCAACGGTCAGTTCAAAGCTGTCGGCGACTCTCTGGAAGCGCAGCAGTACGGTATTGCTTTCCCGAAAGGCAGCGATGAACTGCGCGAGAAAGTGAACGGTGCGCTGAAAACGTTGCACGACAACGGCACTTACAACGAAATCTACAAAAAATGGTTCGGCACCGAACCTAAATAATTATTAAAAAATAAAGTGTTACACCTCGGAGGCGGCTTTCGCCTCCGATGCTTTTTGTTAAAACCACGGTATACAGGAACACATCATGCAGTTTGACTGGAGCGCCATCTGGCCCGCCATTCCGCTTTTGCTTGACGGGGCCAAAATGACCTTATGGATCTCAATCCTTGGTCTGGCTGGCGGTATCGTTATCGGCCTGCTGGCCGGTTTAGCCCGTACCTATGGCGGCTGGATTTCTAACCACATCGCACTGGTATTCATCGAAGTTATTCGCGGTACGCCAATCGTCGTTCAGGTGATGTACATTTACTTCGCCTTGCCAATGGCCTTTCCCGATATTCGTATTGACACCTTCAGCGCCGCGGTGATCACCATCATGATCAACTCCGGGGCTTATATCGCCGAAATCACCCGCGGCTCCGTGCTGTCCATCCATAAAGGGTTCAGCGAAGCGGGCCAGGCGCTGGGGCTTTCCCGCGTTGAAACTATCCGCCATGTGATCATGCCGCTGGCGCTGCGTCGCATGCTGCCGCCGCTGGGTAACCAGTTGATCATCAGCATCAAAGATACGTCGCTGTTTATTGTTATCGGCGCAGCCGAATTAACCCGTCAGGGCCAGGAAATCATTGCCGGTAACTTCCGCGCGCTGGAAATCTGGACCGCCGTTGGGGTGATTTATCTGATCATTACCCAGGCGCTGAACATCGTGCTCCGCCGTCTTGAAAAAAGGATGAAAATCCTGTGATTGAATTTAAAAACGTTTCCAAGCACTTCGGTCAAACCCAGGTGCTGCACAATATCGATCTGAATATTACTCAGGGTGAAGTGGTGGTGATTATCGGGCCGTCGGGCTCCGGGAAATCGACGCTGCTGCGCTGCATTAACAAACTGGAAGAGATCACCAGCGGCGATCTGATTGTCGATGGTCTGAAAGTTAACGATCCAAAAGTGGACGAGCGCCTGATCCGCCAGGAAGCGGGCATGGTGTTCCAGCAGTTTTATCTGTTCCCGCACCTGACCGCGCTGGAAAACGTCATGTTTGGCCCGATTCGTGTACGCGGCGCAAAGAAAGAAGACGCAGAAAAACTGGCGAAAGATCTGCTGGCGAAAGTCGGTCTCGCCGAGCGAGGTCACCACTATCCGTCTGAGCTTTCCGGTGGTCAGCAGCAGCGTGTGGCGATTGCCCGCGCGCTGGCAGTCAAACCGAAAATGATGCTGTTTGATGAGCCAACCTCTGCACTCGACCCGGAACTGCGTCACGAAGTGCTGAAAGTGATGCAGGATCTGGCCGAAGAAGGCATGACTATGGTGATCGTGACCCACGAAATCGGCTTCGCCGAAAAAGTGGCCTCACGCCTGATTTTCATCGATAAAGGCCGCATTGCCGAAGATGGCAACCCTCAGCAGTTGATCGAAAACCCGCCGAGCCAGCGCCTGCAGGAATTCCTGCAACACGTATCCTGATTTACCCCGCCCCTCCTTGCGGAGGGGCACTCCCCCAGATTCTTCTCAATTCATCGCGGCCGCGGTACGGCATCTATACTTATCATTTTGCTGGACTTTCTCACCGGAGGAGCACATGCCGTGGATCCTGCTATTGATTGGGTTGTGGTGCGCGCCGTTACAGGCTGCGACGATACCCGGCATTACCTCTGCGACAACCACGCCTGCGCCTTCCACGCAAACGAGTGAGCCCAATGTCGAGCAGAAAAAGGCCGCTTATGCCGCACTTGCGGACGTGCTGGAAAACGATGAGTCGCGCAAGGAACTGATCGATCAGCTACGCAAAGTTGCCACCGCGCCAGCACAAGAACCCGTGCCGGAACTCACCCCGCCCGAGGTGAAAGAGCAAAAAACGGTGCTGGAAAACGTAACCGAGGTGAGTGAACATTATGGCAATGCACTGGCATCCCGTTTTGCTCAGCTGTATCGCAATATCACCGGTTCGCCCCACAAAGCCTTTAACCCGCAGACCTTCAGCAACGCCGCCAGTCACTTCCTGCTACTGGCCGCGCTGGTTTTTGCTTTCTGGTTTCTTGTTCGTTTAGCGGTATCCCCGCTGTATCGCAAAATGGGCGCCTGGGGACGGCGTAAAAACCGCGACCGCAGTAACTGGTTGCAACTGCCCTCAATGATTATCGGCGCGTTTATTATCGACCTGATGCTGCTGGCGTTAACAATATTTGTCGGTCAGTTGCTTAGCGCGAACCTTAACGCAGGCAACAGCACCATTGCCTTTCAACAAAGCCTGTTCCTGAACGCCTTTGCGCTGATTGAGTTTTTTAAAGCGATTTTGCGGCTGATTTTCTGCCCGCGTATTGCCGATCTGCGCCCATTTCGCATTACCGATGAAACCGCCCGCTACTGGCATATGCGTCTGAGTGCGCTGAGCAGCCTGATTGGCTATGGTTTGCTGGTTGCCGTGCCGATTATTTCCAATCAGGTAAACGTGCAGTTTGGCGCGCTGGCGAATGTGGTGATCATGCTCTGCATTACCGTATGGGCGCTGTACCTTATTTTTCATAATAAGCGGCAAATTCAGCACAACTTAATTGTGCTGGCGGATCACTCGCTGGCCTTTTTTAGCTTGTTTATCCGCGCGTTTGCGTTGATCTGGCACTGGCTCGCCAGCGCTTACTTTATTGTGTTGTTTTTCTTTTCGCTGTTTGATCCCGGTAACAGCCTGAAATTCATGATGGGTGCCACGGTCAATAGCCTGGCGATTCTGAGCATTGCCGCGTTTCTTTCTGGCGTATTGTCGCGCTGGTTGAATAAGACCATCACCCTGTCGCCACAGGTACAGCGCAACTATCCCGAGCTGCAAAAACGGCTCAATGGCTGGCTCTCCGCGTCGTTAAAAGCCGCACGGATTCTGGTGGTTTGCGCAACGATCATGCTGCTGCTGAACGCCTGGGGGCTGTTTGATGTCTGGCACTGGCTGAATTACGGTGCGGGGGAGAAAACCGTCGATATCCTCATCCGTATTGCTTTGATCCTGTTCTTCTCCGCCGTGGGCTGGACCCTGCTTGCCAGTATTATTGAAAACCGGCTGGCGTCGGATATTCACGGTCGCCCGCTGCCAAGCGCGCGCACCCGCACACTGCTGACGCTGTTTCGCAATGCGCTGGCAGTGGTGATAAGTACCATAACGGTGATGATTGTGCTGTCGGAAATTGGCGTCAACATCGCGCCATTGCTGGCCGGGGCCGGGGCGCTCGGGTTGGCTATCTCGTTTGGCTCGCAAACGCTGGTGAAAGATATTATCACCGGCATTTTTATCCAGTTTGAAAACGGCATGAACACCGGGGATTTGGTCACTATCGGCCCGCTGACCGGCACCGTAGAGCGAATGTCGATTCGCTCCGTTGGCGTACGTCAGGATACTGGTGCGTACCACATTATTCCGTGGTCATCGATCACCACTTTCGCCAATTTTGTGCGCGGCATTGGCTCGGTGGTGGCGAATTACGATGTGAATCGCCAGGAGGATACCGATAAAGCGAATCAGGCGTTAAAAGATGCCGTGGCAGAACTGATGGAGCAGGAGGAGATCCGCGGCTTGATTATCGGCGAACCGTCTTTTGCCGGGCTGGTCGGACTAACCAACACGGCATTCACGCTTCGCGTCACCTGCACGACCCTGCCGCTGAAACAGTGGACAGTGCGTTTTGCCCTCGACACGATGGTGAAAAAGCATTTCGACCGTGCGGGCGTGCGCCCGCCGGTGCAGACATATCAGATGTTACCGGCGCCGGAAAGCGCAGCACAGCCAGCGTCACCCGCCAGCCCGCCACCGCCGGCAGAACCTACACTTTGAAACGCGTCTGCGCCCAGCGTTTACGCTGGGCCTCATCGAGAAACGTCCAGGCGATAAAACGGCTCTGCTTCTGGCCCTGCGCCATCTCTTTTTTCATCACTTTCACTGCGCCAGCCTGGGTCAAGGCACGATACAGCTCGGGCAGGTTATCGCCGCGAGACACCAGCGAGGTAAACCACAACACCTGGCGCGCAAACTGTTGGCTTTCAGCAATCATCTTGCTGATAAAAGCCACTTCGCCGCCTTCGCACCACAACTCCTGCTGCTGGCCACCAAAGTTGGCCGCATCGTTAACCGACTGGCCCAGATTGCGACGCTTGCGCTCACTGCCAGCCTGCGCGCTTTGCGCGGAATCATGAAACGGTGGGTTGCAGAGAACCGCATCGTACTGCTCATTTTTATGAATAATACCAGTGAGAACAGACGCCGGATCTTTCTGTCGACGCAACCGTACCGCACGGCTCAACCCAGGGTTGGCATTGATGATCGCCTGTGCGCTGGCAAAGGCCTGATCGTTAACTTCGCTGCCGGTAAAACGCCAGCCGTATTCATGCGCGCCAATCAGCGGATAGATGCAGTTGGCACCAGTGCCAATATCCAGCACGCTGGCCTGCGTCGGCACCTTGCCGTCGTTGCTTTCCGCCAGCACATCCGCCAGATGGTGAACGTAATCCGCACGCCCCGGCACTGGCGGGCAGAGGAAACCGTCCGGAATATCCCATTCGCGCACGCCATAGAATTTTGCCAGCAGCGCTTTGTTCAGGGCTTTAACTGCCTGCGGATCGGCAAAATTGATGGTCGTCTCACCGTTCGGGTTCGTGGTAAGAAACGCGCGCAGTGACGGGTTCACGGCGCACAGCGCGTCGAGATCGTAGCGGCTGTGGTGGCGGTTACGCGGGTGCAGACCCGGCTTCTGGGCATTCATGGCATTCTCCTGTTAGCAGCGGCGTAAGATACCCGTTGACGATGGTCGGGTAAATAAGTGAGGCTGAAGAATCTGTTTTTTAACGACCGGAAAGCGCTATGTATTTTTATGAACCTGCAAAAGGTCATGGTCTACCCCATGATCCCCTGAATGCCATTATTGGCCCGCGCCCCATCGGCTGGATCGCCTCGCTGGATGGGCAAGGCCGACGGAACCTCGCCCCATATAGTTTTTTTAACTGCTTTAATTATCGCCCGCCGATTATCGGCTTCGCCAGCAGCGGCTGGAAAGACAGCGTACGTAATATTACGGAAACCAAAGAATTCGTGTGGAATCTGACAACACGCGCACTGGCCGTACCCATGAATGAAACGTCCGCTTCGTTACCACACGGCGAAGATGAGTTTGCCCGTGCGGGTCTGACGCCCGCAGCCAGCCGGGTCATCAAAACGCCACGCGTGGCGGAAAGCCCGGTCAACTTCGAATGCCGCCTCTCGCAGTGTATTCAACTGACCACCGCAGACGGGACGCCGGTTGATAGCTGGCTGGTGCTCGGTGAAGTGGTTGCCGTGCATATTGATGAGACATTGCTAGAAAACGGCATCTACCAGACGGCAAAAGCAGAGCCGGTGCTGCGTGCGGGTGGCCCTTCAGCCTACTACGGCATTAGCGAAGCGCAGCGTTTCGATTTGACGCGCCCGGATAACCGCTAGCCTCTTCGCCGGGCAACGATTTTACCGTTCGCCCGGCCCGACATCAGCGCCCCCGGGCAGTTTGCTATAATTATGGTTTTAGCCCGGGAGAACACATTATGGCTTCAGGTTGGGCAAATGATGGCGCAGTTCAGCAGCAAATCGACAGCACCATTGATGATGCCGTCGCGCGTGCGCGCAGCGGTTTACCATCCGGCGAAAGTTTAAAGGTTTGCGAAGAGTGCGGTGAGCCAATTCCGGAAGCACGGCGTAAAGCGATTCCCGGGGTACGCTTGTGCATCACCTGTCAGCAGGAGAAAGATTTACATAACTCTACATTTTCAGGATATAATCGCAGAGGTTCGAAAGATAGCCAGCTACGTTGACCTTTCCTGACGTGTGTAACCCGCGCAAGCGGTTGCCTTTACATCCATAAAATCCCGCCCTGAACGTAGCAAAATGTGCCGCCAAAATGGATGCCAGTCCGGGCGGCGGAAAAATGCGTTATTTGCATCCTTAAATCGATTTAAATTCAATAAATTAACCTTTATTCAATTTTTTAGAATAAGGCCGTCAATTCTCTTCGGTTTTATCTCCCGCCAAAAACCGTGATACTCATCACATCGACGGAACATTGTCCCCCAAACAGAATAACCTGCGAGAGATTAACTATGAAAACCATTAAATATGCTGTTGCTGCTATCGCGCTGTCTACCCTCTCTTTCGGTGCTTTCGCGGCACAACCAGTCACCACTGCTCAGGCAGAGAATCTGAATAAAATCGGTGTTGTTTCCGCTGAAGGCGCGACCACGCTGGACGGTCTGGAAGCCAAACTGGCCGAGAAAGCACAAGCCGCTGGCGCCACGGGCTACAGCATCACGTCCGCGACAGGCAATAACAAACTGAGCGGCACCGCGGTTATCTACAAATAACCGAAAACCGTGTTTTACCCCCGGCACATTAACCCTCTGCCTGGGTGCTCCACCCTCATTAACCCTGTTGTTACCCTGTTTTGCCCGTCCAGAAATGTGACGGGCTTTTTTTATCAGAAGTTTTGCGCAACCCGCGCCAGCCCCTCTTCCAGCGTCGCCACTTCACCCGTCGCCACCAGGCAGCAGGCAAGCTGAATTTTGAGCGACTCCGGCACCGCTTCACTTCCCGCAAGGCAGCGCTCCGTCCAGCGCGCAGTGCTTTCCGCATCTTTCGCAGCACCGTCACTTACCGGCGCTACCGCATCATCACGGGCATAAAGCACGCGTTCGCCCTGCGCATCAATCAGGTTGATTTGCGGGCACCGTTGCGGGTTGGCATAAACTTCCCCTTCCGTGCCATGCATCAACAGCCCGCGACCACTAATATCAGCAAAGAATTTCCCCACCCGCGTGATGTATTCCGGGTGCGAAACGCTGGATAAACGCAGCGCAGCGTCTTTTTCAAACGGCGTTGCCAGCTTCGCCAGCGTGTGCGCGCTGTTACGCACGCCCATCCGCCAGCGCATCGCCAGCTGTTTTTCCAGCGGCGGGCAGAGTGCGCTCACTGGAATATAGACCGGGTGATGCCCCTCCAGCTTCGCCTGCGCCTGGCCGGCATGCAGCGTGGCATCGATCCCCAGCAGTTTGAAAATGCTCTCCGTCACCACGCGCGTCGGATCTTCAGTAACGCCATGGACCACCACCGGAAAACCGAGTTTGTTGAGCAAAATTGCCAGCAGCGGCGTCAGGTTCGCCTGCTTGCGCGCGCCGTTATAGCTGGGGATCACAATCGGCATCGGCTTTGCGACCGGCGGCGTCAGTTTCAGGGTGTGCTGCTGCATCGCCTCGTAAAAGCCGAGCATTTCCGCTTCCCCTTCCCCTTTAATACGCAGGGCTATCAAAATGCCGCCCATCTCCAGATCCGGCACTTCACCCTTCAGCAGCTGCGAGTACAGACCACGAGCGGTATCGAAATCCAGATCGCGGGCGTGGTTTTTCCCACGACCAATTTCTTTAATGATTTTGCGGTAATCCATAGCGACTCCTTGCGGGCTCACATCGTTAACGGCGTTTGCGACGCTTCTGTTCTGCTTTTTTCACAGGTTTCTTCACTATAACGTCCGGCATTGCCGGTTGTGAAATAGGAAACACAGGTAGCGCGTCGAGCAGCCGTTTACCGTAGTTTTTAGTCAGCAACCGTTTATCGTAAATCACCACTTCGCCACGACAACTGTGGCTGCGAATAAGCCGCCCCACTTGCTGAATAAGGTTAAACGATGCGCTGGGCAGGCTCTGTACTTCAAAAGGATAGCGATTCAGGCTTTTCAGCCACTCGCCTTCGGTGATCACCACCGGGCTGTCGATAGGTGGGAAAGCGATTTTATGGATGTGGACCTGCGTCAGGTAATCGCCTTTGAGATCCAGCCCTTCAGCGAATGACTGCAAGCCCACCAGCACACTGCGCTCGCCATTATCGATACGTTTACGGTGCAGTTCCACCAGCCGATAGCGCGGCTGATCGCCCTGCACCAGCAGCAATAAACGCAAGTCCGCGACATAGGTTAAAAACAGCTGCATCGCGCGCTGGCTGGCGAACAGCACCAGCATCCCGGGATGCGCTTTACTCTCAACCTGCTCGCGAAACCAGGTCGCCATTTCCGCAATATGCTGCTCTTCGTTTTCCATCAGTGGCTCGTAGCGCATCTGCGGAATAACAATTTTTCCCTGCTCAACATGGTTGAACGGCGAATCAAGCGTGACAAAGCGATCCCCGGCTTTCTCTTTTAAACCACTCATCTCTTGCAGGCGATTAAAACTGTTCAGCGAACGTAACGTCGCCGAGGTCACCACAATGTGCGGTACGCTGCGCCAGAGCAGCTTTTCTAACTGATCGCTTACGCGAATCCCCACGCAATGGAACAGTAGATGCAACTGCCCATCACGCGCCTCGCGGGTAACCCATTTGGTCACCGGCGCACCGGACGCCTGCGCCATTGAGGCCAGCCGCCAGAGTTTACTCTGACTTTCGAACATACCCAGCGCGCGGTTCATCTGCAAAATAACCCGGTGCAAACGCACAATGTCGTGGCTGCCCGTCTTCTCGCTTAAATCATTCAGAAACAGCTCTGCCAGCCCGCGCAGCATCTCCGTCAGTTTTGCCAGCCGCTGGCAAATCTCCATCACTTCATCGGGCAGTTCCCCCATCGCAAAGCGATATTCCGCCTCCTGGCCCGCCGGAAGATAAAGGTTGAGAATGTTGTTAAGCGACGCGATGAGCGCGTAAAGCTCCTCGCAATGGGCGTTGAGCCGCTCCGGTGTCGCCAGCGGCGGCAGCGTTTTCGGGCGAAACTGCTCAAGGCAGGTCGCCACCAGTTTGGTGAACAGATCGAGCTGAAGCTGATACCAGGGGGCGGTGATTTCCGCTGTTATCTCCAGCGCGTCGCGCGCTACGTCAGGCAAATGGTGGCCTTCATCGAGCACCAGCAGCAGGTTTTTTGGCTCCGGTAGCACCGCTTCGCTCTCCATCGCCGCCATCACCAGCGCGTGGTTGGCGACCACCACCTCCGCTTCCTGGATTTCGCGGCGTGCGACAAAAAAGGGGCATTCGCGGTAGTAGTGGCAATTACGGTTCAGGCAGCTGGCTTTATCGGTGCTGAGCCGTCGCCACAAATCATCGCTAATCGCCTTGTCAGTGTGATCGCGCAGGCCATCCCACTTGTAGCTGTCGAGATCCGCTTTCAGCGCCGCGCAACGTTTCTGCTCTTCCTGGTTACCCGGCGTCAGTTCATCGTCCAGAAACGCCAGCAGATCCTGCTGGTTCGGCTCGCTGCTTGCCAGCGCCGCCAGGTTGCGCGGACAAACATAGCGCCCACGGCCAAACGCGGCGGTAAAGCGTAAATCCGGGATGATTTTGCGCAGTAGCGGCAGATCTTTACTGAAGATCTGATCCTGCAACGCCACGTTCGCGGTGCTGACCACCAGCGTTTTTTGCTCTTCACGCGCGATGGCGATGCCCGGAATTAAGTAAGAGAGCGTTTTCCCCACGCCGGTTGGCGCTTCAATCGCCAGATGACGCCCTTCATCCCCCGCCAGCGTTTTCGCCACGTCAGCAATCATCTGCCGCTGCGGCGCGCGGGGAATAAAGTCCGGGATCTGTTGTTGCAACGCCTTATACCAGGCGGCGATCTGCGCTTTTAGCGCGGCGGTAAGGGCCATGAGGAAACCTGAAACACTGTATAAACAGCCACTATTGTGGCATTTTTAGCGCCCGTAGGGTAACCCTTTTTGCCATGCCGGAAGCGCGCCCGCATATCCTGTGCGTCATCATTCTGATACAGAATATTTTTCACAACGCCGATCACAAATTGGCAGATCCAATCACCATTGCCGTTGAGGTCGCGTTGATCATTTATTCAGGCAATGCTAGTTTTTACCTGCATTACGCTTGTTACCGAATATCGGGCAAAACCTAAATGCAGAGAATGAGGGCGACATCCGCTCGCTGCTGTATTTACGTTTTGCCCGTTTTTGTTTGCAGGAGTTGGCGATGCTGGTCAAACAAATATTAAATAATAACGTTGTCAGCGCCATTGATGAGCATGGCCTTGAGGTTATTCTGACCGGGCGCGGCTTAGGGTTTAATACCCAAAGCGGTGCCCGCGTCGATGCGCAAGCCATCGAAAAAATATTCCATTTGCAGGACTCACAAGTCTCCGCACGTTTTAAAGATCTGGTCAGCGAAGTGCCGGTGGAAATAGTGCAACTCACCGCCGATATTGTTGCGCTGGCACGATCTGCGCTTGCGCATAAATTAAGTGAAGGCCTGTACGTTACGCTGGCCGATCACCTGCACTTTGCGCTACAACGCACAGAAAAAAATGAAGTTTTGCCTAATCCGTTAGAGTGGGAAGTGCGCCATTTTTATACCGAAGAGTATGCCATTGGCCGCCAGGCGCTTGGCATGATTGTCGCGCGTACCGGCACACTATTACCCGACAGTGAAGCCTGTAGTATTGCGCTGCATATTGTGAATGCCGGGCTGAACGATACGATGGGTAAAACCACAAAAATTACACGGCTTATTTATCAGTTACAGAATATCGTTAAATACTTTTTCACCCTGCCGCTCGACGAGCACAGTCTGAATTATCAGCGTTTCATTACCCATTTAAAATTTTTCGCCCAACGGGTGATTGATGGTGTGGTGTTAAATAATGACGACGAAGAGTTATTCGCTATGGTGCAGCGTCGTTATCAAACCACCCTGAAATGCGTTGACGCGATTAACGAATTTGTCGGCAAAAATTATCACCACACGATGAGCAATTCGGAAAAACTTTACCTGACCGTGCATATCGAAAATGTGGTACAGCGGACAGAGTCGTAAGGTAACAACGTCGCGCCTGCGACCCGAAGTATGACGTGTATGAATTCTTTCCAGGCTTGTTACTGTTAAATCAGGCAAACCCCAGAAGAACAAAGCGCCGGTGGGTAACCGGTAATTGTTATGGCACCTGCCACGCAGGTGTCAGTCTGGAGGAATGACCATGAACTATCAGGATACCGCGCAGCAGATAATCAACAGGATCGGCGGCAAGGGCAATATTCTGTCACTGTTTCACTGCATCACCCGTTTGCGTTTCTTACTGAAAGATAACGACAAAGCCGATCGCGCCGCGCTGGAAGCGCTGGATGGTGTGATTGGCGTAAACATTTCCGGCGATCAATATCAACTCATCATCGGCAACGATGTCGCACCGCTGTGCGATGCCTTGCTGGCGAAATTACCGGGGGTTTCCGCCACCAGCGCAGCACAATCCGGAAAACGCCGCAACCCAGTGTCGGTGGTGCTGGAGGGGTTATCCAGTATCTTTTCACCGATCATTCCTGCAATTGCCGGGGCCGGTATTCTGAAAGGTGTGCTGGCATTGATGGTGGCAATGCACTGGCTGGAAACCAGCAATCAGACATACCAAATCCTGCTCGCCATCAGCGATGGCGTGTTCTACTTCATGCCGCTGGCGCTGGCCTTCAGCGCGGCGAGTAAATTTGGCGCGAATCCTTACGTGGCGGTTGCGCTGGCTGCCGCCCTCTTCCACCCGGCGATTCAGACACTGTTTAAATCTGGCGCGCCAGTCTATTTTATGAGCCTGCCGGTGCCGACGGTGAATTACGCCTCAACAGTGATCCCTATTCTGCTCGCCGTCTGGCTGCTTAGCCGGGTGGAAAAGCTGATAGATCGCCTGATGCCCGGCGTGCTGAAAACCATGTTCGTGCCGTTGCTCAGCCTGGTTATCGTTACACCCATCACCTTGATTGCCATCGGCCCGTTGGGGATTGTCGCCGGGAACGCACTCTCCAGCGGCATTATCTGGCTGGTGGAAAACGCCGGGATCGTGGCAGGCGTAGTGGTTGGCGGCACGCTGTCGATGATCATCATCACCGGTATGCACTACGTGCTGGTGCCTATCATGATCAACAACATCAGCACCATGGGCTTCGATCCGTTCAAAATTCTTTTTTATGTGGCCAACCTCGGCCAGGCGGGCGCGGCATTTGGCGTGTTCCTGCGCGCCCGCGATAAGAAGCTGAAATCACTGGCGTTAAGTACCAGTTTCAGCGCCGTGATGGGCATTACCGAACCGGCGATGTACGGCATCAACATTCGCTACAAACGCCCGTTTGCCGCAGCGCTTATTGGCGGTGCCTGCGGCGGCGGTTTTGCAATGGCGATGGGCGTCAAAACCTACGCCTTCGCGCTGAGCGGTTTGCCCGGCCTGCCGGCGCTGGTTGGCCCGACGTTTATGTGGGCGCTGGTCAGCATCGCTATCTCTTTTGTCTGCGCGGCAGTTGTTACCGTGGTGCTTGGTTTTGAAGAAACCGTGGTGGCAGGCGTCAGCCCGATGCCGGTTGCGCGCAGCGAAGAGAGACTCTTCGCGCCGGTCAGCGGCGAGTTAAAACCGCTTAATAGCTTAAGCGACCCGGTGTTTGCTGATGAAATTTTCGGTAAAGGGATCGCCATCTATCCCACCAGCGGCGAGCTGCGTTCTCCGGTCAACGGCACGGTGGAATCCCTGTTTGAAACCCATCACGCGCTGGCGCTGCAAAGCGATACCGGGGCGGAGATCCTGATCCATATCGGCATCGATACGGTGAAACTCGGCGGCAAACACTTCACCAGCCATATAGCTGCCGGGCAAAACGTGGAGGTCGGTGATTTGCTGGTGAGCTTCGATCTGGCGGCATTGCAGGCCGCAGGCATCGATCCCAGCGTGATTGTGGTGGTCACTAATAGCGAACAATACGGCGATATCAGCCCGGTAAAAGCCAATGGCGATGTCGCCAGCCGGGACGCATTTCTCACACTGACCGCAAGCGCGGCGTAAGGAGCAGAGGCATGGCATTTTCGAAAGCATTTCCGGAAGGGTTTTTATGGGGTGGCGCAACCGCTGCTAACCAACTGGAAGGCGCGTGGAATGTAGGCGGCAAAGGGCTTTCCGTGTCGGATGTTTACACTTTTGATAGCAACACGCCGCGTGAGCGCTGGCTCGATCAGTGGCTGGGCATGACGCACGCGCAAATACGGGAAGCACAGGATCCGCACAGCAAAAAGTATTATCCGAAGCGCAAGGGCAATGACTTTTACCACCGTTTTAAAGAGGATATCGCGCTGTTCGCCGGCATGGGTTTTAAATGCTTCCGCATGTCGATTGCCTGGACGCGCATCTTCCCGCGCGGCGATGAAACCACGCCCAACGAAGCGGGACTGAAATTTTACGATGAGGTGTTCAACACGCTGCTGGCGCATGGTATCGAGCCGATTGTTTCCCTCTCGCACTATGAAATGCCGCTGGCGCTGGTGACCGATTACGGCGGCTGGCCGAACCGCCAGCTGGTGGATTTCTATGTGCGTTTCGCCACCACGGTATTCACCCGCTATCGCAAGAAAGTGAAGTACTGGATGACCTTTAACGAGATCAACTGCGTGAAACATCACCCGTATGTCAGCGTGGGGGTGATCGAAGAGGACAACCCGCATCTGGAGCAGGATAAATACCAGGGCGCGCATCACCAGTTTGTCGCCAGTGCCCTTGCGACCAAAGCCTGCCACAACATAATTCCCGGCTCGCAGGTCGGCTGCATGATCAGCTACCAGATGCTCTACCCGCACACCTGCCATCCGGATGATTTGCAGGCGTGTGAAGAGATGCAGCGCGTGTCACTGTTCTTTAGCGATGTGCAGGCGCACGGTTATTACCCTGCCTACACCGACCGCATGCTGGCCGAAAAAGGCGTGACGCTGCAAAAAGTGGTCGGCGATGACGAGATCCTGCGCCAGCACCCGGTCGATTTCGTCTCCTTTAGTTACTACATGTCGAGCACCGTCAGCGCACACCCGGAAACGCTGGAAGGCACAGAAGGCAACCTGGTCACCGGCGGCATCCGCAACCCCTATCTGCCCACCAGTCAGTGGGGCTGGCAAATCGATCCGAAAGGGCTGCGCCTGGCGCTCAATCAGCTCTATGACCGTTACCAGAAGCCGCTGTTCATTGCCGAAAACGGCCTTGGCGCGGTGGACACCGTTAACCCGGATGGTTCCATCGATGACGATTACCGCATTGATTATCTGCGCCAGCACGTTGAGCAGATGAAAGAGGCCATCGCCGATGGCGTGGATCTGTTCGGTTACACCTGGTGGGGCCCCATTGATGTGGTCAGCGCGGGCACGGCGCAAATCTCCAAACGCTACGGCTTTATCTATGTCGACCAGGACGATATGGGCAACGGCACGCAGGCGCGTTCGCTGAAGAAAAGCTACCACTGGTATAAAAAACTGATCGCCTCGAACGGCGAAGACTTAGCCGATTAAGGAGTAGATATGTCTGTTTTTCCAAAAGGTTTCTTATGGGGCGGCGCGATTGCCGCCAACCAGGCGGAAGGGGCGTGGAATGAAGACGGCAAAGGGCCGTCCATCGCCGATGTGGTACGCGGCGGTATCGCCTCCGGCAAACACGATGCGGTGATTGACCCCAACCTTTACTATGCCAGCCACGACGCGGTGGACTTTTATCACCGCTACAAAGAGGACGTGGCGCTGTTCGCCGAGATGGGTTTTACGTGCTTTCGCACCTCGATTGCCTGGTCGCGCATTTTCCCGCGCGGCGATGAAACCACACCCAACGAAGCCGGTTTAGCATTTTATGATTCGCTGTTCGATGAGCTGCGAAAGTATGGCATTGAGCCAGTTATCACCCTCTCGCACTACGAAACGCCGCTGGCGCTGTATCAGGAGTATGGCGGCTGGAAAAACCGCCAGTTGATTGGCTTTTTTAGCCGCTACTGCGAAACGGTATTTCGCCGCTACAAAGGCAAGGTCAAATACTGGATGACCTTCAACGAGCTGAACAACATGAACCGCATGCCGTTCGCCACCGGCGCGGTGGATGCCGATGCCGGTGCGCAGGCGATCTGGCAGGCCAATCATCACCAGTTTGTCGCTAACGCGCTGGCCAACAAGTTGTGCCACGAGATCATCCCTGAGGCGAAAATCGGCTGCATGTTGTCGCTGAGCACCGTCTACCCGGCAACCAGCAACCCGCAAGACATCTTCTCGACCATGCAGTTACGTCGCCGTTCGCTGTTCTTCTCGGATGTGATGATGCTCGGGCAATACCCGGCGTATGCGCCGCGTCTGTTCCGCGAACTGGGCGTCAAGCTGGAGATAGCCGATGGCGACCTGCAACTGCTGGCAGAGTACCCTTCAGACTACCTCGGCTTTAGCTACTACCGCAGCGTGCTGCACCAGGCAGGCGGCCAGTTCCGCATTGATACCGGCGGCACGGCCGGGCTGGACAACCCGTATCTGGAGAAAACCGAATGGGGCTGGCCGATTGACCCGCAAGGTTTTCGCATCGTTTGTAACGAGCTGGCGGATCGCTACCGTAAGCCACTGTTCGTTGTTGAAAACGGTTATGGCGGCGTGGATGAACCGGACGCCAGCGGGCAAATTAACGATGACGCCCGCATCGATTATGGCCGTCGCCATATCCAGGCCATGGCGGAAGCGATTGACGATGGCTGCGACATTATGGGCTACACGTGGTGGGGGCCAATCGACATTGTCAGCGCCGGGACGGGTGAGATGAAAAAACGCTACGGCTTTATCTATGTCGACAAGGACAACGACGGTCGCGGTACGCTCACGCGCAGTAAGAAGAAGAGTTTTGCCTGGTATCAACAGGTTATCGCCAGCAATGGCGAAGTGCTGTAAGGTTAAAACCGGGAAGCGCTGCGGCGCTTCTCTTATTTTGGCCTGTTGACGATAAAGGTTTACGCATGAGTACCTGGCATCTGGTTGACCCCGAGCTTCGCCCCGCCCTGCAATCCTGGACACCTTCCACGCTGAACGCCGACGCCCTTCCCGCCATACGCGAGCAGCGCCAGCAAGCCGCGCTGCAGGCCATGCATCTTGATGATGGGCTTTCACTGGCGATGCACGAACAGCACATTGCGGGTGCCCACGGTGAACCCGCCGTGCGTGTACGCGTGATCACGTCAACGACACGTCGCACCAACCGGATGGGGATTTTGCATCTGCACGGCGGCGGTCATCTGTTTGGCAGCCCCGAACAATCTTTGTCGCTCACCCGCCCGACAGCCGCGCGCCATGACTGCGTTGTCGTCTCTGTCGATTACCGCTTGTCGCCGGAGCACCGCTTTCCCGGTTCGCTTAATGACGGCTATGCCGCGCTGGTGTGGATGACGGAAAACGCGGCGCAATTAGGCATCGATGCCAACAATATCGGCCTGATGGGCGACAGCGCCGGCGCGGGTGTTGCCGCCGCTCTGGCGCTGCTGGCGCGCGATCGCAAAGGGCCGCAACTGGCGTTTCAGAACCTGATGTTCCCGATGCTCGATGATCGTACGGTGGTGGAGACGGAACGAAACCCGGTGACGGGCGAATTTATCTGGACGCGGGAAAACAATGCGTTTGGCTGGCGTGCGCTGCTTGGGTGTGAACCCGGGAGTGTTGACGTATCGCCGTATGCCGCTCCGGCGCGCGCCGATGACCTGGCCGGGCTACCGCCGACCTGGATAGGCGTTGGCACGCTGGATCTGTTTCTTGATGAAGATATGGCGTATGCGCAGCGGTTAATACGTGCGGGAGTGGAGGTGGAGTTGAATGTCTGGCCGGGGGCGTATCACGGTTTTAATTCCGACCCGCAGGCGAGCATCGCACAGCGGGCCAGAGAGACGCGCCAGAACTGGCTGGCGCGTTTTAACTGCTAATTACTCGGCGGCAGAAGGCTTACGCGGGCGACGACGGCGAGACGGGTTGCCCGCCGGCGCCGCACCGCCATCAAGACGGCGTCCACCTGCCGGTTTAGCGGCTCCGCCATCCAGACGACGACCACCGGCCGGCTTCGCACCGCCTTCAGCACGGCGTCCCCCCTCCTGCTTCGCAGCGCCACCTTCGGCGCGGCGCGGGGAGCGAGGTTTTTGTCCTTCGCCTTCACTGCGGCGCGGCGCAGACTGACCACGGCCACCGCCGCCCTGCCCGCGTCCACTGCCCTGACGACCGCCGCCCTGGCCGCGACCATTCTGAATCGGCTCGGCTTTGATCGACGGATCCGGCTCATAGCCTGCCAGCGCAATGCGCGGGATCTCTTTTTTCAGCAGGCGTTCGATATCGCGCAGCAATTTATGTTCGTCCACGCATACCAGCGACAGCGCTTCGCCGGTCGCCGCTGCCCGGCCGGTACGGCCAATACGGTGCACGTAATCTTCCGGCACGTTCGGCAGTTCGTAGTTCACCACATGCGGCAACTCTTCAATGTCGAGCCCACGCGCCGCGATGTCGGTCGCCACCAGTACACGAATGTCGCCAGATTTGAAATCCGCCAGCGCACGCGTACGCGCCCCCTGGCTCTTATTGCCGTGGATCGCCGCGCTGGTGATGCCGTCTTTATTAAGCTGCTCTGCCAGGTGGTTAGCGCCGTGTTTCGTGCGGGTGAAGACCAGCACCTGCTGCCAGTTGCCCTCGCCAATCATCTGCGACAGCAGTTCCCGTTTGCGTTTTTTATCGACGAAATGCACATGCTGCGTCACCTGCTCAGAAGCGGTGTTGCGGCGCGCCACTTCGATTTCCAGTGGATTACGCAGCAGCTTTTCCGCCAGCTGTTTGATCTCATCAGAGAAGGTCGCGGAGAACAGCAGGTTCTGACGCTTCGGCGGCAGTTTTGCCAGCACGCGGCGAATATCGTGAATAAAGCCCATATCCAGCATGCGGTCGGCTTCGTCGAGCACCAGAATTTCCACGCTATCGAGTTTCAGCGCGTTCTGGTGTTCCAGATCCAGCAGGCGCCCCGGTGTCGCCACCAGGATGTCAACGCCGCCGCGCAGCTTCATCATCTGCGGGTTAATGCTCACGCCGCCGAATACCACCAGCGAGCGGATATTCAGGTATTTGCTGTACTCCTGAACGTTTTCACCCACCTGCGCCGCCAGTTCACGGGTTGGCGTTAAGATCAGCGCCCGGATCGGGCGACGGCCTTTGGCGTGCGGCTCGTTTTGAATCAGGCGTTGCAACAGCGGCAGCGTAAAACCGGCAGTTTTACCGGTGCCGGTCTGGGCGCTCGCCATCAGATCGCGGCCTTGCAGCACCGCCGGGATAGCCTGCTGCTGAATAGGGGTCGGCTGAAGATAACCCTGCTCGGCAACAGCGCGCAGGATTTCCGGGTTCAGGCCAAGGGCATCAAAAGACATAACAACTCCACACCGCCCCGACCTGTGAACAGGTGTAGTTTTCGAGGAGATAATAATTTGGCTGATGACAAAAACCACAATGTCATGAAGGGGCGGAGTGTATCAGCTTTTGTGATCACACGCATAAAATATCCCTCCGGGTACGGAATGCGTGATATTAACGCACCGCTAGCTGGACAAGTCTAAAATTTAGCCATAAAGTTAATCAATCGATTGATTAACTTTCATCACCGCCATGCATACAACACCGACCACCAGCCGGGGCGAACAGGCCCGAAACCAGCTGATTGCCGCCGCGCTGGCACAGTTTGGTGAATATGGCTTGCATGCCACCACGCGGGATATCGCCGCACAAGCCGGGCAGAACATCGCCGCGATCACTTACTATTTTGGCTCAAAAGAGGATTTATATCTCGCCTGCGCGCAGTGGATCGCCGATTTTATCAGCGACAATTTTCGCCCGCATGTGCAGGCCGCCGAAGAGCTGTTCGCCCAGCCCACCCCGGATAAAGCCGCCATTCGCGAGCTGATCCACCGCGCCTGTAAAAACATGATTGTGCTGCTCACTCATGACGAGACGCTCAACCTGAGCAAATTTATCTCCCGCGAACAGCTCTCGCCGACGCGCGCTTACCAGTTGGTGCATGACCAGGTGATTGCGCCGCTGCACAGCCACTTTACGGCACTGCTCGCCGCCTACACCGGGCGCGACGCCAAAGATACGCAAACCATTATTCATACCCATGCGCTTATCGGCCAGATCCTCGCCTTTCGCCTCGGGCGGGAAACCATTTTGCTGCGCGCCGGATGGACGCAGTTTGATGAAGAGAAAGCGACACAGATTTATCAGGTCATCACCTGTCATATCGATCTTATCTTGCAAGGATTAACGAACAGGAGTTCAACGTGATGAAAAAACCCATCGTCGTGGTAGTGATAGTTGTAGTGGTACTGGCCGCGCTGGGCGGCGGCTGGATGTGGTATCAAAGCAAACAAGACCGCACGCTCACCCTGTACGGGAATGTCGACATCCGCACGGTGAATTTAAGTTTCCGCGTTGGCGGGCGGCTCTCTGCGCTGAACGTGGATGAAGGGGATGCGATAAGCGCCGGGCAAACACTTGGCGAAATAGATAAAGCACCCTATGAAAACGCGCTGTTGCAGGCACAAGCCAATGTCGCAACGGCACAGGCAAAATACTCGCTGGCGACTGCCGGTTACCGTGATGAAGAGATAGCCCAGGCCGTCGCCGCCGTGCGTCAGGCACAAGCGGCATATGATTACGCGCAGAACTTCTTTCAGCGCCAGCAGGGACTGATGAAAAGCCGGGCGATTTCGGCAAACGACCTGGAAAATGCCCGCTCCTCACGGGATCAGGCCCAGGCAACGCTGAAATCGGCACAAGATAAACTGAGCCAGTACCGCGCCGGTAATCGCCCGCAGGAAATCGCCCAGGCAAAAGCCAGCCTGGAACAAGCCGAAGCCGCGCTGGCACAGGCGCAACTGGATCTGCATGACACCACGCTTATCGCGCCGAGTAACGGCACCGTGCTGACGCGCGCTGTCGAACCCGGCAGCATGCTCAGCGCCGGAAGCACTGTATTAACCCTCTCCCTGACCCGCCCGGTATGGGTTCGCGCCTATGTGGGTGAACGCAATTTGCACCAGGCACAGCCGGGGCAAGAGGTTTTGCTGTATACCGATGGCCGCCCGGATAAGCCTTATCACGGCAAAATTGGCTTTGTTTCACCCACCGCCGAATTCACGCCAAAAACCGTCGAAACCCCGGATTTGCGTACCGATCTGGTCTATCGCCTGCGCATTATTGTGACCGATGCCGATGACAGCCTGCGCCAGGGGATGCCTGTTACGCTGCGCTTTAGCGGCGAGGCGCGCCATGAATGACGCGGCTATCCATCTGCGCGGGTTAGTAAAGCGCTTTGCCGGAATGGAAAAACCCGCCGTCGCGCGGCTGGATTGTGAGATCAAAGCGGGATATGTCACCGGCCTTGTCGGGCCGGATGGCGCCGGGAAAACCACGCTGATGCGCATCCTTGCCGGGCTGATGCGCCCGGATGAAGGCAGCGCGCGCGTCATGGGCCTCGACCCCATCGCCAATGACAGCGAACTGCATGCCATGCTCGGCTATATGCCGCAGAAGTTTGGCCTGTATGAAGATTTGACGGTCATGGAAAACCTCAATCTGTATGCCGATTTGCGCAGCGTTACCGGCGAGCAGCGCCGCCAGACATTTGCGCGGCTGCTGGAGTTCACCGCCCTCGCCCCGTTTACCGGGCGGCTGGCCGGGAAACTCTCCGGCGGCATGAAACAGAAGCTGGGGCTGGCCTGTACGCTGGTCGGCGAACCGAAAGTGCTGTTGCTGGATGAGCCGGGTGTCGGTGTCGATCCGATTTCCCGTCGCGAACTGTGGCAGATGGTGCATGAACTGGCCGGCGACGGCATGCTGATCCTCTGGAGCACCTCCTACCTTGATGAAGCCGAGCAGTGCCGCGATGTGTTGTTAATGAACGAAGGCGAACTGCTGTATCAGGGCGAACCGAAAGCACTGACGCAAACCATGGCCGGGCGCAGCTTCCTCGTCACCAGTTCAGAGGAGAACAACCGCCGTCTGCTGCGGCGTATCCTGCGGCAGCCGCAGGTCAGCGACGGCATGATCCAGGGCCGCTCGGTGCGTATGATCCTGAAAAAAGGGGCGCAGCCCGAGGATCTGCGGCAGGCAGAAAAGATGCCCGCTCTGGAGATCGAGGAGACCGCGCCGCGCTTTGAAGATGCTTTTATCGACCTGCTTGGCGGCGCGGGCACTTCCGAATCGCCACTGGGGGCGATTCTGCATACGGTGGAAGGCAGCGCGGAAGAGACGGTAATTGAAGCCAAATCGCTGACCAAAAAGTTTGGCGATTTCGCCGCCACCGATAATGTCAATTTTGCCGTCAAACGCGGGGAGATTTTTGGCCTGCTCGGCCCGAACGGCGCGGGGAAATCGACTACCTTCAAAATGATGTGCGGTTTGCTGGTGCCGACGGATGGCCAGGCGCTGGTGCTGAATATGGATCTGAAAGTCAGCTCCGGCAAAGCGCGCCAGCATCTGGGGTATATGGCGCAGAAGTTCTCCCTGTACGGCAACCTGACGGTCGAACAAAACCTGCGCTTCTTTTCCGGCGTCTACGGCCTGCGCGGGCGGGCGCAGAACGAGAAAATCGACCGCATGAGCGAGGCTTTCGGGCTGAAAAGTATCGCCAGTCATGCCACCGATGAACTGCCGCTCGGCTTTAAGCAGCGGCTGGCACTGGCCTGCTCGCTGATGCATGAGCCGGACATTTTGTTTCTGGATGAGCCCACCTCCGGTGTCGATCCGCTGACGCGGCGCGAGTTCTGGCTGCATATCAACAGCATGGTGGAAAAAGGCGTCACCGTAATGGTGACCACCCACTTTATGGATGAAGCGGAGTATTGCGATCGCATTGGGCTGGTCTATCGCGGGAAGTTAATTGCCAGCGGCACGCCGGATGCGCTGAAGGCACAAACCGCCGATGCGGATCACCCGGACCCGACAATGGAACACGCATTTATTACGCTTATCCATAACTGGGATAAGGAGCACCACGATGAGCGTTAAAGCCCTCTCCTGGCGACGCGTACGCGCGTTATGCGTCAAAGAGACGCGCCAGATTGTGCGTGACCCGAGTAGCTGGCTGATTGCGGTGGTGATCCCGCTGCTGCTGCTGTTTATTTTCGGTTACGGTATTAACCTCGATTCCAGCAAACTGCGCGTAGGCGTACTGCTTGAACAGCACAGCGAAGAGGCGCTCGATTTTACCCATACGCTGACCGGTTCGCCCTATATTGATGCCACCATCAGCGATAATCGCCAGCAGCTGATTCAGATGATGCAGGCCGGGCGCATTCGCGGGCTGGTGGTGATCCCGGTGAACTTCGCCGCGCAGATGGCGCGCCCTGGCGACAGCGCGCCGGTGCAGGTGATAACCGATGGCAGCGAACCGAACACCGCTAACTTTGTGCAGGGGTATGTCGAAGGCATCTGGCAACTCTGGCAGCAGCAACGCGCGGAAGACAACGGGCAGACCTTTAAGCCTTTGATCGATGTGCAAACGCGCTACTGGTTTAACCCGGCGGCTATCAGCCAGCATTTTATTATCCCTGGTGCGGTGACCATTATCATGACGGTGATTGGCGCGATCCTCACCTCGCTGGTGGTGGCGCGCGAGTGGGAGCGTGGCACCATGGAAGCGCTGCTCTCCACCGAAATCACCCGCGCGGAACTGCTGCTGTGCAAACTCATTCCCTATTACTTTCTTGGCATGCTGGCGATGGGGCTGTGCATGCTGGTGTCGGTATTTATTCTCGGCGTGCCGTATCGCGGCTCGCTGCTGATCCTCTTTTTGATTACCAGCCTGTTTTTGCTCAGCACCTTAGGCATGGGGCTGTTGATTTCTACCGTCACACGCAATCAATTTAACGCCGCACAGGTGGCGCTTAACGCCGCGTTTTTACCGTCGATTATGCTGTCCGGTTTTATTTTCCAGATAGACAGCATGCCCGCGATTATCCGCGTGGTGACGTACATCATTCCGGCTCGTTACTTTGTCAGCACCCTGCAAAGCCTGTTTCTGGCGGGCAATATCCCGGTGGTGCTGCTGGTGAACGTGCTGTTTTTAATCGCCTCGGCGGTGATGTTTATTGGCCTGACGTGGCTGAAAACCAAACGCAGACTGGATTAAGGAAAAGCCATGTTTTACCGTTTACTGACGCTTATCCGCAAAGAGTTGCAATCGCTGCTGCGCGAGCCGCAAACCCGCGCCATTTTGATCCTGCCGGTGCTGATTCAGGTGCTACTGTTTCCTTTCGCCGCCACGCTGGAAGTGACCAACGCCACCATCGCCATCTATAACGAAGATAACGGCAAACACGCCGTCGAACTGACCCAGCGTTTTGCCCGCGCGAAAGCCTTTACCCATGTGTTACTGCTGAACAGCCCGCAAGAAATTCGCCCCACTATCGACACGCAAAAAGCGCTGTTGCTGGTGCGCTTCCCGGCGGATTTCTCGCGCAATCTCGACAGCGGCGTTACCGCGCCGATGCAGTTGATTCTGGATGGGCGTAACTCGAACAGCGCGCAAATTGCCGCCAATTATTTGCAGCAGATCGTTAAGGACTATCAACAGGAGCTGCTCAGCGGGCGGGAAAAACAGAACAACAGCGAACTGGTGGTACGCAACTGGTATAACCCGAATCTTGATTACAAATGGTTTGTGGTGCCGTCGCTGATTGCGATGATTACCACCATCGGCGTGATGATTGTTACCTCGCTGTCGGTGGCGCGTGAACGCGAGCAAGGCACGCTCGATCAATTGCTGGTTTCACCGCTGGCGACGTGGCAAATCTTTGTCGGTAAAGCGGTGCCGGCGCTGATTGTCGCCACGTTCCAGGCAACGATTGTGCTTGGCGTGGGCATTCTGGCGTACAAGATCCCCTTCGCCGGTTCGCTGCTGCTGTTCTATTTCACCATGCTGGTGTATGGCTTGTCGCTGGTGGGTTTTGGCTTGCTGATTTCGTCGCTCTGCTCAACACAACAGCAGGCGTTTATCGGCGTATTTGTCTTTATGATGCCGGCGATTTTGCTCTCCGGTTATGTGTCGCCGGTGGAGAATATGCCGGTCTGGTTGCAGGATCTCACCTGGGCGAATCCAATCCGCCACTTTACCGATATTACCAAGCAGATTTACCTGAAGGACGCCAGCTTTACCATTGTCTGGCAGAGTTTGTGGCCGCTGCTGGTGATTGCGGCGACCACCGGTTCAGCGGCGTATGCGCTGTTCAGGCGCAAAATCATGTGACGGGTTTTCAGCTTACGTACGGGCAGGTTTGCTTGCCCGTCTGTTTGACTGCTTAGCGGTGATCGTGAGAGTTGGCTGCGTTACCGCGTTGATGCAGGCCGAAGGATTTAGCAGGCAGTTTTCTCTCTTTGGTCAGCAGCGACACCACCGCCGGTCCCGCGAGGATCGCCAGCCCGACAACCGCCAGCAAATAGTTATTTTGCAATACGCGGGAGAGCAGCCAGATAACAATCAGCGACGCGCCAAAATACCAGGTGGTGGTCAGCTCCTCCAGCACATCGCCGAACTCGCGCCAGCGCGCTTCATGGTGGCGCTGGAGAAACAGCATCAGCAGCACGGAGATGCCATACAGCACACACAGCCCTAAGCCAACACGCACCAGCATGCCGCTCATCCAGCCCATCACCAGCAGCGTTACAATCAGTACGTGCAACATAATCTGCCAGCAACTCAGGCCAGTCGCGACACGAACACGTTGTTGCCACTTCATGGCTTCTCTCCTGAAGGATTTTTATCTGTATGAAGAGTACTCGTATTTACGGAAAATTCCGTAACCCCGCCCTTTTTTGTGACAGGGACTACAATTTATTTTCACGAGGAGAGTGACGCTGGCAGGAGAGTTATGACCCAACACGCGCGAAATTTTTCATTAAAAGTGCTCACCATTAATACCCATAAAGGCTTCACCGCGTTTAATCGCCGCTTTATTTTGCCCGAGCTGCGCGACGCGGTGCGTACCGTTAGCGCCGACATCGTCTGCCTGCAAGAGGTGATGGGCGCGCATGAAGTTCACCCGTTGCATGTGGAAAACTGGCCGGACACCACCCATTACGAATTCCTTGCCGATACCATGTGGAGCGATTACGCCTACGGGCGCAATGCGGTTTACCCGGAAGGACATCATGGCAATGCGGTGCTCTCCCGCTTTCCGATTGAGCATTATGAAAACCGCGACGTCTCCGTTGACGGCAGCGAAAAGCGCGGCCTGCTCTACTGCCGCATTATGCCGCCGGATCTGGGTCATGCGTTGCATGTGATTTGTGTCCACCTCGGGCTGCGGGAAGCGCACCGCCAGGCACAACTGACCATGCTGGCGGAGTGGGTCAATGGGCTGCCGGAAAACGAACCGGTGGTGGTCGCTGGCGACTTTAACGACTGGCGGCAAAAAGCCAATCACCCGTTAAAAACGCAGGCCGGGCTGGAGGAGATCTTCACCCGCGCGCATGGCCGCCCTGCCCGCACGTTTCCGGTGAGCCTGCCGCTGCTGCGCCTCGATCGTATTTATGTGAAAAATGCGAACGCCAGCGCACCGACCGCGTTGCCGCTGCGTAACTGGCGTCATTTGTCCGATCATGCCCCACTGAGCGCGGAGATCCATCTATGAAATGTAGCTGGCGGGAAGGTAATCGCATTCAGTTGCTGGAAAACGGGGATAACTATTACCCCGCGCTGTTTGACGCCATCGATCATGCAAAACAGCGCGTTATTCTGGAAACCTTTATCTGGTTTGAAGACGATGTTGGACGTCAGTTGCAGCAGGTGCTGCTGCGTGCCGCCCAGCGCGGGATCAGCATCGAAGTGCTGCTGGACGGCTATGGTTCGCCGGATCTGAGCGAACCGTTTGTCAGTGCGCTGACCTCGGCGGGGGTAATTTTCCGTTACTACGATCCCGGCCCACGGCTGTTCGGCATGCGCACCAATCTCTTTCGCCGCATGCACCGTAAAATCGTGGTAATTGATAACACGGTGGCGTTTGTTGGCGGCATTAACTACTCGGCAGAGCACGTCACCAGCTACGGCCCGGAAGCGAAGCAGGATTACGCCGTACGGGTTGAAGGCCCGGTGGTGCTGGATATTTTGCAATTTGAACTGGAGAACCTGCCGGATAACGCACCGGTCAAACGCTGGTGGCGCAAACGCCGCCATCGCCCGGAGGAGAACCGCAAACCCGGCGAAGCGCAGGCGCTGTTTGTCTGGCGCGATAATGATGATCACCGCGACGACATTGAACGCCACTACCTGAAAATGCTGGCGAATGCGCGCCGCGAAGTGATCATCGCCAACGCCTACTTCTTCCCCGGCTACCGGTTGTTGCACGCCATGCGCAGCGCCGCCCGGCGTGGTGTCAGCGTAAAACTGATTGTGCAGGGTGAACCAGATATGCCGATTGTGAAAGTCGGTGCGGAGCTGCTTTATAACTATCTGCTGAAAGGTGGTGTCCAGGTGTATGAATATCGCCGCCGCCCGCTGCATGGCAAAGTGGCGCTGATGGACGATCACTGGGCCACTATCGGCTCCAGCAATCTTGATCCGCTGAGCCTGTCGCTCAACCTTGAAGCCAATCTGATTATTCATGACCGCGTGTTTAACCAGACGCTACGCGACAATTTGCAGGGGCTGATTAATAACGACTGCGTGCGGGTAAATGAGTCCATGGCGCCGAAACGAACGTGGTGGAACCTCGGAAAAAGCGTGGTGGTGTTCCACTTTTTACGCCACTTCCCGGCGATGGTCGGCTGGCTACCGGCGCATACGCCAAGGCTGGCCGAGGTGGAGCCGCCCGTTCAGCCCGAAATCGAAACCCAGGATCGGACTGAAGCGCAGCACTCAGGGGTGAAACCATGATATCACGCTCACATCCGCGCTGGCGGCTGGCGAAAAGAGTCCTCACGGTCCTGTTCTTTATTGCTGTTGTGGTACTGCTGGTGCTGTATGCACAAAAAGTGAACTGGGATGATGTCTGGAAAGTCATTCGCGACTATAACCGCACCGCGCTGCTGAGCGCCGTCGCACTGGTGGTAATCAGCTACCTGTTATATGGCTGCTATGATTTGCTCGGCCGTGCTTACTGCGGGCACAAGCTGGCAAAACGCCAGGTGATGCTGGTGTCGTTTATCTGTTATGCCTTTAACCTGACGCTCAGCACATGGGTGGGCGGCATCGGTATGCGCTACCGGCTTTACTCACGTCTTGGCCTGCCGGGGAGCACGATTACCCGCATTTTCTCACTAAGCATTACCACCAACTGGCTGGGCTACATTTTGCTCGGCGGGGTGATTTTTACCTTCGGCGTGGTGCAGATCCCGGCGCACTGGTATATCGACGACACGACGTTGCGCATTGTCGGCGTGGTGTTGCTGCTGGTGATCGCGGTTTACCTGTGGGGCTGCGCATTCGCCAAACGCCGTCATCTGACGATTAAAGGCCACAAGCTGGTGCTGCCATCGTGGAAATTTGCCGTTGCGCAGTTGGCTATTTCCAGCGCCAACTGGATTGCCATGGGGGCGATTATCTGGCTGTTGATGGGCATGCAGGCCGATTTCTTCTTCGTGCTTGGCGTGTTGCTGGTCAGCAGTATCGCGGGTGTGATTGTGCATATTCCGGCGGGGATCGGCGTGCTCGAAGCGGTGTTCATCGCCCTGCTCGCCAGCGAGCACGTTTCACAAGGCATGATTATCGCCGCCCTGCTCGCCTACCGCGTACTTTACTACTTCCTGCCGCTGCTGCTGGCGCTGGTTTGCTACCTGTTACTGGAGAGCCGGGCGAAAAAGCTGCGGGCGAAAAACGAAAAAGCGATGGCGCAGCAGTAAGTTTTTAGCGCGAGCTGGTGCCAGGTAAGAGATACGACAGCAGTTCCAGCGTTCTGAAAAACGCGGTGATGACCCCAAGCCAGATAGCCAGTGCGCCACGGATCGCACTGCTCTGCACGGTGGTAAATTCGCGGGCGTAGAGCTCACGGGCGCTTACGGCGATGGACTTGCTTTTGTATGCGCTCACGGCGCTAAAGAACAGCACCGCCATTATGCTACCGAACCACAGTAACAGACCGCTGTGACGCAGGCTGTTTACGGCTATCGCCAGCAACAAACCTGCCAGCGCCATCAGCCAGTAGTAACCGCTGCCGCGCAGGGATGAACCGGCAAAATGGGCAATCGCTGCGCCAAGCAGATACATGCCACCGGTAATCGCCAGATGGACGATAATCCCGGCGAGCGGAAACAGGCTGGCGAGCAGCAAACCCGAGAGGATACTCATCAGCGCCAGACCGGCTAACGCCAGCCAGGTATTGAAGCGGTCAAAAAGAACGTTGAGCACCAGGGCGGCGACAAACCAGAGGATCAACAGCAGCACAATAATCGCGCTGTGTTCGCTAAACGCGCGGATCGCCATGACATCCAGCACCAGCCAGGCCGTGGCGATACTCAGCGCCATTCCTGCCGCCAGCCATAAGCAAATATTGACCATCAGCTCTGCAGGCGCGACCTGTGCAGGCTGGATCCAGCCAAAGGGTTTCACCGGGTTCCTCCCTGAATAGCGGCTGTCCGCAAGGCAAAAAATCCCGGCAAATGCCGGGATCGTGAAGCGGGATATTAACGGCGGTTGCCGAAAATACGCAACAGCATCAGGAACAGGTTGATGAAGTCGAGGTACAGCGTCAGCGCGCCGAGAATGGAGGATTTACGCAGCTGCGACGCGTCGCGAACATCGATTTGCTGACCGATATTTTTCAGCTTCTGCGTGTCGTAGGCGGTCAGACCAACGAAAATCACCACCCCGATATAAGTTACTGCCCACATCAGCGCTTCACTTTTCAGCCAGAAGTTGACCAGTGAGGCCAGCAGAATACCAATCAGCCCCATAAACAGCATGCTGCCGAGGCCGCTGAGATCGCGTTTGGTGGTGTAACCATACAGGCTCATCGCGCCAAACATCCCGGCGGTGACGACAAAGGTGGCGGCAATAGATTGCGCGGTATAAACCAGCAAAATACTGGAAATCGTTAGCCCTGTTAGCGCCGAATAGAGCATAAACAGCGTGGTTGCCAGCCCGGCGCTCAGCTTATGAATCAGCCCGGAGAGCACAAACACCACCGCCAGTTGCGCAATCACCAGGCCAAAGAAGGTTATCTGGCTGGAAAACACGAACGACATGATGGCTTCGCTGCGCGCGGCGTACCAGGCGACAAACGCCGTCAGCAGCAGGCCGCAGGTCATCCAGCCATATACCTGCGCCATATACGTTTGTAAGCCGGTACGGCTGTGCTGAACAATTGAATCAGAACGAGGGAAACGGTCCATAATCACTCCAGATTGATGGGTTAGCCTTTTAAGGTTAACACATCCCTGCTCAACGGATTACCAACGTTTCGCCGCCTGCTGGTCGCTGTCGCGGGCTTCCACCCAGCGATCGCCTTCCGGCGTCGCCTCTCGTTTCCAGAACGGCGCGCGGGTTTTCAGGTAATCCATAATGAATTGCCCGGCGTCAAACGCACTGCTGCGGTGCGCGCTGGCCACACCAACAAAGACAATTTCGTCGCCCGGCCACAATTCGCCCACACGGTGATATACGGTGACACGCCCGAGCGGCCAACGACTGCGCGCTTCATCAACGATCTCCGCCAGCGATTTTTCCGTCATACCCGGATAGTGCTCCAGCGTTAACGCACTGACGCTGTCACCTAAATTGTGATTGCGCACTTTACCGGTAAACGTCACTACCGCGCCGTCTTCATCGCATGCCGCCAGCCAGGCGTATTCATCGCCGACGCTGAACGTCGCATGATCGACGCAAATTCGCGTTTCGCTCATTTCAGCCCCCGGTGACCGGCGGGAAGAAAGCGACTTCATCGCCGCTTTGCAACGGATGGTCAAAACTGACCAGCGTCTGATTCACCGCCGACAGCAATTTGCCCTCTTCCAGCGCCAGCGCCCAGCGCTCGCCCTGCGCAGCCAGATGCTGGCGCAGCGCTTCCACAGAGCTAAAAGACGTTTCAATGGTGGTGCTGTCGCAGCCGACCAGTTCGCGCACCTGCGCGAAAAAAAGGACTTTAATCATTGCTATCCGCCCTGAAATCACCCGATTTGCCGCCGCTTTTCGCCAGCAGGCGCACCGGGCCAATCACCATATCTTTTTGTACCGCTTTGCACATATCGTAAATAGTTAACGCGGCCACCGAAGCGGCGGTCAGCGCTTCCATCTCCACACCGGTTTTGCCGCTCAGGCGGCATACGGCTTCGATACGTACGCGATTATGTTCCGGCTCGGCCTGCAACAGCACTTCGACTTTGCTCAGCAACAGCGGGTGGCACAAGGGGATCAGCTCCCAGGTGCGTTTCGCCGCCTGGATCCCGGCGATACGCGCAGTGGCAAAGACATCGCCTTTATGGTGGCTACCGTCGACGATCATCGCCAGCGTTTGCGGCAGCATGGTGACAAACGCTTCAGCGCGCGCTTCACGGACTGTTTCCGCTTTGGCGGAGACATCCACCATATGCGCTTCGCCGTCGGCGTTAATATGGGTCAGTTGTGACATAACTTATTTCTTAAGATGGGGATAGAAATTACACGGGCGCGTACGCGCATCCAGCTGCGGCGCAATAATATTTTCCCATGCGGTGCGGCAGGCTTTGGTCGAACCGGGCATGGCAAAAATCAACGTCTTATTCGCTATACCGGCGACAGCGCGGGATTGCAGCGTCGCGGTGCCAATCTCTTCAAACGAGAGCATGCGGAACACTTCGCCAAACCCTTCGACTTCGCGGTCGAACAGCGGCAATAACGCTTCCGGCACCTGGTCGCCTTCCGTCAAACCGGTGCCGCCGGTGATCAACACGACTTGCACATCATCGCTTGCGATCCACGCGGAAACCTGGGCGCGAATGGCGTAACGGTTCTCTTTGACGATGGCTTTATCGACCAGTTGATGACCGGCTTCATGCGCGGCGTCGCGCAGCCAGTGACCGGATGTATCGTCTTCTTCACCGCGACGGCTGGAGACCGTCAAAATAGCTAGCCTGACCGGGATAAACTCAGCGCTGACCTGGCTCATGTCATTCTCCTTGCGGTTTAACCGCCGATGTATGAAAGGTTTTGCGTAATGCCTGTATTGCCCTGATGCAGGAAGTGCGTCTGCTTTTTGTGCGTTAACGCCACCGCAATACGCTGTTCAAGCATCGCCTGCTGCGCATCGTCTTGTAGCAGATCGCGCAGATTCACGCCGCCATCGCCAAACAGGCACAGATGCAGTTTACCGGTCGAGGAGACGCGCAGACGGTTGCAACTGGCGCAGAAATCTTTTTCATACGGCATGATAAGGCCAATTTCCCCCTCGTAATCCGGGTGGCAGAAAACCTGTGCCGGGCCGTCGCTGCGCTGGCGCAACTGGTGGATCCAGCCCCGTTTAAGTAGCTCATCGCGCAGCACCATGCCGGAGATATGGTGGTTGCGAAAAAGCTCGCTGCCCTCGCCGGTTTCCATCAGTTCAATAAAGCGTAGCTGGATAGGACGCGATTTGATCCACGCCAGAAAGGTGTCGAGCTGATGATGGTTCACATCGCGCATCAGCACGGTGTTGACTTTGACTTTGGCAAACCCGGCGCTGAAGGCGGCATCAATACCGTCCATCACCTGGCGGAATTTATCCTGCCCGGTAATGGCGTGAAATTGCCGCGCATCGAGACTGTCGACGCTGACGTTGATGGCGGTAAGCCCCGCCTCGCGCCACTGAGCCGCGTCACGTGCAAGGCGGTAGCCATTGGTAGTGACGGCGATTTGCCGGATAGCGCTGTTTTCACGCACCGCCGCAATGATGTCGGTAAAATCGCGGCGCAGGGAGGGTTCCCCGCCGGTCAGGCGCACTTTCTCCGTGCCCATGGCGCTAAACGCGCGCGTCACCCGGCGAATTTCTTCGACGCTCAGGAAGCCATTATTGTTGACGCCGCTCGGCTTATAGCCGTCGGGCAGACAGTAGGTGCAACGGAAATTGCACACATCGGTGATCGACAAACGCAAGTAATAGAACTTACGCGCGAACGCATCGGTAAGTTGTGAGGCCATGTACACCTTTCCAAGTACGGGAGATGCAGTCATTTCTTTCTGCACCCTGGCAGCAGAACCGTTCGGTTTTGCTACGGCCAAAGCACCATGTCGTGAGAGTTAGGTTGCTTAGGCTTGAGTGTATGTTTTGTCAGTAACGCTAAAATTGCTTAAGCGATAGTAGCGCGAACGTCGGGCTTTCGCTATCACGATCATCGCTATATAAACAGATACATAGCGGCATGATCATGCACTTTCGCTACAGAGTACGCGAAAATCGCCTTTTTGCTTTGATATGTGTCATTTTCCTTCCTGCGCGGCATCGTCTTTTGGTGGTATTTAGGCTAACGTAGCGCGGTAAATTTTCATAAGGAACCATTATGCGTAATCGCACACTTGCAGACCTGGATCGTGTTGTCGCCCTCGGCGGCGGGCATGGCCTCGGGCGTGTGATGTCTTCGCTTGCCTCGTTGGGATCGCGACTTACCGGCATTGTCACCACCACCGATAATGGCGGCTCAACCGGGCGTATTCGCCGCTCTGAAGGCGGAATAGCCTGGGGCGATATGCGTAATTGTTTAAACCAGCTCATCACGGAACCGAGCGTAGCCTCGGCGATGTTTGAGTACCGTTTTAGCGGTAACGGCGAACTTTCCGGGCATAACCTCGGAAATTTAATGTTAAAGGCGCTCGATCACCTGAGTGTGCGGCCTCTGGAAGCGATCAATTTAATTCGCAATTTATTAAAGGTGGACGCGTTTTTGATCCCGATGTCTGAGCAACCTGTCGATTTAATGGCGACAGACAGTGAAGGGCATCAGGTTTATGGCGAGGTCAATATTGACCAGCTTCACGCGCCAATCCAGGAGTTAATGCTGTTTCCGAAGGTGCATGCCACTCGCGAAGCAGTACAGGCAATCGCAGAAGCGGATTTGATTATCATCGGCCCAGGCAGTTTTTACACCAGCCTGCTGCCGCTGCTGCTGCTCGACGATCTGGCGCAGGCGTTACGCCGTACACCCGCGCCGGTCGTTTACATTGGCAACCTTGGTAAAGAACTCAGCCCGGCCGCCGCCAGCCTGACGCTGGCAGACAAACTGGCGATTATGGAGCAGTACGTCGGTAAAAAAATTATCGATGCCGCCATTGTTGGCCCGAAAGTCGACACGCAAGCCGTTAGCGATCGGTTAATTATTCAGGAAGTGCTGGAAGCCAGCGATATTCCCTACCGCCACGACCGGCATCTGCTGCGCGTCGCGCTGGAAAAAGCGGTGCAACATTTGGGTTAAGAGGCGGACGGCGGGAATTTTTTCTCCCGCCAGTGCTTTGCTTAATTTCTTAAGGTTGTCTTAAAAATCGGCTGTCAGCATAGCGCTACTTTCATTGCAGGATCCGAGTATGCGTATGCTTCACCTTCGTCGGCCAACTTTAAGCCGCCTCCATTTTCTTCTGCTCTTCGCCGCTTATATTGCGCTGGGCCTGAATATTGCGTTTTATCACCAGGCATTCACTTTATTGCCGGTGAACTCATTGCATAGCTGGCTGGTTTTCCTCTCCATGCCACTGGTTGCTTTCAGTGTCATTAATATTGTGTTGTCTCTGGCGTCATTTGTGCGTCTTGATCGCCTGGTTATCTCACTCTTTGCGCTGGTGAGTTCGGCGGCGCAGTATTTCATTTCGACGTTTGGCATTATTATCGACCGTTCAATGATCACCAATATTCTTGACACCACGCCGGCGGAAAGTTTCGCCCTGCTGTCGACCAAATTGGTGCTGACGCTGCTGCTGACCGGCATTCTGGCCGTGGTTATCGCCTGGTGGATTAAAATAAAACCCGCCCGATCCGCGTTACGCAGCGTAATGTTGCGCGTTGCCAGCATTATTATTTCTGTGCTGGTTATCGTGGCGGTGGCGCTGCTGTTTTATAAAGATTACGCCTCGCTGTTTCGCAATAATAAAGAGCTGGTGAAAACACTCAGCCCGTCAAACTCCATTACGGCTTCACTGTCGTGGTATTCCCATAACCGCACCGCCAATTTGCCGCTGGTGAGAATTGGCGAAGATGCGCGTCAACGCCCGGAAATGCAGCGCGGTCCGCACAAAAACCTCACTATTCTGGTGCTGGGTGAAACTTCGCGTGCGGCGAACTTTTCACTCGGCGGGTATGAGCGTGAAACCAACCCGTTGTTAAAACAGGATAATGTTATTTACTTTCAGAACACCGCTTCCTGTGGGACGGCGACCGCCGTCTCCGTACCGTGCATGTTCTCCGGTATGACACGCGCCCATTATGACGATCAACTGGCGGCGCATCAGGAAGGGTTGCTGGATATTATCCAACGTGCGGGAATTAACGTGCTGTGGAATGAGAACGACGGTGGCTGTAAAGGCGCATGCGATCGTGTTCCGCATCAGGATATGACGCAATTAAACTTGCCGGATTACTGTATTAAAGGCGAATGCCAGGATGAGATCTTATTCCACGATCTCGCCAGTTATATCGATAAATTGCAGGGTGACGGGGTGATTGTATTACACACCATCGGCAGCCACGGGCCGACGTACTACAACCGCTACCCGGCGCAGTTCCGTAAATTTACGCCGACCTGCGATACCAATGAAATTCAGACCTGCTCACAGCAGCAGCTGATTAATACCTACGACAACACCATTTTGTACGTCGATTATATTGTTGATAAAGCAATAAAATTGCTGCAATCGAAGCAGGATAAATTCACCACCAGCCTGGTTTATCTCTCCGATCACGGTGAGTCGCTTGGCGAAAATGGCGTTTACTTGCACGGCCTGCCGTACTCCATTGCGCCGGAAACACAAAAACATGTTCCGCTGCTGATTTGGCTGTCGCAGGAGTATCAAACGCGTTATGGCGTGAACAGTCAGTGTCTGCAAAAAAATGCGCGGGAGAAGGCAGTTTCACAGGACAACCTCTTCCCGACGATGTTGGGTATACTGGGTGTCAGCACGAAAGAGTACCGTGCTGAAGACGATCTTTTAACCGCGTGCCGGGGGCAGTTGAAATGAAGATTCTGGTGGTTGAAGATGATGCTCTGCTGTTGCAGGGGTTGATTCTGGCGATGCAAAGCGAAGGGTACGCCTGCGATGGCGTCTCTACCGCGCATGAAGCTGCGCTGTGTCTGGCAAACGGCCATTACAGCCTGCTGGTGCTCGATTTGGGTCTGCCGGATGAAGACGGTTTGCATCTGCTCACCCGGCTGCGCCGCGAAAAATATACGTTGCCGGTATTGATCCTCACCGCCCGCGATACGCTTGAAGATCGCGTGGCAGGGCTGGATACCGGTGCAGACGACTACCTGGTCAAACCCTTTGCGCTGGACGAGCTGAACGCCCGCATTCGCGCGCTGTTGCGTCGCCATAATAATCAGGGCGATAACGAAATCAGCCACGGTAATCTGACGCTGAATGTGACCCGCCGCCAGGCGTGGCTGGATAACCAGTTGCTGGAGCTGACGCCAAAAGAGTACGCCCTGCTATCGCGCCTGATGCTGAAAGCCGAAAGCCCGGTACACCGGGAGATCCTCTATAACGATATTTACAACTGGGATAACGAACCGTCGACGAATACGCTGGAAGTGCATATCCATAATTTACGCGACAAAATCGGTAAATCGCGTATCCGTACCGTGCGCGGGTTTGGCTACATGCTGGTACAACCGCAGGAACGGAGCTGATTGATGGCGCTCTTCAATTTCAGGCGCTGGAGCATGCGCCGCCGTTTGTTACTCACCATCGGTGGCATTCTGGTGTTTTGCCAGTTGGTCAGCGTGTTCTGGCTGTGGCATGAAAGCGAAGAGCAAATCCAGCTGCTGGTGCAGGCAGCCATTCATAATCACAACAACCGCAAACATATCGAGCATGAAGTCCGCGAAGCAGTGGCCAGCCTGCTGGTGCCAAGCCTGTTGATCATCGGGCTGGCGTTGCTGCTCTGTATGCAGGCGGTGAAAGCCATTACCCGTCCGCTGCTTGAGCTGCAGGAAGAGCTGAATAAACGCACACCGAACAACCTGCAACCCATCACGCTCAACAACAGCGTCAGCGAAGTGGAAGCGGTTACCTCATCGATTAACGAGCTGGTCTCCCGCCTGACGCTAACCCTCGACAGGGAGCGGCTGTTTACCGCCGACGTTGCCCATGAGCTGCGCACGCCGCTGGCGGGGTTACGTCTGCATCTGGAATTGATGGCGAAAACCAGCGGCATCAACGTCGACCCGCTGGTGCAGCGCCTTGAGCAAATGACGGAAAACATTGCCCAGCTATTACTGCTGGCGCGCGTCGGGCAGTCTTTCTCCGCAGGGAGTTACCAGCAGGTGATGCTGTTGCAGGATGTGGTGCAACCCATGCGCAGTGAACTGGAACAGATGCTGACCGCGCGCGAACAGACGCTGGAAATTGCAGAGCCAGAAAGGGACATTGCGGTTGCCGGTGACGCCACGCTGCTGCGGCTGCTGGTGAGAAACCTGGTGGAAAACGCCCACCGCTATAGCCCGACAGGATCGGCCATTACCGTACGTATCGAAAACGCTGCCGCACCGGTACTGGCGGTGGAAGATGAAGGGCCGGGCATTGATGAAAGTCGCAGCGGAGAGCTCAGTAAAGCCTTCGTGCGTATGGACAGCCGCTATGGCGGCGCGGGCCTGGGATTAAGCATTGTGTCGCGTATCGCGCAACTGCATGACGCGCAGTTCTTTTTACACAACCGGCTGACGCAATCTGGCGTACGGGCGTGGGTAAAATTTCTCCCCGGCGCCCGCCAGGCATAAATCAGTAGGTCAGCACCCACAGACGGGCAAAAACAATCACTAACGCCAGCGTGAAAGCGACAGCGAAAAACTCACGAACCTTAAATTGTTGCATCAGATTGCCCTCCAGAATACCGGTGGGCAGTGTGTCAGGCGTAGGTTAAGCCAACATTAAGAGAGCCCGGACAGGCTCTCTTTTTTGTTATTTTGTGCTGTCATGTCATCGCACGGATTTCAGGATGCGGCAATAAACAGATCGCGTAACTGGTGCAACTGGTCGCGTACTTTCGCCGCTTCTTCGAACTCCAGATTTTGCGCATGCTGCATCATCTGACCTTCCAGTTCGTGGATTTTCTGCTGCAGCGCTTTCGGCGAGAGCGCCAGTTCAGCCGCTTCCACCTGCGCAGGCGTGCGCGTTTTACCACGCCCTTTCGCACGCGTCTTCGCCAGCCCTTCGCCAAGCGCCAGAATATCCACCACTTTCTTGTTCAGCCCCTGTGGCGTAATACCGTGTTCTTCGTTATAGCGCTGCTGTTTCTCACGACGACGCTCGGTTTCGCCAATCGCTTTCGCCATCGACGGTGTGATCTTGTCGCCATACAGAATCGCTTTACCGTTGATGTTACGTGCGGCACGGCCAATCGTCTGGATAAGTGAGCGCTCAGAACGCAGGAAGCCCTCTTTGTCGGCATCCAGAATCGCCACCAGCGAGACTTCCGGCATATCCAGCCCCTCACGCAGCAAGTTGATGCCGACCAGCACATCGAACTCGCCAAGGCGCAAATCGCGGATAATCTCCATACGTTCAACGGTGTCGATATCCGAGTGCAGATAACGCACCCGCTCGCCATGCTCTTCCAGATATTCGGTGAGATCTTCCGCCATGCGTTTGGTCAGCGTCGTCACCAGAACACGTTCGTTAATCGCGGCGCGCTGGCGAATTTCAGAGAGCAAATCGTCCACCTGAGTCGCCACCGGACGCACTTCAATTACCGGATCGAGCAGCCCCGTCGGGCGCACCACCTGATCAATCACTTCGCTGCCCGATTTCTCCAGCTCGTAATTGCCCGGCGTCGCCGAAACATAAATTGACTGCGGTGCCAGCGCTTCAAACTCTTCAAATTTTAACGGTCGGTTATCCAGCGCCGACGGCAGGCGGAAACCGTACTCCACCAGCGTCTCTTTACGCGCGCGGTCGCCGCGATACATCCCGCCGATCTGCGGAATGGTCACGTGGGATTCATCGATTACCAGCAGACCATCGGCTGGCAGGTAGTCGAACAGCGTCGGCGGCGGCTCGCCCGGCCCGCGCCCGGAAAGATAGCGCGAGTAGTTTTCAATCCCCGAGCAGTAGCCCAACTCGTTCATCATCTCCAGATCGAACTGCGTACGCTGGCTGAGCCGCTGCTCTTCCAGCAGTTTATTGTTTTCCAGCAGCGTCTTACGACGTTCCGCCAGTTCAACTTTGATCTCCTCCATCGCCTGCACGATCCGCTCGCGCGGCGTCACATAGTGCGTTTTTGGGTAGATGGTGAAGCGCTGGATGCCCGACTCAATATGGCCGGTCAGCGGATCGAACAGCGACAGGCGCTCAACTTCTTCATCGAATAATTCGATACGCAGCGCCAGATCGTCAGATTCCGCCGGGAAGACATCGATAACTTCGCCGCGCACGCGGAAAGTGCCGCGCTGGAACGCCTGATCGTTGCGGGTATATTGCAGCTCCGCCAGACGACGCAGGATCGCGCGTTGATCGATGATCATGCCCTTAGTCAGATGCAGCATCATTTTCAGGTAGAGATCCGGATCGCCCAGACCGTAGATGGCGGAAACAGAGGCCACCACAATCACATCGCGACGCTCCAGCAGCGCCTTCGTCGCTGACAGACGCATCTGCTCGATATGCTCGTTCACCGAGGCATCTTTTTCGATAAAAGTGTCAGAACTTGGCACATACGCTTCCGGCTGGTAGTAGTCGTAGTAAGAGACGAAATACTCGACCGCGTTCTCCGGGAAGAACTCTTTCATTTCACCATACAGCTGCGCGGCCAGCGTTTTGTTCGGTGCCAACACCATTGTCGGGCGCTGGAGATCGGCAATCACATTGGCGACGGTGAATGTCTTCCCTGAACCCGTCACCCCGAGCAGCGTCTGGTGCGCCAGGCCGTCTTCCAGACCTTCCTTGAGGCGGCGGATAGCTTCAGGCTGATCGCCGGAAGGACGAAAAGCGGAATTCAGTTTGAACGGTTTACTCATGAACGGCTACCTGATGAAGGAATGAGCGGGCAGGTAACACATTTTACTCACCCTGTTCACTTTTGCCAATAAATAACACTGGATGAAAAAACAGTAGCGAAACAGGCAATCTGTACTACTCCCCGTTAGGGCACCGCTTCTCCCCTCAAATTTCAGCGCGGACAAGATAAAACACTAACCCTTTCAGGTTATCCCCAAAATTTTTCCTCTTTTAACATTTGTCAAGCGAGCCTTTGAAAGTTTTGTGGCAGCGGGTGACACTTTTCTTACAGGCATTGCTTTTATATAACCTTTTGATTATTAAAAATAATCTTAAAAAGACGTGTTTAACACCAATTCAGGCGCAACCCGCGTCCTCTCTCGCTTGCCGCATGTTTTCTAACTCTAATACACAAGGTTATCCACAGGAATAGTGGATAACTGCCGCCAGGCCGGATACCTCGCCTTCCCGCCAAATCCCATTTTGTCCCAGGCGGGCGCCGCTAAAAATTTTTTATCTTTTCTTTTTGATAATTATCGGCAAACGAAACGCAGGATCCGCATGAGATCGTTCTCACAGATCCAGCCATTGCTGCACCACAACTCAACACTGCAAGCACTGGCAAAGTGCAGAATTTTTACCTGGCTTCTTCCCTCCTCACGTTTTAAAAGCCACTTTTCTCAGCGGCATCCGAAAAAAAAGCCTTTTTTATGTTCTGGCAAGCCTTTTGCAGAATCATCAAAGTCATCAGAGCCGAAACAAGGAGCGGACAATGTTGAGCTTACGGGCAGTAAACCAGTATTACGGTAATCAGCATACATTGTGGAATGTCGACCTCGATTTATCCCCCGGGGTCTGCACATCAGTTATTGGGTTGCCAGGCATGGGCAAGACGACACTGGTGAATTGCATCACCGGCTATTTACCCATTGAAAGCGGCAGCATGATTTGGCAGGAAGCGGGCGCACCGCCGCGCGACTTGCTCTCTTTGCAAGCCGAACACCGCAGCGCCATCGGCATCAGCTATGTGCCGCAGGACAGGCGGATTTTTTCGCAACTCACCATTGAGGAAAATCTGCATGTCGCGATGCGCGCCGGCAGTGAACCGGGCAGCGCAGTGCGGCGGGATATTTACGATTTGTTCCCTGAACTGTATGAGCTTCGCCAGGTACGTGGCGCGGAGTTGTCAGAAGATAACCAGCAACAACTGGCGATGGCGCGGGCGCTGGTTACGCACCCACGGCTGTTGATCCTGGATGAGCCAACGCGCGGTCTTGGGCAGGCTTTTATTCATAAACTGGGCAATTTGATCGTGCGGCTCAACCAGGAGTTTGGCATGACCATTTTGCTGGCTGAACAGCACTTATCATTTATTCGCCGGGTCGCCGACCGTTTCTGCCTGCTGCACCGCGGGCGCAATGTCGCGCAGGGCGACGTTAAACTGCTTGATGATCCACTGCTCTCAAAGTGGATGACACCGGAGTCAGGACACTGAGATCAAGATAATGACCCGTTTTTTCTTTTTCCGGTGCGTGGGCAAACCAGGGAATTTCGCCAATCAGCGGAGCCTGCATCACGCGCCGAAGCGTTGCCAGATACTCCGGGTGTCGCCTACCCGGCTGCACCACATCGTTAGCAATCCAGCCCGCCAGCCGTAACCCCGCCTGACGCACCGCTTGTGCGGTTAACATGGCATGGTTGATACAGCCAAGTTTTACGCCAACGACCAGAATCACCGGCAACTGCTCCTGCACCACCCAGTCGGCGAAAGTGAGCGTCTCTGAAAGCGGCGTAAACCAGCCTCCCGCCCCTTCCACCAATAGCCACTCCGCCTGTGTTTCCAGCGCGCGCAGCCCGGCGGACATCACCTGCGCATCAATGGGTTCACCCACATCGGCACTCACAATATGCGGTGATGTGGGTTCTGCGAAGGTATACGGATTGACGGTCTTATACGCCATCGGCAGGCTGCTGTGGTGTTGCAGCGCCAGCGCATCGCTGTTGCGTAACCCGTCTGCGGTCATCTCACTCCCGGAAGCCACCGGTTTATAACCCGCGCTGCGTAAACCACGCAGATTTGCCGCCTGCAAAAGCGCGCAGCTGGCGACAGTTTTCCCGACTTCCGTATCCGTACCGGTCACAAAATAGCGTTCAATCACGGGCGATCACTCCCCAAAAAAGATGGTAAGTCAGCGGGCATTTGCCCTGCTGTTGCGGCCAGGCCAGCTGCAAGCGTTGTAGTTTGCCGCGTGTCAGCCCCTGCTGCCTGCCCGCGTGTAAATGTGTTGCGCCAATACCTTTTAGCGAACGCAGCGCCGCAGTGGCATCGTCAAAGTGCAAGGTTATCGTCTCGACGCCACTGCGCAGCCGCCAGCCACGCAAAGCCTGCCCGATGGCTGGCAAGGTTAAAAAACGGTTGGCGTGCGGATGGTCGTCAATCGCGCGCCACGCCTGGTTCAGCTCCGGCAGTGATGCCGCGACCAGTGTCGTAAAAGCAACACAACCGCCGGGTTGAGTCACGCGATACAACTCCCCGACAGCCTGGCGCAAATCATCACACCACTGCACCGCCAGGTTGCTCCAGACCAGTGAAAATTGCGCATCCGCCAGCGGCATGGCTTCAATATCGCCTCTGACATAGCGCTGCGCGCTGTGCTGACGGCGCGCCTCATCGAGCATATTCGCCGAGAGATCCAACGCCGTTACCTCACCGCCCTGCCCGCGCCAGTAGCGGCTCATTGCGCCGGGTCCACAACCGGCGTCCAGCACCTGAGCAGGCGTGACAGCGCCCAACTTAGATAACAGCAGAGCGGCGCTCCGGCGCTGCAATTCGTCGTGCTGAGTGTAACTGTGCGCCGCGCGGCCAAAAGCAGCGGCGACCGCCTGTTTATTCACCGTCATGCAAAGCCTCCAGCAAACGGTCGATATCATCGAACTGGTGCTCTGCTGTCAGCGTCAGGCGTAACCGCGCCGTACCCGGCGGTACGGTGGGCGGGCGAATCGCTGTCACCCAACAGCCGCGCTGACGCAAGCGTTCAGCCAGCCGCAATGCGCGGCGATTTTCACCCACAATCAGTGGCTGGATTGCGCTGGTGGAATCCGTCATCGTGACGGATTCATGTGCCACACTGTGACGAAAATGGGCAATTAGCGCCGCCAGTTTTTCACGCCGCGCATTCCCCTCGTCGCTACGAATAACCTGCAATGCCGCGCCAAGCGCCACCGCCTGTGCGGGGGGCATCGAGGTGCTGTAAATCAGGTGGCGGGCAAATTGCAGCAGGTAATCCGCCACCGTGTCACTGCACAACACCGCCGCACCACTGACGCCAAAGCCTTTGCCGAAGGTCACCACCAGCACGTGCGGCTTGATGCCCTGCAGGTGACAACTGCCGCGCCCCTGCTCGCCCACCACGCCAATGCCGTGGGCATCATCCACCATCAACCAGGCCCGCGCTTCCCGCGTGGCATCAGCAACCGCCACCAGCGGTGCGCTGTCGCCATCCATGCTGAAGACGCCCTCGGTCACCACCAGTTGCTGCCCGGCAAGCGGTTTTGCCAGCAGCGTGGTCAGTTGCCCGATATCGTTATGCGCGAAACGCCGCAGCTGCGCCGGGCTGTGGCTGGCGGCTTCCAGCAGTGATGCGTGGCTTAATTTGTCAGCGACAATCCTGTCCTCTTTGCCCGTCAGCGCAGCAATGACCGCCTGATTAGCGGCAAAACCAGAGATAAACAGCAACGCGCGCGAGTAACCAAGCCAGTCGGCCAGCGCCTCCTCCAGTTCCCGGTGCGCGGTGGTGTAGCCGCTGACATGACCGGAGCCACCGCTACCCACGCCATAACGTTCCGCGCCCTGTTGCCAGGCGCGGATCACGGCAGGATGTTGGCTTAAACCGAGGTAATCATTACTGGAGAAGTTGCAAAAGCGCTGCTCGCCAAGTGTGAGCCAGCGCCCCGCGCCCTGCGAGACGGCACGCCTTGTGCGCAGCGCATCTGCCGCGCGACGCTCATCCAGAGCGGCATCAATACGCTGTTGCCAGCTCATACGGCTGCCGCGTTGTAATACTGGTCGGTATCGGCGTGTAACAACTGTTGCTCAAGCTGCTGCTGTTGCTCGTTGTCGCCGTTCAGCACCGCCGTATGCTGCGGGTTCAGGCCGAGCTTACGGAACAGTTGCAGATCTTTATCCTCTTCCGGGTTCGGCGTGGTAAGCAGTTTGCAGCCGTAGAAAATGGAGTTCGCCCCGGCCATAAAGCACATCGCCTGAGTCTGCTCGTTCATCTGCTCGCGTCCGGCAGAAAGACGCACATGCGAAGTCGGCATCATGATGCGCGCAACCGCAATGGTGCGGATAAAGTCAAAGGCGTCGACATCCTCGTTATCCGCCAGCGGCGTCCCTTTTACTTTGACCAGCATATTGATCGGCACGCTTTCCGGCGGTGTTGGCAGGTTCGCCAGTTGCAATAACAGACCGGCGCGATCGTTGACCGTTTCACCAAGACCAACAATGCCGCCGGAGCAAACTTTGATGCCCGCGTCGCGCACTTTATCCAGCGTATCGAGGCGCTCCTGATAGGTGCGCGTGGTGATGATATTGCCGTAAAACTCCGGCGAGGTATCAAGGTTGTGGTTGTAGTAATCCAGACCCGCTGAAGCCAGGCGTTGCGCCTGATTTTCGTTGAGCGTGCCGAGCGTCATGCAGGCTTCCAGCCCCAGCGCTTTTACCCCTTCGACCATTTTTTCGAGGTAGGGCATATCGCGATCGTGCGGGTTTTTCCACGCCGCGCCCATGCAGAAACGCGTCGATCCCGCGCGTTTCGCCTGGCGGGCGGATTCCAGCACCTGTTCAACTTCCATTAACCGTTCGGACTCCAGCCCGGTTTTATACCGCGCGCTCTGCGGGCAGTATTTGCAATCTTCCGGGCAGGCACCGGTTTTAATCGACAGCAAGGTGCTGACCTGAACCTGGCGCGGATCGAAATGCTGGCGGTGAACCTGCTGCGCTTCAAACAGCAGTTCAAGGAGGGGTTTTTCAAATAGCGCGGTCACTTGCGACATTGTCCAGCGTGCGTGGTGAGCCATCGGGCATCTCCAAAGGGTGTTGTAAAATCGTTATTCGGTGTAGACTCGTAAACCTAAAACTTTTTAATTTGGTTTACAAGTCGATTATGACCCTGGACGATCTCGCCTTTGACACGCGACATATCTGGCACCCTTACACCTCCATGACCTCCCCGCTGCCGGTTTACCCGGTACAGTCTGCACAGGGTTGCGAGCTGATACTCAGCAGCGGCGAACATCTGATTGACGGCATGTCCTCCTGGTGGGCGGCAATTCACGGCTACGGGCACCCGGTAATTAACGCAGCGATGAAAGCGCAAATCGATGCGGTATCCCATGTGATGTTTGGCGGCATCACTCACCCGCCAGCGATTGACCTGTGCCGCAAGCTGGTGGCGATGACGCCGGAAGCGCTGGAGTGCGTCTTTCTGGCCGATTCCGGCTCCGTGGCGGTGGAAGTGGCAATGAAGATGGCGCTGCAATACTGGCAGGCGAAAGGCGAGCCGCGACAGCGTTTTCTCACCTTCCGTAACGGCTATCACGGCGACACGTTTGGCGCGATGTCGGTCTGCGATCCGGATAACTCCATGCACAGCCTGTGGAAAGGCTATTTGCCGGAAAACCTGTTTGCGCCCGCGCCGCAAAGCCGCTTTGACGGCGAATGGGACGAGCGTGACATGGTGGCCTTCGCACGCCTGATGGCGGCGCATCGCCACGAAATAGCAGCAGTGATCCTCGAACCTATTGTTCAGGGCGCGGGCGGCATGCGTATCTATCACCCGGAGTGGCTTAAGCGAGTGCGCAGGATGTGCGACCGGGAAGGCATTCTGTTGATTGCCGATGAAATCGCCACCGGTTTTGGTCGCACCGGCAAGCTGTTTGCCTGCGAACATGCCGGGATCGCCCCGGACATTCTGTGTCTTGGCAAAGCGCTGACCGGCGGCACAATGACGCTTTCGGCAACGCTCACCACGCGCAACGTGGCAGAGACCATCAGCAACGGCGAAGCAGGCTGCTTTATGCACGGGCCAACGTTTATGGGCAACCCGCTGGCCTGCGCGGCAGCCAACGCCAGCCTGACCATATTGCAACAAGGTGCATGGCAAGCTCAGGTGTCGGCGATTGAAGCGCAGTTAAACGCGGAGCTGGCACCCGCGCGCGAAGCGGCCAATGTCGCCGATGTGCGCGTGCTGGGAGCCATCGGCGTGGTGGAAACCCGTTCGCCAGTTAATATGGCGGCGCTACAACGCTTCTTTGTTGAACAAGGCGTGTGGGTACGCCCGTTTGGCCGGCTTATCTACCTGATGCCGCCCTATATCATCACCCCGGAGCAGCTCTCGCGTCTGACCCGCGCCGTCAATGCCGCCGTGCTGCGCGATGACCTTTTTGCCTGAGGTTTTGCCGGGGATCGGCTACACTTCCCGGCACGCATGAAAAGCAGAAGGAGTGCATATGAAGTTGGTCAGCCATGATTTACGCGACGGCGAAAAGCTGCCGCATCGCCAGGTGTTCAACGGTATGGGCTACGACGGCGACAATATCTCCCCGCATCTGGCGTGGGATGAGGTTCCTGCCGGCACCAAAAGTTTTGTTGTGACCTGCTACGATCCGGATGCACCAACCGGCTCCGGCTGGTGGCACTGGGTGGTAGCGAACCTTCCCGCTGATACACGCGTGCTGCCGCAAGGCGCCGGTTCCGGTCTGGCGCCATTACCGGATGGCGCGGTGCAGACACGCACCGATTTTGGCAAAGCCGGTTACGGCGGTGCCGCACCGCCGAAAGGCGAAACGCACCATTATATCTTTACCGTCTATGCCCTGGACGTAGAGCGCATTGAGGTCGATGAAAATGCCAGCGGCGCGATGGTCGGTTTTAACGTCCATTTCCATACGCTTTCCAGCGCCTCAATTACTGCCCTTTTTAGCTAAAAAGAAGGGATTTACAGCCGATTGTACAAATCGGCTTCCCGTTTCGCTCAACTTAGTATAAAAAAGCAGGCTTTGAAGTCCTCTTTCAACTTTTGCATAGTCTGGAGCTCCCCTTGAACACATCATCGGTTTCCCGTCTGGCGCTGGCGCTCGCTTTTGGCGTGACACTGACCGCCTGTAGCTCAACCCCGCCGGCGGAACGTCCGTCTGAACAGAAAGCGCCTGGCACCGCCGCGCGCCCGATCCTCAGCGCAGGTGAAGCGAAAAACTTTGTAGCGGACCGCTATTTTACCGCCATGACGCCGGATAACGCGGCATGGAAACCGGTCGCCATCCGTCTGCCAGAAAAAGCGAACTTCGTGGTCGGCCCGGCCGGTACGCCGGGTGTGACACATACCACCATTCAGGCAGCGGTAGACGCGGCAATCAACAAACACGCCAGCGATCGTCAGTACATCGCGGTGATGCCGGGTGAATATGAAGGTACGGTTTATGTGCCTGCCGCGTCCGGCAGCGTGACCATTTACGGTACCGGCGAGAAAGCGCTGGATGTGAAAATCAAACAGGCTATTGATGCCGAAATGGACCCGAACAGCTGGCGTCGTCTGGTCAATCCGTCGGGCAAATACATGCCGGGCAAACCGGCATGGTATATGTTCGATAACTGCCAGAGCAAACGTACCGCAACTGTCGGCGTAATGTGTTCTGCGGTCTTCTGGTCACAGAATAACGGCCTGCAACTGCAAAACCTGACCATTGAAAATACGCTGGGTGACAGCGTTGATGCGGGTAACCACCAGGCGGTGGCGCTGCGCAGCGATGGCGATAAAGTGCAGATCAACAACGTCAATATTCTGGGTCGCCAGAACACCTTCTTTGTTACCAACAGCGGCGTGGATAACACCCTGCGTACCGATCGCCAGCCCCGTACGCTGGTGACCAACAGCTATCTTGAAGGCGATGTCGATATCGTGGCCGGTCGCGGCGCGGTGGTGTTTGATAACACCGACTTCCGCGTAGTAAACTCGCGCACCCAGCAGGAAGGTTATGTGTTCGCACCAGCCACCCTGTCTAACCTGTATTACGGTTTCCTCGCCGTCAACAGCCGCTTTAACGCCGCCGGTAACGGTGTGGCACAGCTCGGCCGTTCACTGGATGTTGATGGCAACACCAACGGCCAGGTGGTGATCCGCGATAGCGTAATCAACGAAGGCTTTAATGTAGCGAAACCGTGGGCCGATGCCGCTGTTTCCGGCCGTGCTTATGCCGGCAACACCGGAACCGTTGACGATAAAGGCAACGTGCAGCGCGAGCTGAACAACCCGCAGTTCAACCGCATGTGGGAGTTCAACAACCGCGGCGTTGGTAGCCAGGTTGTGGCGATGCCGAAAAAATAAGCCTCTCCTGATAAGAAAAAACCTCGCCGTGGCGAGGTTTTTTTATGCGTGAAATGCAGCATCAGAACGCGTTAACCACCACCCACATTGGCCCCTGACCTACCGCATAGCGGGATTTCTCGGTCAGCAACCCTTGCTCGCCGCTGATCTCGTACACCGCAATGTGGTGCGATTTCTGCCCGGCGGCAATCAGGTATTGACCGCGATTATCAATATTGAAGCCGCGCGGCTGCGTTTCCGTTGGCTGGAAGCCTTCGATCGCCAGCACGCTACCATCTTCCGAAACGCTGAACACGGTGATAATGCTGGCGGTACGGTCGCAGGTATAAAGATGGCGACCATCCGGCGTGATATGAATATCCGCCGCCCAGCGCGTGTCGCTGAAATCCGCAGGCATCATATCCAGCGTCTGCACACACTCTATGTTGCCGTGCGCATCGCTGAGCTGCCAGACATCGACTGAACCGTTGAGTTCATTGACGCAGTAGGCAAAACGCTGGTTCGGATGAAACACCATATGACGCGGGCCAGCGCCCTCAACGGTGGTGACCTCCGCAGGCTCCTGCGCCGTCAGATTGCCGTCATCGGCCAGCGTAAACAGGCAGATGCGATCCTGTTTCAGTGCCGGTGTCCACAGAGTGCGGTTGTCCGGGGAGATATTCGCCGAGTGGCACCCTTCCAGCCCTTCCACCACGTCAACCGTCCCGGTCGGCAGGCCATCGTCCAGACGGACGACGCTCACACTGCCCGCGTTGTAGGACGCGCTGAACAGGAAGCGCCCGCTGCGATCGGTTGAGATATGCGTCGGGCTGCCCGGCAGCGGCGATTCCGCCGCGAAAGTCAGGGCGCCATCATCCGGCGCGATGCGATAGGCGATAACGCGAAATTCAGGGCGAACCCCGACATAGAGGTAACGTTTATCCGGGCTGACGACCATCGGCTGCACCTGGCCGGGCACATCCACCACCTGGACAAGCGTCAGGCTACCTTCAGAGTTCAGGCGCCAGACGTGGATCTGCTGGCTTTCCGGGCTGGCGGTATAAACGGTTTGTTTCATGAACGCTCCTCTCCTCTAATTCTTTTTTGCATTAAGTAACCAGGATAGCTGCTTTTGTTGGTTGATGCTGAATTTTACCCGGAGATTTTGCGCAGCCGGTGACCCGGTGTACCATCCCCGGACATTTGAATTTCAACATCGACCACGGAATACGATATGACTTCGCGCGTGATTGCACTGGATTTAGACGGTACGCTACTGACCCCGAAAAAAACGCTTCTGCCCTCATCCCTTGAAGCGCTGGCTCGCGCAAAAGCCGCCGGTCATCAACTGATTATCGTGACAGGTCGGCATCATGTTGCCATCCACCCTTTTTATCAGGCACTGGCGCTGGATACACCTGCAATTTGTTGTAATGGCACTTATTTGTATGATTATCATGCAAAAAAAGTGTTAAGCGCCGATCCGTTGCCGGTTTTACAGGCGCAGCAGTTGATCACACTGCTTGATGAGCACGCGGTTCACGGTCTGATGTACGTCGACAACGCCATGCTGTATGAAAAGCCAACCGGCCATGTTGAGCGCACCAACACCTGGGCGCAACAGTTGCCGCCAGAGCAGCGCCCGGTCTTTCGGCAAGTGGCTTCCCTGAGCACAGCGGCGCAGGAGGTTGAGGCGATCTGGAAATTTGCGCTCACCGATACCGACACGCAGAAACTGAAAAATTTTGCCCAGCACGTGGAGCAAACGCTGGGGCTGGAGTGCGAATGGTCATGGCATGATCAGGTCGATATCGCCCGCGCGGGCAACAGCAAAGGCAAACGTCTGAGCGAATGGGTGGCGTCACAGGGGCTATCGATGAAGGACGTGGTGGCGTTTGGTGATAACTATAACGATATCAGCATGCTGGAAGCCGCTGGTGTCGGCGTGGCGATGGGCAATGCCGATGACGCGGTAAAAGCCCATGCTAACGTGGTGATTGGCGACAACACCGTCGACAGCATCGCGCAATTTATCTACAACGAACTGCTGTAAACCCCCGTCCGGATTAGCCGGGTGAAAAGCTTATGCCCCTGCGTCAGGGGCTAATACCGGGCGCGGGCTGATGACCGCCCACAATGCATCGCATCCGGCGATCAGGCGGTTATCGACACGCTTTTGATTTGCGCATATAACCACTGACCCGGCTTCACGGCCAGCTCATCTCTGGCCCACGGACTGATGCGCGCCCACAGGGTGCGGCTGCCTACTTCCAGTTGCACTTCCACCTGGCCGTCGATATCAAAACATTGCGCCACTTTCGCACGCAGAATATTACGGATACTGGTATTCATCGGCGGCTGCAGCACCAGCGAAACATCTGTCGCCTGAATACGGATCCGCAGCGCGCTTTGCAGCGGAAGGTCGACCTTGTTAACCCAAATATGCTGATCGCCAAGCGCCAGCGCCGTCATCGCATAGTGCGGATGGTGCTCCAGCACCACCACTTTCAACACGCTACTTTGCTGCTCCGCCGGTAACCACGGGTTCATCACGCGGCTGCCCCAGACATCCTCCAGACTGCCGAAGGCTTTTACTTCTCCCGCCTCCAGCACCATCACTTTATCTGCCAGATGCAGGATTTCATCCAGGGAGTGGCTGACGTACAGCATCGGAATATTGATCTCCCGCGCCAGCCGTTGCAGGTACGGCAGCAGCTCGCGCTTACGAGGAATATCCAGCGACGCCAGCGGTTCATCCAGCAGCAGCAATTCCGGCGCGGTTAACAGCGCACGGCCAATCGCCACACGCTGCTTTTCTCCGCCGGAAAGCCCACCGGGTAAACGATCCAGCAACGGTTCAATACCGAGTAACGCCACCAGTTTGTCGAACTGACCAGCCATGGATTTGGCCATGCCGTAACGCAGATTTCCGCGCACTTTGTAATGCGGAAACAGCCGCGCGTCCTGGAAAACATAGCCGACACGCCGCTTCTCCGGCGGCAGGCAAATCTTGCTTTCGGTATCAAACAGCACGCGATTATTCAGCGCTATCCGCCCTTGCTGTGGGTGTGTCAGGCCGCCAATCGCGTTGATCAACGAGGTTTTCCCGGCGCCCGAAACGCCAAAAATCGCGGTGATGCCGCTGGCAGGCAGCGTTTCAGCAATGTGTAAGCGATGCGTACCCAGTGTCTGGGTGAAGTTGAGTTCCAGCATGACTTACCTCCCTGTCCTTTCGCGGCTAATGCGGGCCAGCCATTCGGAAACCAACAGCGAAACCAGTGCCAGCACTATCGAGATAATACATAACCGCGCCGCCGCGCCTTCACCGCCGGGCGTCTGAATCAGGGTGTACATTGCAGAGGGAATAGTGCGGGTTTCGCCCGGAATATTGGAAACAAAGGTGATCGTCGCTCCAAATTCACCCAGTGAACGGGCAAAGGCCAGCACCGTGCCGACAATAATCCCCGGCAAAGTAAGCGGTAACGTAATGGTGAGAAAAACGCGCCAGCGCCCGGCACCTAACGTGCGGGCTGCCTGCTCCAGTTTGGTATCTACGCCCTCCAGCGCCAGACGGATAGCGCGCACCATCAGCGGGAACGACATCACCGCTGCGGCCAGCACCGCGCCGCGCCAGCTAAAGGCAAAGGTGATACCAAACCAGTCATACAACCACTGACCAATGAAACCGCGCCGCCCCATCGCCACCAGCAATAAATACCCCACCACCACCGGCGGCAGCACCAGCGGCAGGTGCAGCACACTGTCGAGCAGCGCTTTGCCCGGAAACGTGCAGCGCACCAGCAGCCAGGCAAAAAAGATCCCAAACGGCAAACTGAAAACCACTGCCAGGGATGAGACTTTCAGGCTCAGCAATACCGCCTGCCATTCGGGATCCGTCAATATCATTAGTGCGTAGTAAATCCGTAACGTTTAAAGATTTCAGAAGCCTGCGGGCCTTTCAGATAGTCATAAAACGCCGTTACCGTCGCGTTTTTATGGCCGTCGATAATAGCCAGCGGGTACTCAACTTTTTGGTGTGAATCTTCCGGGAAGGTCCCGACCACTTTCACCCCTTTACTGGCAACCGCGTCCGAGCCGTAGACAATGCCAAGCGGCGCTTCGCTGCGCTCCACCAGCGCCAGCGCACCGCGCACATCTTCCGCCGGAGCCAGCTTCGGCGACAGGGTTTCCCATGCGCCCAGTTTGGTCAACGCTTCTTTGGCATAAATCCCCGCCGGAACATGTTCCGGGTCGCCAACGGCCAGACGCCCGCCTTTCAGCAGACTGTTCCAGTCGGTTTTAGCATTAATAACGATATCGCCCTGCGCACTGTTTTTGGGTGCCACAACCACCAGGCTGTTACCGAGCAGTGTTGCGCGGGTTGCGGTATCGATAGCTTTTTTATCTACCGCGTAATCCATCCATTTCTGATCGGCTGAAATGAACAGATCCGCTGGCGCTCCCGCTTCAATCTGACGCGCCAGAGTAGAAGAAGAAGCAAACGAGGAGACCACCTCAACGTTTTTCTCTTTTTTATAGGCCGCCGCAATATCCTGCATTGCGTTAGTCAGTGATGCTGCTGCAAAAACGGTAATTTTACCTTCATCCGCCAGCGCATGCCCGGCAATGGAGAGCGTTAATGTCGCCGCGGCAAAAAAGCGTAACCATGTACGTGCCATCTGGAACTCCTGTGAGTGTCGTTATATACGTAGAAACATAACGATATTACCAGAGTTTCCCGGCGGTTAGGTAATACCCATCAAGAATTAGCAACCTATATAAATATATCGGCAGGAAGTAACGAGATCTTGAATATCTGACAGATAAACGCCCGCGAAAGCGGGCGTTTGCAAGAGAGGATCAGCGTTGCTGACGGCTTTGGTCGCGGCGACCGACGCCGGAAAACACGTTAAACACTTCACCCAGACCATAAATCAGCCCCAGGATAATCGCCATCACGACAGGCACCATGACGACGGCAAACACCAGGCTTTTCAACAACTCAAACATAGTCGTCTCCAGAAATTGTGAACGAGGCATTCTAGCCTGATTCAGGTGATAAACACTCGCCTTTTGTGCGATTGGCCTCGCAGCGTTATGCGCATTCACCGGCATCAGGCTAGGCGTAGTGACGGTTTTCCTTCACAATAGTTCTTTTGCCAGGACATTGCGTAATGCAGGCTGAAATTCTCCTCACACTCAAACTCCAGCAGCGCCTTTTTGCCGATCCGCGCCGTATTTCTCTGCTCAAGCAGATTGTTGAAACCGGATCCATCAGCCAGGGCGCGAAGAACGCCGCTATCAGTTATAAAAGCGCCTGGGATGCCATTAATGAGATGAACCAACTCAGCGAACAGACGCTGGTTGACCGCGCGACCGGCGGCAAAGGCGGTGGCGGCGCGGTGGTGACGCGCTACGGGCAGCGTTTGATTGAGCTTTACGATCTGCTGGCGCAAATCCAGCAAAAAGCGTTTGACGTGCTGAGTGATGATGACGCTCTGCCTTTAAACAGCCTGCTGGCGGCGATTTCGCGTTTCTCGTTGCAGACCAGCGCCCGCAATCAGTGGTTTGGCACCATTACCGCGCGCGACCACGACCACGTGCAGCAACATGTCGACGTGCTGCTGGCAGACGGTGAAACCCGCCTCAAAGTCGCTATTACCGCGCAAAGCGGCGAACGCCTGGGCCTCGACGAAGGCAAAGAGGTGCTGGTGCTGCTGAAAGCGCCGTGGGTGAGCATTACGCAGGATGCTAAACGCGCCGCGCAGGCCGATAACCAGCTTACCGGGCGCATCAGCCATATTGAGCGCGGCGAGCAGCAAAGTGAGGTGCTGATGACGCTGCCTGACGGCCAGTTGCTCTGCGCCACCGTGCCGACGCAAGAGATGGATAATTTGCAGGAACAGAGCGAAGTGACCGCATATTTTAATGCCGATCGCGTGATTATCGCCACGTTATGCTAATCGCATTGACAAGATAGCCCATTGCACGTATCCCTGAGTTTCTACGCTGCAAAAAATGGGATACATAATGTCATCATTGCAAATTTCGCAAGGCACGTTTCGTCTTAGCGACACCCGCACGCTGCACATTGAACACTTGGCGCTACGCGCTGGCGAAAGCTGGGCTTTTGTCGGCGCGAATGGCAGCGGCAAGTCAGCGCTGGCTCGCGCGCTGGCGGGTGAATTGACCTTACTGAAAGGTGAACGCCAGTGCCAGTTTACCCGCCTCACCCGCCTCTCTTTTGAGCAGTTGCAAAAGCTGGTCATCGACGAGTGGCAGCGCAATAACACCGATATGCTCAGCCCCGATGAAGAGGATACCGGGCGTACCACCGCCGAGATTATTCAGGATGAAGTGCAAGACGCGCAGCGCTGCGCACAACTGGCGGCGCAGTTTGGCATCTCGCATCTGCTGGAGAGACGCTTTAAATACCTCTCGACCGGTGAAACCCGGAAAACGCTGCTCTGCCAGGCCCTGATGGCCGAACCGGAGTTACTGATCCTTGACGAGCCTTTCGACGGGCTTGACGTCCATTCACGCCAGCAACTGGCAGAACTGCTCGCGCGCCTCAATGCTGACGGCTTTACGCTGGTGCTGGTGCTGAACCGCTTTGATGAGATCCCGGACTTCGTACAACACGCCGGGGTTCTGGTGGATTGCTCGCTCACAGAGACCGGAGAAAAAGCAGCCCTGCTGCAACAAGCGTTGATCGCCCAGTTAGCCCACAGCGAAAAATTATCCGGTATCACGTTGCCGGAACCGGATGCGCCCCCGGCGCGCGAAACATTGAACGCAGACGCGCCGCTTATCGTGCTGAACGATGGCGTCGTCTCTTATAACGACCGGCCAATCATCGATCACCTTTCATGGACGGTAAAGCCCGGCGAGCACTGGCAGATCGTCGGCCCGAACGGCGCGGGCAAATCGACACTATTAAGCCTGATAACCGGCGATCATCCGCAGGGCTACAGCAACGATTTGACCCTGTTTGGCCGTCGTCGCGGCAGCGGTGAAACCATCTGGGATATCAAAAAGCATATTGGCTATGTCAGCAGCAGCCTGCATCTGGATTACCGCGTCAGCACCAACGTACGCAATGTGATCCTCTCTGGCTATTTCGACTCGATTGGTATTTACCAGGCCGTTTCGGATAAGCAGCACAAACTGGCACAGCGCTGGCTGGATATTTTAGGTTTCGATGCGCGCACCGCCGACGCACCGTTTAATAGCCTCTCCTGGGGTCAGCAGCGGCTGGCGCTGATTGTGCGTGCGCTGGTCAAGCACCCAACGCTGCTCATTCTTGATGAACCGTTACAGGGTCTTGATCCTTTAAACCGCCAGCTTATTCGCCGCTTTGTTGATGTATTAATTAGCGAAGGTGAAACCCAGTTGTTATTTGTTTCGCACCACGCCGGAGACGCGCCCGCTTGTATTACCCACCGGCTTGAATTTGTACCAGAGGGCGACGGATATCGTTATCAACTTACACCACAATAATTAGGGGGATGGTTCCATTTCGCCGGATATGATGTAATAGCCCCGCTTTAAATAAGCAACATAATAACGATCTCTGACTGGTCAGTTGGCAACATAAAATTGTCAGCAGCCAGTTTTTGTTATGGCAAGAAAAAAGCCCGTCGATGGACGCCGGGTAAAAAATTACGGGACTATGATGAATCAATTCCTCCGCATGACCCGCGCCATTTCTCTGGCTGCGGCGCTGTTACTGGGTTTCTGCAGTGCCGCTGTCGCCGATGAGAATGCGCAAACACCCGCCTCCGGTCAGGAAGCACAATTAAAGCAAGCCGTTGAAAATATGCAGCGTGCCAGTATTCACGGCCCGCATAAAATTGATCTCGGTAATCAGGCGATTCTGAACCTGCCTGAAGGTTTCGCTTATATTCCGTCGCAGCAGGCAGCGGTATTTATGCGTGCGCTTGGCAACCATGTTGATAACAACTCTTTTTATGGGCTGGTATTTAGCAATGATATTTCGGGCTTTGTTTCCATTGAATATGCCAATGCCGGTTATATCAAAGATGACGATGCCAAAGACTGGGACGCCGACGAACTGCTGAGTAATTTGCAGGAGGGCACCAAAGCCGGCAATAAAGAGCGTAGTGAAAAAGGCATCCCGCCAATTGAAGTGTTGGGTTGGGTAGAAAAACCCACCTACGAGGCGGCCACGCATCGCCTGATTTGGTCTGCGGCAATCCGCGACATTGGCAGCAATGTGCCGGAAAAAGAACAAGGGGTTAACTACAACACCTATCTGCTGGGTCGTGAAGGTTATCTGTCGTTAAACCTGGTAACCGATCGCGGCACCGTTGAGCAGGAAAAACCGCTCGCCAAAACGTTACTTAACGCCGTGACCTTTAACGACGGCAAAAAATACAGCGACTTTAATGCTTCTACCGACAAGATTGCCGAATATGGCCTGGCGGCGCTGATTGGCGGCCTGGCGGCGAAAAAACTGGGCCTGCTGGCGCTTATCGGCGTGACGCTGCTGAAGTTCTGGAAACTTGGCCTGATCGCCGTGGCAGCATTCGGCATGGGTGTGAAAAAAATGCTGTTTCGCAAAAAAGCCGAGTAAGCCATGAGCATGCTCTTGCTGCTGCTTAAAGGGGCCAGCCTCGGGAAGTTTTTCCTTTCCGGGGCCACCATGCTGCTGTCGATCGCTACCTATGCGCTCGCCTTCGGCTGGCCTTATGCGACAGGGTTTGTGGTGCTGCTGTTTTGCCATGAGCTGGGACACTATCTGGCGGCGCGTCAACGTGGTTTAGCGACGGGATTACCAATGTTTATCCCCTTCGTGGGTGCCTGGATCACGTTGAAAGATGAACTGCCAGATGCGGAAACCGAAGCCTGGGTCGGCATTGCCGGCCCGCTGCTCGGCTCGCTTGCTGCCCTCGGTTGCTACTATCTGGCGGAGTATTTCCACAGTTCGCTATTGATGGCGGTGGCCTATTCAGGTTTTGTGCTTAATCTGTTTAACCTGATCCCCGTGCCGCCGCTGGATGGCGGGCGCATTACCGTCGCCATCTCGCGCAAGATCTGGTATCTGGGCATTCCCGTACTGCTGGGTTTCTTTTATCTTCACCCGAGCCCGCTGTTACTGCTGGTGTGCTTTCTCGCGGCATCACAAATCTGGGCACGGCGCCATGATCAACCGAATCTCGACACGCTGACCCCTGGCAAACGTCTGGAATATACGCTTTTGTACTTCGGGCTGATTGCCTGGCTCTCCCTGATGACTTATAACCTCCACGAGGCGTTATCCGGCTTTCGCTGACGCCGCCTGCGTTGCTGCACCGCAGTGACACCATTTTTAAGACTTTTTACTTGCGTCGGACGAACCCCGCTATTGCGGGGTTTTTCTGGCGTTTACCCCACAAACCGGCTGGCAGAAAATTGAGTGTAAACGATTCCACTAATTTATCCCATGTCACAGTTTTCACCTCTCTGTTATGCTAAGGTTTGTTCATATCAAATGCTTTATGGAGGGAAATATGCGAGTTCTGGTTACAGGTGGTAGCGGTTACATTGGAAGTCATACCTGCGTCCAACTGCTGCAAAACGGCCACGACGTTATCATTCTCGACAATCTCTGTAACAGTAAGCGCAGCGTGCTCAATGAGATTGAGCGCTTTGGCGGAAAAGCCGCGCTGTTCGTTGAAGGCGACATTCGCGATGAAGCGCTGCTCGCAGAGATCCTGCACGATCACGCCATTGAAGCGGTGATTCATTTCGCCGGGCTGAAAGCCGTTGGTGAATCCGTGGCGAAGCCGCTGGAGTATTACGACAACAACGTCAACGGCACGCTGCGCCTGATTAACGCGATGCGCGCCGCAAATGTTAAAAACTTCATTTTCAGCTCCTCCGCCACCGTTTACGGCGACCAGCCGAAAATCCCTTACGTGGAAAGCTTCCCGACCGGCACGCCGCAAAGTCCCTATGGTAAAAGCAAGCTGATGGTGGAACAGATCCTCACCGACCTGCAAAAAGCGCAGCCGGAGTGGAGCATTGCGCTGCTGCGCTACTTCAACCCGGTTGGCGCCCATCCGTCAGGCGATATGGGCGAAGATCCGCAGGGCATCCCGAACAACCTGATGCCGTATATCGCCCAGGTTGCGGTTGGCCGCCGCGATTCGCTGGCAATTTTCGGTAGTGATTACCCGACGCCAGACGGCACCGGCGTGCGGGATTACATCCACGTGATGGATCTGGCGGACGGGCATGTTGCGGCCATGCAACAACTGGCCGGGAAGCCGGGCGTGCATATTTATAACCTTGGCGCGGGCGTCGGCAGCAGCGTGCTGGATGTGGTGAACGCCTTCAGTAAAGCCTGCGGCAAACCGGTGGCCTGGCACTATGCGCCGCGCCGCGAGGGCGATCTCCCGGCTTACTGGGCCGATGCCAGCAAAGCGGATAAAGAGCTGAACTGGCGCGTAACCCGTACGCTTGACGAAATGGCAGAAGATACCTGGCGCTGGCAGTCACGCCACCCGCAGGGCTATCCCGATTAAAGGAATGGTAATGACGCAATTTAATCCGGTCGATCACCCGCATCGCCGTTATAACCCGCTGACCGGCCAGTGGATCCTGGTTTCTCCGCACCGCGCAAAACGCCCCTGGCAAGGGGCGCAAGAGACGCCTGCGAAACAAACCCTGCCGGCGCACGATCCGGACTGTTTCCTCTGCCCGGGCAATACCCGCGTAACCGGGGATAAAAATCCGGATTACATCAGCACTTATGTGTTCACCAACGACTTCGCCGCGTTGATGACCGATACGCCAGATGCGCCGGTAAGCGACGATCCACTGATGCGCAGCCAGAGTGCGCGCGGCACCAGCCGGGTGATTTGTTTCTCGCCGGATCACAGCAAAACGCTGCCGGAACTGAGCGTGGATGCGCTGGAAGCGGTGGTGAAAACCTGGCAACAGCAAACCGCTGAGCTGGGCCAGCAGTACCCGTGGGTACAGGTGTTTGAAAATAAAGGTGCGGCGATGGGTTGTTCCAACCCGCATCCGCACGGGCAAGTCTGGGCCAACAGCTTCCTGCCCAATGAAGTGGATCGTGAAGATCGCCTGCAACGCGACTATTTCGCCCGGTATCACTCCCCGATGTTGCTGGACTACGTAAAGCGCGAGCTGAACGATGGCAGCCGTACCGTGGTGGAAACGGAGCACTGGCTGGCAGTCGTTCCTTACTGGGCGGCGTGGCCGTTTGAAACCTTGCTGCTGCCGAAAGCGCAGGTGCAGCGCATCACTGATTTAAGCGATGAGCAGCGCCGCGATTTAGCGCTGGCATTGAAAAAACTGACCAGCCGTTATGACAACCTGTTCCAGTGCTCGTTCCCCTACTCGATGGGCTGGCACGGCGCGCCATTTAACGGCGAAGAGAATGACCACTGGCAACTGCACGCGCATTTCTACCCGCCGCTGCTGCGCTCCGCCACGGTGCGTAAATTTATGGTCGGCTATGAAATGCTGGCCGAAACCCAGCGTGACCTGACGGCGGAGCAAGCCGCCGAACGTCTGCGCGCGGTCAGTGATATCCATTTTCGCGAATCCGGAGAATAACAATGAGTCTGAAAGAGAACACACAATCCCTGTTTGCTGAAAAATTCGGCTACCCTGCCACCCACACAATTCAGGCACCGGGTCGTGTGAACCTGATTGGCGAACACACCGACTATAACGACGGTTTTGTTCTGCCGTGCGCCATTGATTACCAGACGGTGATCAGCTGCGCACCGCGTACGGACCGCATCGTTCGGGTAATTGCCGCCGATTATGACAACCAGAGCGATGAGTTCTCGCTGGATGCGCCAATTGTGACCCACGACAGCCAGCAGTGGTCGAACTACGTGCGCGGCGTGGTAAAACACCTGCAAAAACGCGATGCCAGTTTTGGCGGCGCGGATCTGGTTATCAGCGGCAATGTGCCACAGGGTGCGGGCCTGAGTTCTTCCGCCTCGCTGGAAGTGGCGGTTGGTACGGTGTTCCAGCAGCTTTATCATCTGCCGCTGGATGGCGCGCAAATTGCCCTCAATGGTCAGGAAGCGGAAAACCAGTTTGTCGGCTGTAACTGCGGCATCATGGATCAGCTTATCTCGGCGCTGGGCAAAAAAGGCAGCGCGCTGCTGATCGATTGCCGTTCGCTTGGCACCAAAGCGGTGTCGATGCCGGAAGGCGTGGCGATCGTCATCATTAACAGTAACTTTAAACGCACCCTGGTTGGCAGCGAGTACAACACGCGCCGCGAGCAGTGCGAAACCGGCGCGCGCTTCTTCCAGCAAAAAGCGCTGCGCGATGTCAGCATCGATCAGTTCAATGCGGTGGCGCATGAGCTGGATCCGCTGGTCGCCAAACGCGTGCGCCACGTGCTGACCGAAAACACCCGTACCGTGGAAGCCGCGGCTGCGCTGGAGAAAGGCGATCTTCAACGCATGGGCGTGCTGATGGCAGAATCCCACGCGTCGATGCGTGATGATTTTGAAATTACCGTCCCGCAGATCGATACGCTGGTTGAGATTGTCAAAGCGACCATTGGTGACCAGGGCGGCGTGCGCATGACCGGCGGCGGTTTCGGCGGTTGCATCGTCGCGCTGATGCCAGAAAACCTCGTACCGGCAGTCAAAAAGGCTGTTGAGAGCCAGTACGAAGCCAAAACCGGTATCAAAGAAACCTTCTATGTTTGCAAACCTTCACAGGGAGCAGGACAGTGCTAAACGAAGCTTCTGCAGCAGCCCCGGACGGGCTGCCCTTTCGCCTGATCACCCTGCGCAATAGCGCCGGGATGGTGGTGACATTGATGGACTGGGGCGCGACGCTGTTATCTGCGCGCGTACCGTTAAAAGATGGTTCCGTGCGTGAAGCGCTGCTGGGCTGCGCCACACCGGAACACTACCTGCAACAGACAGCGTATCTCGGCGCGTCGGTCGGCCGTTACGCCAACCGTATTGCCAAAAGCCGGTTCACGCTGGATGGCCACACCTATACGTTGACGCCCAGCCAGGGTGAAAACCAGCTGCATGGCGGCCCGGAAGGGTTCGATAAACGGCGCTGGTTGATAGAGCGGCAAAATGATAACGAAGTGGTCTTTGTCCTGAATTCAGCGGATGGCGACCAGGGATTCCCGGGTAACGTTCATACCCGGGCGCATTTCCGCCTCGGCGACGATAACCGGCTCGCCATTGAATACCGGGCAACGACTGACAAACCGTGCCCGATCAACCTGACTAACCACGCTTATTTTAACCTTGATGGTGAGCAGTCGGATGTTCGCAACCACACGTTGCAACTGCTCGCGGATGCTTATCTGCCGGTCGATGAGATGGGCATTCCGACAGACGGGTTAAAAGACGTTGAGCGGACCAGTTTTGATTTCCGTACCCCGAAAACCGTGGCGCAGGATTTTCTGGCTGAGGACGATCAGCGCGTGGTGAAAGGTTACGACCATGCGTTTTTGTTACAGGCAAAAGGCGACGTCAGCCAGCCCGCCGCGCAGTTGTGGTCGGCGGACAAACAGCTGCAAATGACGGTGTATACCAGCGCGCCTGCGCTCCAGTTCTATTCCGGTAATTATCTGGAAGGAACGCCTGCGCGCGGCGGCAAAACCTATGACGCGTGGCAGGGCTTGGCGCTGGAGAGCGAGTTTTTGCCCGACAGCCCGAACCGTCCGGATTTCCCGCAGCCGGACTGCTTCTTACTGCCTGGCGACGTTTATGTCAGCCTGACGGAATACCACTTTATTGCGCAGTAATCCCCCGCCCTCCTGCCGGAGGGCTTTTTTTACCCGTTTTGCTGAAATATGCGCCACTTATCGACAAAACCATAACCCCTGATTCACAAGCACCTTACACTCGGCGGCTATTTTCGCTATGGTTATGGGTAACCGTTGCCGGGAGCACCTCCACGGCAATATAATGAGAATTGTTATCATTCAATCAGGCTCACAGGAGTAAGTGTATGGCTGTTACTAAGCTGGTTCTGGTTCGTCATGGCGAAAGCCAGTGGAACAACGAAAACCGCTTCACCGGTTGGTACGATGTTGATCTGTCCGAAAAAGGCGTTGGCGAAGCAAAAGCGGCAGGCAAACTGCTGAAAGAGGAAGGCTACACCTTCGATTTTGCTTATACCTCTGTGCTGAAACGTGCCATCCATACGCTGTGGAACGTGCTGGACGAGCTGGATCAGGCGTGGTTACCGGTAGAGAAAAGCTGGAAACTCAACGAGCGTCATTACGGTGCGTTGCAGGGTCTGAACAAAGCTGAAACCGCTGAAAAATATGGTGACGAGCAAGTTAAACAGTGGCGTCGTGGCTTTGCTGTTACACCGCCGGCGCTGACCAAAGATGACGAACGTTACCCGGGTCACGATCCGCGCTACGCAAAACTGACCGATGCGGAGCTGCCGCAGACCGAAAGCCTGGCGCTGACCATCGATCGCGTGATCCCTTACTGGAACGACACCATTCTGCCGCGCCTGAAAAGCGGTGAGCGCGTGATCATCGCCGCTCACGGTAACTCCCTGCGCGCGCTGGTGAAATACCTCGATAACATGAGCGAAGAAGAGATCCTCGAACTGAACATCCCGACTGGCGTACCGCTGGTTTACGAGTTCGACGAAAACTTCAAACCGTTGAAACACTACTACCTGGGTAACGCAGACGAGATCGCTGCAAAAGCTGCTGCGGTAGCAAACCAGGGTAAAGCGAAGTAAGTTTTCGCCGATAAAAAAAGCGTGGAAAATTCCACGCTTTTTTATTTGTGCAACCGTTAACTGCGGCGCGCTTTCACTGCCGCCGCGAGCTGGCGTAAAATAGTTTCGGTATCGTCCCAGCCGATGCAGGCGTCGGTAACACTTTTACCGTACACCAGCGGTTCACCGCTCTCCAGGCTCTGGTTGCCTTCCACCAGATGGCTTTCAATCATCACACCGATAATGGCTTTTTCACCGCCAGCGATCTGCTGGCACACATCCGCGCCCACTTCCATTTGCTTCTTGAACTGCTTGCTGGAGTTAGCATGACTGAAGTCAATCATCACCTGCGGCTCCAGGCCAGCTTTCTGCAGACCCACTTTTACTTCCGCGACATGTTTCGCGCTGTAGTTTGGCTCTTTACCGCCGCGCAGAATGATGTGGCAATCACCGTTACCGGCGGTGTTTACAATGGCGGAGTGACCCCATTTAGTGACGGACAAGAAGCAGTGCGGCGCACCTGCGGCGTTAATCGCGTCAATGGCGACTTTAATGGTGCCATCGGTGCCGTTTTTGAACCCCACCGGGCATGAGAGGCCGGAAGCCAGCTCGCGATGCACCTGCGATTCCGTTGTACGCGCGCCAATCGCTCCCCAGCTCATCAGATCGGCCATGTATTGCGGGGTGATCATATCGAGGAACTCCCCCGCCGCCGGTAAACCGCTGTCATTAATTTCCAGCAGCAGCTTACGCGCAATACGCAAACCGTCGTTAATCTGGAAACTGTTATCCATGTGCGGATCGTTAATCAGCCCTTTCCAGCCCACTGTGGTACGCGGTTTTTCGAAGTAAACGCGCATAACGATTTCTAAATCGTCTTTTAACGCTTCACGCAAAGCCAGCAGGCGCGAAGCATACTCTTTCGCCGCCGCAGGATCGTGAATGGAGCACGGACCGATAACCACCAGCAGACGATCATCATTTCCACGCAGGATTTTATGAATCGCTTTGCGGGCATGCGAAACCGTATTGGCGGCAGTTTCAGTGGCGGGGAATTTTTCAAGGAGTGCTACAGGAGGTAATAACTCATTGATCTCTTTAATACGTAAATCGTCATTCTGATAATTCATGTTCGTTCCAGTCTGGCCATACTTTTTTTGATGAATGCAATCTTTCCAATCTATCTCGTCGGCGGCGAAGTGTAAACGCGATTTTACACTTCGGCCGGATAATTCCTGGAATGCGGCCAAATCGCGTTAAAAAGTAGCGAGCGGTGATATCAGCGCTACACTTTTTAACTGTTAACACTTCTATTTTTCATTTTATCGCTATTCTATGCTGCCATACCGCGCATGAATGGTATCTTTAACCACTGAGCGTGATAATTCGTTCGCGCTGCTTTTACCAGCCTCAACGGCGGTAAAAACGACCGGAACAGGAGCATCATGATGAAAATGAATAAATTAGCGACACTTTTACTGACGACGACGCTGACTTTCGCAGGTGGCGCAGCCTACGCGGCCGACGCAGCCTCTTCTACCGACAGTAACGGTGATGCCAATGCCGCAGCGGCTGCAGGCCAACCGGCACCGGACGCCAAACAGAATGTTGCGCCAAACAATGTGGATAACAGCCAGATCAACAGCGGTAGCATGAATACCAACTCGACCTCTCAACACAGCGCTAAGCAGCATATGAGCAAAGATCAGGTGCATAAAAACACCATGTGTAAAGATGGCCGCTGCCCGGATGTGAACAAAAAGGTTGAAACCGAAAGCGGTAACAACCATAGCGTCGATAAGAAAACCGACGGCACAACTCAGTAAAATCCGGTGCATTAATCATCAGGGAGAGCTTCGGCTCTCCTTACTTTTTTCTCTCCAGTCTCCCCCGCAAACTGAAAAATCTGTAATGATGTAAGGCGTTAAAATAATTACAAGGAACGACCCGCCCATGGCGCATTCACACTCGCACACTCCCGCTGATGCCAACGCCCGCCGCCTGCTGCTGGCGTTTATCGTTACTGCCGTTTTTATGGTTATCGAAGTGGTCGGCGGCCTGGTTTCCGGATCGCTGGCGCTGCTGGCCGATGCCGGCCATATGCTGACGGACGCCGCCGCGCTGCTTTTTGCGTTATTAGCGGTTTACTTTGCGCGCCAGCCACCCAGCGCTAACCGTACGTTTGGCTGGCTGCGTTTGACTACGCTTGCAGCATTCATCAATGCGCTGGCGCTGGTGCTGATTACCGTGTGGATTGTCTGGGAAGCGATTCAGCGTTTCACCCATCCGCAGCCCGTTGCAGGCTTAACCATGATGGTGATTGCGATTGCCGGGCTTGTGGCCAACGTGCTGGCATTCTGGTTACTGCACCGGGGAAGCGAGGAGAAGAACCTGAATGTCCGTGCTGCCGCACTGCATGTGCTGGGGGACTTACTCGGTTCTGTCGGTGCCATCGCTGCGGCACTGGTGATTTTGTTCACCGGCTGGACGCCGATTGACCCGATACTTTCAGTGCTGGTTTCCGCGCTGGTGTTACGCAGCGCCTGGCGGCTAATGAAAGAGAGCGTTAACGAGTTGCTGGAAGGTGCGCCGGGCTCGATGGATATTGGCGCGCTACAGCGACATCTGCGACGTGCTATTCCGGAGGTGCGTGATGTTCACCACGTGCATGTCTGGCTGGTGGGTGAAAAACCGCTTATGACGCTGCATGTGCAGGTGATCCCACCACGCGACCATGACAAGCTGCTGGGTGAGATCCACCACTTTCTGGCACATCATTATGAGATTGAACATGCGACGGTGCAGATGGAGTACCAGCCCTGTAGCGGGCCAGACTGCCATCTGGGCGAGACGCAGCCTGAGCACCACCATTCACACTCGCATTAATGCGAAAGCGCGTGAGAACCCCGCTCACGCGCGCTGTTAATCCACATTCTGCTGCCGTTAAGAGCGATAAAGGTCAGGATCAAATACTCCAGCGACATCGCCCAGACGCCCTGCAGTGCGAAAATCACCACGCTTATCACGTTAATCACCACCCACAGCAGCCAGTTCTCAACGTATTTGCGCGTCATCAGGATCATCGCCACGATGGAGAACACCATCATGCAGGAGTCCCAGAACGGGAACGCATCGGGCTGCAATTGCGGCATGACCACGTTCAGCCCTAAGGTTTGCATGACGGCCACGGCAATTTTCGTCAGGAATGCAAAGACCGGATCGATAAAGAAGGTCATCAAACCAATCGCCACCACGCATACCGCCAGCCAGCTCATCGCTTTGGATAACGGTAGCCAGCGGATTTGCAATTCAGCTTCATTCTGCGAGGTTTGCCGTGACCAGGCATACCAACCATAAATGTTAGCGGCAAAGAAAAACAGCTGCAGCAGTAAGCTGGCATACAGCTGGATCTGGAAGAAAATAATCGCAAACAGCGTCACGTTGATCAGACCAAACGCGTAATTACTGAGCTTCTCAAGGCTGGCGAGCCAGATACACAATAAACCGGCCAGTGTGCCTGTGGCTTCAATCCATGAAAGATCGTACCCACCGGTGCCAATCGGGATATGCACCAGGATGTTCTGCGTACTAAAAAAATCCATTCTTTCCCCACAGCGTATTGCTACGCATTGATTATTCACTAAGAACGTAGTGTAGCCGCAAAATCGAGCATACGGTTAAGCGGCAACAGCGCGCCTTCACGCAGCGCGGCATCAACGTGGATTTCATGCTCCGCGCCACCATTTTCCAGGCTTTCAGCGATAGCTTTCAGACCGTTCATCGCCATCCATGGGCAATGCGCGCAACTGCGGCACGTCGCCCCCTCACCCGCGGTTGGCGCTTCCAGTAACTCTTTTTCCGGCACGGCCTGCTGCATTTTGTAAAAGATACCGCGATCGGTCGCGACGATAAGTTGCTTATTCGGCAGTGTTTTTGCCGCAGCGATAAGCTGGCTGGTTGAACCGACTGCATCTGCCAGATTCACGACTGACTGCGGCGATTCAGGATGCACGAGGATGGCAGCATCAGGATAGAGCGCTTTCATGCGCGTCAGCGCCTGCGTTTTAAATTCGTCATGCACGATGCACGCACCCTGCCAGCACAGCACATCCGCACCAGTCTGTTTTTGTACATAGTTGCCGAGATGACGATCCGGAGCCCAGATAATTTTCTCGCCAAGGCTGTCGAGATGCTCAATTAACTCTACCGCAATACTTGAGGTTACAACCCAGTCGGCACGCGCTTTCACGGCAGCAGAGGTGTTGGCGTAAACCACCACGGTGCGATCCGGGTGCGCATCGCAAAAGGCGCTGAAATCTTCAACCGGACAGCCGAGATCAAGCGAGCATTCCGCATGCAATGTCGGCATCAGGATGGTTTTTTCAGGGCTGAGGATTTTGGCGGTTTCCCCCATAAAACGTACGCCTGCCACCAGCAGCGTTGAGGCGGAATGTCTGGCACCGAAACGCGCCATCTCCAGTGAATCAGAGATACAACCGCCGGTCTCCTCCGCCAGTTGCTGAATTTCCGGGTCGGTATAGTAGTGTGCAACCATCACCGCATCTCGCTCTTTGAGCAAGCGCTTGATTTTCTCGCGGTAAAACTGCTTCTCATGCAGGTTTAGCGGTGCGGGTTTAGGCGGGAACGGATAGATTGCGGTTTCAGGATCAAACATTACGCTCATCATGCTTACTCGTTTTGCTTGCTTAACTTAATTACCAGAACAACGCAAATGCGTGACGTCATTAGCGCAGCGGTGTTTTATATACTAAACAAGATAGCTGATTGGACAAAAAATGTCGTGGGGAATTTTTGTGGAATAGCAGAAAGCAAAAAAGCGCTGCCGGCGCCATATTTATAGTGGTGGGTGACCGCTTTGCTCGCCCTTCGGGTCGTCGCCGCAAGCGGCGACCTTGTCTCACTACGTTCGACCCGAACCTGCTGCAGGTCCGAATTTTTAACTTGGGCAGATAGCAAAAAAGCGCCTTTAGGGCGCTTTTTTACATTGGTGGGTCGTGCAGGATTCGAACCTGCGACCAATTGATTAAAAGTCAACTGCTCTACCAACTGAGCTAACGACCCCTTTCGGGATTGTTCTTCGAAGTTAACCGGCGCCAATATGATGTTAAATTGGTGGGTCGTGCAGGATTCGAACCTGCGACCAATTGATTAAAAGTCAACTGCTCTACCAACTGAGCTAACGACCCATACGGGTAGCGGCTTCGAAGATAATTTTATCTGTGACCACATTACGTGGCTGATCGTGCAGAATGGCTCGCTTTTAGCCGGACGCTGCTGACGCAACGTTATCCTTCACGTTTAACACCATTGGATGGATGTTAAATTGGTGGGTCGTGCAGGATTCGAACCTGCGACCAATTGATTAAAAGTCAACTGCTCTACCAACTGAGCTAACGACCCGAGTGGTGGGTGATGACGGGATCGAACCGCCGACCCCCTCCTTGTAAGGGAGGTGCTCTCCCAGCTGAGCTAATCACCCGATACTGCGCTGGATACTGCTTTACGTGGTGGGTCGTGCAGGATTCGAACCTGCGACCAATTGATTAAAAGTCAACTGCTCTACCAACTGAGCTAACGACCCACTTTGCGTTGCTTCTGGTCTGTGTGATATCCCTTGGCAACGGCGGCATATATTACTGATTTAAGAATTCAGCGCAACAACAATTTCGATGAATATCACTTAACTGCTTATGATTCATGCGACAAGACCAGAAAAAGCTCGATTTCTGGTCATGTGCTATGCATTACATCGAACCAAGACGTTTTTGCGCTTGTTTAGCACCTTCGGTACCAGGGTATTTACTGACCACCTGCTGGTAGACCGCTTTCGCTTTTGCTGTATCCCCTTTGTCTTGCATAATCACGCCGACCTTGTACATAGCGTCTGGCGCTTTAGGCGACTTCGGGAAATTTTTCACCACTGAAGCGAAGTAATAAGCAGCATCGTCTTTTTTACCCTTGTTGTAATTCAACTGCCCGAGCCAGTAGTTGGCATTCGGTATGTAGGTTGAATCAGGGTATTTTTTGACGAAATTCTGGAATGCAGCGATAGCTTCATCCTGGTGGGATTTATCCTGCACCAGCGCCACCGCAGCATTGTAATCGGTATTGGCATCACCACTTTGTACGGGCGCGCCAGTATTCGCCGCCCCCGTGTTGGCACCAGAATCCGCTGCCGGAGCCTGCGTTGCCGCCCCGCTCTGATCGCCGGATGTCTGCTGCGTCTGCCCCGCCGCACCGCCACTGCTAAGATTGCCTATCTGCTGCAAAATTTGCTGTTGGCGTTCAACCACCTGGTTCAGTTGATATTGATTTTCCTGGATTTGCCCACGAAGCGTATCAATATCGGCCTGATTATCGGAGAGTTGTTGCTGGAGTTGAGTTAAAAGCTGGCTGTGAGCATTGGAAATACGCTCGAGTTGAGTGACGCGGTCTTCGACCGAGCCTGAGCCGACACTACTGATTGGCGCCTGAGCATTAGCGGCCCAGGGGGCCGCTATGCCAACCAGTAACGACAGACTCAACAGATGATGTCTGAAGTTACTGCTCATGCAATTCTCTTAGTAAACCAGTACGGCGCGACGGTTTTTAGCGTAAGCCGCTTCGTCGTGACCCAGTACTGCAGGTTTTTCTTTACCGTAAGAAACGATGGAGATCTGGTCAGCGGAAACGCCTTTACCCTGCAGGTACATTTTAACGGCGTTAGCACGACGTTCGCCCAGGGAGATGTTGTATTCCGGAGTACCACGTTCGTCAGCGTGACCTTCAACGGTAACTTTGTAGGACGGGTTGCTACGCAGGAAGTTAGCGTGAGCATCCAGCATCGCTGCGAAGTCAGAACGGATGTCATACTTGTCCAGATCGAAGTAAACAATGTTGTTCTGCTGCAGCTGTTGCATTTGCAGACGCGCTTGTTCTTCGGAGGACATGTTGCCGCTACCGTTCATGCCAGTGCCAGCACCCATCATGCCTTCGCCGCTCTGGTCGCTTGCATTCTTGTGAGAAGAACATGCAGCGATCGCCATTACAGGCAGAGCCAGCATCAGGCCTTTCAGCACTTTGTTCAGTTGCATTTCTTTGATTCCTTTATAATCAATTATTTATTATTACAGATACGGAGACCAGGCAGGGAATTTAACCTGTCCATCAGTCGCCGGAATACGCGCTTTGAAACGCCCATCTGTAGAAACCAGATTCAGCACGGATCCCATCCCCTGAGAAGAGCTGTAGATTACCATTGTGCCGTTAGGTGCCAGACTTGGCGTTTCATCCAGGAACGTTGACGTCAGAACCTGTACGCCACCCGCTTCCAGATCTTGTTTAGCGATGTGCTGCTGACCACCGTCAGAGCTAACCATCACCATAAATTTGCCGTCGCTGCTGATATCCGCGTCCTGGTTCTGAGAACCCTGCCATGAGATACGCTGCGCTGCGCCGCCATTAAGACCTACTTTATAAACCTGCGGACGCCCAGCCTGGTCAGAAGTGAATGCCAGGGTTTGGCTATCCGGGAACCAGGTCGGCTCCGTATTGTTGCTGCGACCATCGGTCACCTGGCGGATCTGGCCAGAACCAATGTCCATTACGTAAATGTTCAGGCTACCGGTTTTCGACAGTGCGAATGCCAGTTTAGAACCGTCCGGCGAGAACGCCGGTGCGCCGTTGTGACGCGGGAACGAAGCAACCTGACGAACACTGCCGTTAGCCAGTGTCTGGATAACCAGTGCAGAACGACCGCTTTCAAACGTCACGTATGCCAGTTTTGAGCCATCTGGTGACCATGCCGGAGACATCAGCGGCTGCGGAGATTTATGCACCAGGAACTGGTTGTAACCGTCATAGTCGGAAACGCGCAGTTCATACGGGAACTGGCTGTTAGCGGTCTGCACAACATAAGCAATACGGGTACGGAACGCACCTTTAATGCCGGTCAGTTTCTGGAATACTTCGTCACTGGCAGCGTGAGCGGCGTAACGCAGCCACTGTTTGTTCACTTTAAAGGAGTTTTGCGCCAGTACCGTTCCCGGTGCGCCACCGGTATCCACCAGCTGATAAGCGACATTGTAGCTGCCGTCAGGATTCGGGGTCACCTGGCCGACAACCACCGCGTCAATACCCAGTGCTGACCACGCGGCTGGCTGCACTTCCTGAGCGCTGCCAGGCTGCTGCGGCAGACGTGAACGATCGAGTGGATTGAATTTGCCGCTGTTGCGCAGATCCGCAGCAACGATACCACCAGCATCCTCAGGCGCAGCGCCAGGTCCAGCCCACTGGAAAGGCACAACGCCGATCGGGCGTGCCGAGTCCACCCCCTGGGTGATCTCGATACGTACTTCTGCGTGCAGCACAGCTGCCCACAGCATTAGAAAACCAAATGCAACACGTAATGCCTGCTTCATCATATCTCCCTTATCCGGGCGGAAAACCCGCGATAATTTAGCAGAATTTTAACAAACTCAATAGACAAAACTACCTGCGTCAGGACACCCTCAGCACGATCTCCCCCGCAGATTGAGAGGGAAAGTGTACCTTAAGGTTTAAAGTCCAGTGGCGCATTTTTGAACACTTCATATACAGCCTGACTTGGCGGTTTCGGCATTTTTGCCTGTCGCGCTGCAGCAAGCGCAGCCTGGCAAAGGGCCGGATCGCCACCTTCCGACTGAATATCTAACAGCATACCGTCTGGCGCCAGTTTGACACGTAACGTACAGGTTTTCCCCGCATAAGAGGAGGCGTCATAGAAGCGGCTTTCGATAGCCGATTTAATCTGCCCTGCATAGTTATTGATGTCTGCACCGGACGCGCCGTTGTTCTTAGTGTTACCAGAACCGGCGGGAGCTGCATTATTCCCTTTCGCTCCACCACCCGTTTTCGGTGCATTCTTACCGGAGCTTAAATCACCAAACAGATCGTCAACGCCTGCGGCATCTGCTTTCTCGGCGGCGGCTTTCTTGGCGGCTGCGGCCTTCTCTGCAGCCGCTTTTTTATCGGCAGCAGCTTTTGCTGCTGCAGCTTTTTTCTCGGCGGCAGCTTTTTCAGCGGCGGCTTTTTCGGCTGCTGCCTTTTCAGCAGCCGCTTTCTCCGCTGCGGCGGCTTTCTCCGCTGCCGCTTTTTCGGCGGCAGCTTGTTTAGCCGCTTCAGCCTGCGCTTTTTTCGCGGCTTCGGCCTCGGCTTTTTTCTTCGCATCAGCAGCTGCTTTCGCCGCTTCCGCTTCGGCTTTTTTCTGTGCGTCTGCGGCAGCTTTCGCGGCTTCGGCTTCCGCTTTTTTCTTCGCGTCGGCAGCCGCTTTCTTCGCAGCTTCTTCTGCTGCTTTTGCCTGCGCGTCCGCTTTTGCTTTTGCGTCAGCTGCGGCTTTCGCGGCCGCCTCTTCAGCTTGTTTCTGCTGCTGTTGAGCCTGTTTCGCCGCCTCTTCCGCTTTTTTCTGCTGCTCAGCCTGTTCGCGCGCCGCTTCCTGCGCTTGTAAACGCTCCTGCTCCAGCTGTTTTAAATGCTCCTGCTCGGCAGCCTGCTTTTCTCGCAGCTCTTCCGCTTGCTGTTGCGCCTGTTTTTCACGCTGCTCTTTGGCGCGCTGCGCACTGGCTTGCTGCTGCTGCTGGCGGTTGTAATTTTCCACCACAGCGCCCGGATCGACCATCACCGCATCAATCGCAGAGCCACCGCCACCGCCTGAAGAAGCATCAATATGCTCATCAAACGAGCTCCAGATCAGCAGCGCCACAAGAATTACGTGTAGCACAGCCGAAATGATTATTGCTCGCTTAAGCTTGTCGTTTTGTACGGTTGCCTTTGACACTCTCGGTTCCCAAAAACTGTCCGCCTGTTAAGCCGGTGATCAGATAGGCTGCGTCATCAAGCCGACTGATTTCACACCCGCGCTATGTAACAGGTTCAGCGCTTTAATGATTTCATCGTACGGCACATCTTTCGCCCCGCCGATTAAGAACACGGTTTTCGGATTGGATTGCAGGCGACGCTGCGCCTCCGCAATCACCTGCTCCGGCGGCAGTTGATCCATACGATCTTTTTCCACCACCACGCTGTACTGTCCGATACCGGAAACCTCAATAATGACCGGAGGATCGTCATTGGTACTGACGGTTTGCGACTGTGTCGCATCCGGCAGATCAACCTCTACGCTTTGCGTAATGATCGGTGCCGTCGCCATAAAGATCAGCAGCAGCACCAGCAACACGTCCAGCAACGGTACGATGTTGATTTCAGACTTGAGGTCACGACGGCCCCGTCCACGCGATCTGGCCATGGCTTACTCCTTGCTGCTGTCGCTGCTGGCAAATGCCTGGCGATGCAGAATAGCCGTGAACTCTTCCATAAAGTTGTCGTAATTCAGTTCCAGTTTGTTCACACGCTGGTTCAGTCGGTTATAAGCCATAACCGCAGGAATGGCTGCAAACAGACCGATAGCTGTTGCGATCAACGCTTCGGCGATACCAGGCGCAACCATTTGCAGCGTCGCCTGCTTCACCGCGCCCAGCGCGATAAAGGCATGCATGATCCCCCATACCGTACCGAACAGACCGATATACGGGCTGATAGAACCTACGGTACCAAGGAATGGAATATGGTTTTCCAGCGTTTCCAGTTCGCGGTTCATCGAAATACGCATCGCCCTTGATGCCCCTTCAACAATCGCTTCTGGCGCGTGGCTATTTGCGCGGTGCAGACGGGCAAACTCTTTGAAACCACTATAAAAAATTTGTTCCGAACCGCTTAAATTATCACGGCGTCCCTGGCTTTCCTGATACAGACGAGACAGTTCGATGCCGGACCAAAACTTGTCTTCGAAGGCTTCCGCTTCGCGCCCTGCAGCGTTGAGGATGCGCGTTCTCTGGATAATAATGGCCCAGGATGCGATAGAAAAACCAATCAAAATCAACATGATAAGTTTGACCAGAAGGCTAGCCTTCAGGAACAAATCAAGGATGTTCATGTCAGTCACTGCTTAAACTCCGCGACAATAGACTTGGGAAGCGCACGAGGCTTCATTAAGAGTGGATCAACACAGACAATCAGCGCTTCAGCTTCGTTCAGCACTTTATTCTCTGCATTGACAATCCGCTGCGAGAAAACCATCGAGGTTCCGCGCATTGATGTAATTTCCGTTTGGACTTCGAGCATGTCGTCGAGTCTGGCGGGTGCAAAATACTCCAACGTCATTTTGCGTACCACTAACGCAATGCGTTCAGCCAGCAGAGCCTGTTGACTCAAGTGATGGTGACGCAGCATCTCAGTGCGGGCTCTTTCATAAAAAGCAACGTAGTTGGCATGGTAAACCATGCCACCGACATCGGTATCTTCGTAATAGACCCGAACCGGCCATCGAAACAGCGTTGTATTCACTTTACATCCCGGTAATGCAAAAAAAGTTAGAGCTTTTAAACTTCGCTACTATACGCGCGGGCAAGATGCTTTGGAATGGGTTGAGGTAAACGGAGAGTAAAAATTTATGGGCTTTTGCAAGCCCATGAGGATAGCGGATATTTCTTATTCAAAAGAAGAAGAAAACAAGCCCGGCAAGCATTACGACAAAAGCGACTGGCGGGCAGAAAAAACCCTGCCAGTGAAGCGCGCGCGGGCGAAAGCCAACACCGTGAACAACACCGGCGCATACCGCCCACATTAATAACAGCCCGTGCCAAATCTCCAGCTCGCTGGTTTTGGCCGCGAAACGGGAGGGATCCCAGAAGATACAGCCCGCCAGCAGTAATGCCATTATTAAGGAAAGGGCCCTTAACGGGCCCTTGTCCATTACCGCATAGAGTTTTGCGATAATTTTTTCCATCAGTGTTCTTCTTTCCCGGCTTTGGTCGCTTCAACATGTTCCAGCGCCAGCGCGGTAATCACTCCGAAAGCACAGGCAAGAAGCGTTCCTAAAATCCATGCGAAATACCACATATTCTGCTCCTTACTTAATACATAGAGTGGGTATTGCTTTCAATGTGCTCTTTGGTAATGCGACCGAACATTTTCCAGTAACACCAGATGGTGTAAAGCAGGACAATCGGTACAAAAACCAGCGCCACATAAGTCATCAGGTTCAGCGTCAGCTGCGTCGATGTCGCGTCCCACATGGTCAGGCTTGCTTTCAGCATGGTGCTTGACGGCATGATGAACGGGAACATCGCGATACCCGCAGTCAGGATGATGCATGCCAGCGTCAGTGAAGAGAACACGAACGCCCAGGCGGCTTTATCCAGACGCGCCGTCAGCACGGTCAGCAGTGGCAACACCACACCCAGCGCCGGCACCAGCCACAACACAGGCATGTTGTTGAAGTTAGTCAGCCAGGCTCCCGCCTGTACCGCCACTTCTTTGGTCAACGGGTTAGACGCGGCATGATGATCTATCGCGGAAGTCACCACGTAACCGTCGATACCGTAAACCACCCACACGCCCGCCAGTGCGAAGCAAACCAGCGTAACCAGCGCGGCAATTTGCACCGTGGCACGAGCACGCAGATGCAGTTCGCCAACGGTACGCATTTGCAGGTATGTCGCGCCCTGGGTCAGGATCATCGCCACGCTCACCACGCCGGCCAACAGACCAAACGGATTCAGCAACTGGAAGAAGTTACCGGTGTAGAACAGGCGCATATCGTTATCAAGATGGAACGGCACACCCTGCAGCAGGTTGCCGAATGCCACACCGATCACCAATGGCGGAACAAAGCTGCCGATGAAGATGCCCCAGTCCCACATGCCACGCCAGCGCATATCTTCAATCTTCGAGCGGTAATCAAAACCAACCGGACGGAAGAACAGTGAAGCGAGCACAAGGATCATCGCCACATAAAAACCGGAGAACGCGGCAGCGTAAACCATCGGCCAGGCCGCAAACAGCGCGCCACCAGCGGTGATCAGCCAAACCTGGTTACCGTCCCAGTGCGGCGCGATGGAGTTGATCATCACGCGGCGTTCGGTGTCGCTACGACCCAGCACACGGGTCAACATCCCCACGCCCATGTCGAAGCCGTCGGTGACCGCAAAACCAATCAGCAGAATGCCAACCAGCAGCCACCAGATAAAACGTAATATTTCATAATCAATCATTTGACGACTCCTGTCTTAGCGTGCCGGCTGAGAAGCCACGGTGGACTGCTCGTAGTGATAGCGACCTGTTTTCAGACTGCTCGGCCCAAGGCGAGCAAATTTGAACATCAGGAACACTTCCGCCACCATAAACAGCGTATAAAGGCCGCAAATCAGAATCATGGAGAACAGCAGATCGCCAACGGTCAGCGATGAGTTCGCAACCGCGGTCGGCAACACTTCACCAATCGCCCACGGCTGACGGCCATACTCGGCAACAAACCAGCCCGCTTCAATAGCAATCCACGGCAGCGGGATGCCATACAGCGCAGCGCGCAGCAGCCATTTTTTCTCACCGATGCGGTTACGAATCACGGTCCAGAAAGAGGCAGCGATAATCAGCAGCATCAGCACGCCAGCGGCCACCATTATACGGAACGCGAAGTACAGCGGCGCAACGCGCGGGATGGAGTCTTTGGTCGCTTGCTTGATCTGCGCTTCGGTCGCGTCTGCCACATTCGGCGTATAGCGTTTCAGCAGCAGGCCATAACCAAGATCTTTCTTGATGTTATTGAACTGGTCACGAAGGGCCTGATCGGTAGAACCTGCGCGCAGTTGCTCCAGCAACTGATACGCTTTCATACCGTTACGGATGCGCTCTTCGTGCTGCACCATCAGATCTTTAAGACCAATAACCGGCGTATCAACAGAACGGGTGGCGATGATGCCCAGCGCATATGGGATCTGGATAGCAAATTTGTTCTCTTGCTTATCCTGGTCCGGCACGCCAAACAGGGTAAACGCCGCCGGTGCAGGCTGGGTTTCCCATTCGGCTTCAATCGCAGCCAGTTTGGTTTTTTGCACGTCACCCATTTCGTAACCGGATTCGTCACCCAGCACGATAACAGACAGCACTGCGGCCATACCGAAGCTGGCAGCAATAGCGAAGGAGCGTTTAGCAAAAGCGATGTCGCGACCGCGCAGCAGATAGTAGGAGCTGATACCGAGGATAAAGATGGCACCGCAGGTATAACCAGACGCAACAGTGTGAACGAATTTCACCTGCGCTACCGGGTTAAGTACCAGTTCAGCGAAGCTCACCATCTCCATACGCATGGTTTCAAAGTTGAAATCAGAAGCAACCGGGTTTTGCATCCAGCCGTTTGCCACCAGAATCCACAGTGCGGACAAGTTGGAGCCAAGAGCCACCAGCCAGGTCACTGCCATGTGCTGTACTTTGCCCAGACGATCCCAACCGAAGAAAAACAGACCTACAAACGTAGACTCGAGGAAGAAGGCCATCAGACCTTCAATGGCCAGCGGCGCACCGAAGATATCCCCAACATAATGGGAATAGTAAGACCAGTTAGTCCCGAACTGGAACTCCATCGTCAGACCGGTAGCCACGCCCAGTGCGAAGTTGATACCAAACAACTTGCCCCAGAACTTGGTCATATCTTTATAAATCTGTTTGCCGGAGAGGACGTAGACCGTTTCCATAATTGCCAGCAGGAACGCCATACCGAGCGTCAGTGGCACAAACAGAAAGTGGTACATCGCGGTCAAGGCAAACTGTAAGCGCGACAGTTCGACTATATCTAACATTATGACTCCTTGCTCATCGCATGAAGACTCCGAGAGTAAACCCCGTTAGCGAAGGTTCACACGCATGCCCCAATACAAAATTGCTGCACTGTTTTATTCACGTCACATAAAGCGTGACAATGAATGAAAAAAGTTACAACCAGGTTAATAAAAAACTCGAATTGATCTCTCGAATATATTACTCCGCAAATCCCTTACAATAAAAAGGTTTTTATTGAGTTAGTTTTACGTTTTTCGACAGTGATCAATTTATAGCGAATTTACCACTTTTGCACCAATTTGATCGGCGACAATTTAACGATTTTCAGCATCTTTTCCAAGCTTTTAAATATTGATTTAAATCAATTTTATTCAGCATTGTTAATTTTGTATCCGGTGTAGAATCACAGTAAAAACATTGTTAACAACATGTTCATTTTAACGCCATTCATGGTTATCAATCGGCGGGTAAAGATAAATAATGGCGACTTTATTTAACGTTTATCATTCATGTAAAAAATGAGACAACTGCGGCAACTTAAAGGGGGCGTAAAATTAGAGCGGATGATTATCTTGTTTATTTTACAATTATTTCACTTTCGCGATTATCATACTTAACACCGCGCAGTGATTATTCGTTATATTTCCTGGGACATTAATACCCTTTTATTTTACAGGTTATTACTGACAAGCATCCAGCGCCGGGTTGCCCCCCAGACGATAAGCGCCAGCAACGTCACTGCTGCGCCAAGCAAGCAAACCCCCTGCCAGCCGAAAACAGCATAAATCGCCGTCGTTGCCATGGCACCCAGTCCGCTGCCGAGAGCGTAAAACAGCATATACAACGCCACCAGTCTGCCGTGTTGCGAGGCGTGGGTACGCAAAATCAGGCTCTGATTGGTGACATGCAGCGCCTGGCCGCCAAGATCGAGCAAAACAATACCGAGGATAAATAACGCCAGAGAGTGTTGTAACTGTGACAGCGGCCACCAGGCCAGCAGCAACAAGAGGAGCGCCAGTAAACTCGTGCGCTGCGCATTGCCGCGATCTGCTTCGCGCCCGGCTTTTGCCGCTACCAGCGCGCCCGCAACGCCCGCCAGGGCAAACAAGCCAATTACCGTATGGGAGAAACCAAACGGTGCGGTACTTAACGGCAGCACCATTGCGCTCCAGAAAATATTAAAAGCGGCAAACATCAACAACGCCAGCACACCACGGATTTGCAATACGCGATCCGTGCGTAACAGACCCAGCATTGAGGCCATCAAACGTAACCAACTGACAGAAATCATCGCGCTGCGCATAACAGGTAACCGCCGCCAGAGCAGCAGCAATAACACCAGCATCAGCGATGCCGAGACGCCATAAACCGCGCGCCAGCCCGCTAAATCGCTGATAATACCGGCAAAAACTCGCGCTAACAGCAGACCGATAAAAACGCCGCCTTGCGCCGCACCCACTACCCTGCCCCGTTCCTGTTCATTAGCAATGCTGGCTGCGCTGGCAATCAATCCTTGTGTCATTGCCGTGCCCAGCAACCCTGTTGCCAACATGCCGGCAAGCAACACCGCTGCCGATTGTGCCAGCGCGACAGCGGCGAGCGCACCCACCAGCACCAGCAACTGCACTAACAATAACCGACGTCGCTCAACAAGATCGCCTAATGGCACCAACAGCAGTAAGGCCAGCGCCGATCCCACTTGCGTTGCCGTCACCACGCCGCCGACAGCCGCCTGGCTGATCGCAAAGCTCTGTGCCAGTGCATCCAGCAACGGCTGCGCGTAATAGACATTCGCCACACATAAACCGCTGGCCACGGCAAACAGGGCGATGACACTGCGCGGCGTTGCCTGTGCGTTTTTATTCATACTTCCATCCCGGTTGCAAAACGAAACTAGTTGAAGGGTAGATAAACCAGTTTTAAAATGCAACCAGAATACTAACCGGAGATTCACCATGCCACTGAATACTCAACCTTGCCCCGTCGCGCGTTCTGTCGATTTGATTGGCGATCGCTGGGCACTCCTTATCGTGCGTGACGCTTTTGATGGTGCGCGACGTTTTGGCGATTTTCAGCGAGGTCTTGGCGTGGCGCGCAATATTCTTACCGACAGGCTACGCAAACTGGTGGAAGCGGGTATTTTCACCACGCAGCCAGCGTCAGACGGCACGACGTATCAGGAGTATGTGCTGACCAAAAAAGGCGAGTCGCTGTTTCCGGTGGTCGTGGCGCTACGCCAGTGGGGCGAACAGCATCTTTTTGCACCGAACGAGCCGCATTCCGTGTTGATTGATAGCCAAAGCGGCGAAGTCATTCCGCCGATGCAACCGCAGGCGGCAGACGGGCGTATCCTTAGTGCGGCAAATACGCAGGTACGTAAACTGCAGCCATAAAAAAGGCCGCTACGGGAGCGGCCAACCATGTCGAAAGGATACTTGCTCCCCTACATGGAGGAGCAATGAGGTTTTATTTGATAACAGATTTCAGCGCTTCGCCGATATCGGCCAGGCTACGTACGGTTTTCACACCCGCCGCTTCCAGAGCAGCGAATTTCTCGTCTGCGGTGCCTTTACCACCGGCAATGATGGCGCCTGCGTGGCCCATACGTTTGCCTTTCGGCGCGGTCACACCAGCGATATAACCCACAACCGGTTTAGTCACGTGATCTTTAATATACGCCGCAGCTTCTTCTTCCGCGCTGCCGCCGATCTCACCGATCATTACAATCGCTTCGGTCTGCGGATCTTCCTGGAACAGTTTCAGGATATCGATAAAGTTTGAACCCGGGATCGGGTCACCGCCGATGCCCACACAGGTGGACTGGCCGAAACCGTAATCTGTGGTCTGTTTAACCGCTTCATAGGTCAGCGTACCGGAACGGGAAACAATACCGACTTTACCAGGCTTATGAATATGGCCAGGCATGATACCGATTTTGCACTCGCCTGGGGTGATAACACCCGGGCAGTTCGGGCCAATCATGCGCACGCCAGCTTCGTCCAGCTTCACTTTCACCGTCAGCATATCCAGCGTCGGAATACCTTCAGTAATGGTGATAATCAGTTTAATGCCCGCATCGATGGCTTCGAGGATCGAGTCTTTGCAGAACGGTGCCGGAACATAGATCACGGTAGCCGTCGCGCCAGTTGCTTCAACCGCTTCGCGCACGGTGTTAAACACCGGCAGGCCAAGGTGCGTGGTGCCGCCTTTGCCTGGCGTAACGCCGCCAACCATCTGGGTGCCATAGGCAATTGCCTGCTCGGAGTGGAAAGTCCCCTGGCTTCCGGTGAAGCCCTGGCAGATAACTTTGGTGTTCTTATCAATCAAAACAGACATTATTTCCCCTCCACTGCGGCAACAACCTGCTGTGCTGCATCCGTCAGACTTTTCGCTGCAATAATATTCAGGCCGCTGTCCGCCAGGCGTTTCGCGCCCAGTTCAGCATTGTTACCTTCCAGACGCACAACCACCGGTACGTTAACACCTACTTCTTCTACCGCGCCGATGATACCGTCAGCGATCAGGTCGCAACGCACGATACCACCGAAGATGTTAACCAGTACCGCTTTCACGTTCTCATCGGAAAGGATAATTTTGAACGCTTCGGTCACGCGCTCTTTGGTCGCGCCGCCGCCCACATCCAGGAAGTTCGCCGGTTCGCCACCGTGCAGTTTCACGATGTCCATGGTGCCCATCGCCAGACCTGCGCCGTTGACCATACAGCCGATGTTGCCATCCAGTGCAACATAGTTCAGTTCCCAGTGCGCCGCCTGCGCTTCGCGCGGATCTTCCTGCGACTGGTCGCGCATTTCGCGCAGTTCCGGCTGGCGGAACAGAGCGTTGCCGTCAGCACCCAGTTTGCCGTCGAGGCAGATCAGATCGCCCTGTTTGGTGATCACCAGCGGGTTGATTTCAATCAGCGCCAGATCGCGCTCAAGGAAAATGGTCGCCAGACCCATGAAAATCTTGGTGAATTGCTGAACCTGCTTGCCTTCCAGACCCAGTTTGAACGCCAGGTCACGCCCCTGATACGGCATCGGGCCGGTCAGCGGGTCGATGGTGGTTTTGTGGATCAAATGCGGGGTCTCTTCCGCCACTTTCTCGATTTCCACGCCACCTTCAGTGGACGCCATGAACACGACACGGCGAGAGCTACGGTCAACCACCGCGCCCAGATACAGCTCTTTGTCGATATCGGTTGCCGCTTCAACCAGAATCTGGTTTACCGGCTGGCCGTTCGCGTCTGTTTGGTAGGTCACCAGGCGTTTGCCCAGCCAGTTTTCCGCGAAGGCGCGAATATCTTCTTTGCTGTTGACGACTTTTACGCCGCCCGCTTTACCACGGCCGCCGGCATGGACCTGGCATTTAACCACCCAAGGGCCTGCACCGATTTTGGATGCCGCTTCTTCGGCTTCACGCGGGGTAGTACAGGCGTAACCAACCGGAGTCGGCAGACCTGACCGGGCAAACAGTTGTTTCGCCTGATACTCGTGTAAGTTCATGTGTTCTATCCATCCTTCATTTAATTTGTCACGCCGGATGACGGCCTACAAAGCAGGTGTTCGTTATAGTGGCCCGGCAACGGACGTCGCCGGGCTAAGGACACTAGACGTCCAGCAGCAAGCGAGTCGGATCTTCCAGCAGCTCTTTGATGGCTACCAGGAAACCAACGGATTCGCGACCGTCAATCAGACGGTGATCGTAAGAGAGCGCCAGGTACATCATCGGCAGGATCTCAACCTTGCCATCAACCGCCATCGGGCGATCTTTAATGGCGTGCATGCCCAGAATCGCACTCTGCGGCGGGTTGATGATCGGTGTAGACATCAGCGAACCGAACACCCCACCGTTGGTGATGGTGAAGTTACCGCCAGTCAGATCGTCAACGGTCAGTTTGCCGTCACGGCCTTTCACTGCCAGCTCTTTGATTTTCTTCTCGATATCCGCCATGCCCAGCGTATCGACATCGCGCAGCACCGGTGTTACCAGACCACGCGGCGTGGAAACCGCCATACTGACATCGAAATAGTTGTGGTAAACCACGTCATCGCCATCGATGGACGCGTTCACTTCCGGGTAGCGTTTCAGCGCTTCAACCACTGCTTTCACGTAGAAAGACATAAAGCCCAGGCGGATACCGTGACGTTTTTCAAACGCGTCACCGTACTGCTTACGCAGATCCATAATCGGCTTCATGTTGACTTCGTTGAACGTCGTCAGCATGGCGGTAGAGTTTTTCGCTTCCAGCAGACGCTCGGCAACGCGTTTGCGCAGACGGGTCATCGGCACACGTTTTTCGGTGCGGCCAGCCAGCGGTGCCACCGGGGCGCTCGCCGGAGCAGCAGCTGGTTTTTCCTCTTTCGCCGGTGCTTTCGCCAGATGTTTCTCAACATCTTCGCGTGTAATACGACCGCCAACGCCCGTGCCTTTGATAGCGCTGGCTTCGAGGTTGTGCTCAGCCAGCAGGCGACGGATCGCCGGGCTCAGTGCATCATTGTTTTGCTCTTCCAGCGAGGCCTGCTGGCGCTGTGCCGGTGTGGACTCTTTCTCTTCAGATTTGGCACTGCTCTCTTTACCAGAGCTGTTGCCCTCTTTCAGGCGGCCCAGGATCTGGCGGGAGGTCACAGTGGTGCCTTCATCTTCCAGCACCGCGTCCAGAATACCGTCTGCCGACGCCGGTACTTCCAGTACCACTTTGTCAGTTTCGATTTCGACCAACACTTCGTCGCGTCGTACGCTATCGCCTGGTTTTTTGTGCCAGGTCGCAACGGTCGCGTCAGCAACGGACTCGGGCAGATCGGGAACAAGAATATCTACGCTACTCATTATTTATCCTTTAATTAATCGACGTTCAGCGCGTCATTTACCAGATCTTGTTGCTGTTTCTGGTGAACGGACAGGTATCCCACCGCCGGAGAGGCGGAGGCCGGGCGACCTGCATAACGCAGAGCGGCCCCAAACGGAATCACATCACGGAAATGATGCTGGCTGCAGTACCAGGCGCCCTGGTTAAGCGGCTCTTCCTGGCACCAGACAAAATCATGTACGTGAGCGTAAGGTTTCAGCGCTTCCTGCACCGACTGGTGCGGGAACGGGTAAAGCTGTTCGATACGCACAATCGCGACATCTTTCTGGTCGTTTTTACGACGCTGTTCCAGCAGATCATAATAGACCTTACCAGAGCAAAGGATCACGCGCTTAACGCCTTGCGGATCAAGATCATCCACTTCGCCAATCGCCGGCATAAAGGTGCCGTTCGCCAACTCATCCAGCGTGGAAATCGCCTGCGGATGACGCAGCAGCGACTTCGGCGACATCACCACCAGCGGACGACGCATACCGCGCAGCGCCTGGCGACGCAGCATGTGGTAAACCTGCGCCGGGGTAGACGGCACGCAGACCTGCATATTTTGCTCAGCGCACAGTTGCAGATAACGCTCCAGACGCGCGGAGGAGTGCTCCGGGCCCTGGCCTTCATAACCGTGCGGCAGCAGCATCACCAGGCCACACATACGGCCCCATTTCTGCTCGCCGGAGCTGATGAACTGGTCGATAACCACTTGCGCGCCGTTGGCGAAATCGCCGAACTGCGCTTCCCAGATGGTCAGCGTGCGCGGCTCTGCCGTGGCATACCCATATTCAAACGCCAGTACCGCTTCTTCGGAGAGCACGGAGTCCCACACGCGGAACGCCCCCTGCGAATTGTGTACATGGCTCAGTGGCGTATAGGTAGAACCGTTCGCCTGGTTGTGGATCACCGCATGGCGATGGAAGAAGGTGCCGCGACCGGAGTCTTCACCGGACAAACGTACCGGAATCCCTTCATCCACCAGCGTGGCATACGCCAGTGTTTCTGCGCCGCCCCAGTCGAACAACTTCTCGCCGCTCGCCATCAACTGGCGGTCAGCGTAAATCTTCGCCACGCGGGACTGCATTTCGATGGCTTCCGGCACCGTACTGATGCGTTTTGCCAGCTCCTGCAAGCGCTTCATTTCCACCTTGTTCGGGTAGCTCTCATCCCACTCGTGGTTGAGGTACGGCGACCAGGTAAAGGAGTGCATATTCATCGGACGCCATTCGGCGACCACACACTCACCCGCATCCAGCGCATCGCGGTACAGGTTTACCATTTCGGTGGCATCTTCCAGCGTAATGGTTTTTTCCTGCTCCAGGCGATCGGCGTAGATTTTGCGCGGCGTCGGGTGTTTTTTGATTTTCTGGTACATCAGCGGCTGGGTTGCGCTCGGCTCGTCGGCTTCGTTGTGGCCGTGACGGCGGTAACACACCAGGTCGATAAAGACATCGCGTTTGAAAGTATTACGGAAGTCGAGCGCCAGGCGAGTGACGAACGCCACGGCTTCCGGATCGTCCGCATTAACGTGGAAAATCGGCGCCTGCACCATCTTACCGATGTCGGTACAGTATGGCGTAGAGCGCGCATCCAGCGGGTTCGAGGTGGTGAAGCCCACCTGGTTGTTAATGACGATACGCACCGTGCCACCCACTTCGTAGCCGCGTGCTTTCGACATGTTCAGGGTTTCCTGCACCACGCCCTGGCCCGCAACGGCGGCGTCGCCGTGAATGGTGATTGGCAGCACTTTATTGCTGCTCGGTTCGTCAAGGCGGTCAAGACGCGCACGAACGGAACCGATAACCACCGGGCTGACAATCTCGAGGTGTGACGGGTTAAACGCCAGCGCCAGGTGTACCAGGCCGCCTTCCGTTTCCACATCGGACGAGAAGCCCATGTGGTATTTCACGTCGCCGGTGCCGAGGTGTTCTTTATGTTTACCGGCGAATTCGTCAAACAGATCCTGCGGCTGTTTACCCAGCACGTTAACCAGTACGTTCAGACGTCCGCGGTGCGCCATACCCAGCACCACTTCACGGGTACCGCTCTTGCCCGCATGACGGATCATCTCTTTGAGCATCGGCACCAGCGCATCGCCGCCTTCCAGCGAGAAGCGCTTCGCACCGGGGAATTTCGCGCCCAGATAACGTTCAAGACCTTCTGCGGCCGTCAGTTCAGTCAGGAAGCGTTTTTTCTCTTCGCTGCTGAAGCTGGATTTACCGGCTGCGGATTCGATGCGTTGCTGGATCCAGCGCTTCTCTTCGGTGCTGGTGATATGCATATATTCCGCACCGATCGAACCGCAATAGGTCTCTTTCAGTGCGTTAATCAATTCGCCCAGCGGCATGGTGTCTTTGCCAATCGCAAAAGACCCCACGTTAAAGCTGTTCTGGAAATCGGCTTCCGTCAGATCGTGATAAGCCGGATCGAGATCGGGAACCCTCTCTTGCTGCCACAATCCCAGCGGATCGAGGTTCGCATGTTGATGACCACGAAAACGGTATGCGTTGATAAGTTGCAGGACTTTAACCTGCTTCACATTGGTGTCGGGGTCGGAAATAGAGGAAGAGTAACGTGAAGCATCTTTCGCCAGCTGACGGAAATAATCACGCGTCTTGGAGTGGAACTGATCCGGTTTGACTCCGGTGCCCGGTAACTGCTGGAACATAGAACGCCAGTTTGCATCTACCGAGTCAGGATCGGTTAAGAAGTCTTCATAGAGCTGTTCTATCCAGCTCTGGTTCGACCCAGAGAGGTAAGAAGAGTCCAGCCAGGCTTTCATTGCGCCGTTCTGCATCGTGATCCCTTAAGCATTGTTATGCTTACTTCGCCGTGGATAACTACGACGTACACCCGTTAGCGCACGTCCCAGGGTTCACTTGCGGGCTCTTGGTGGCCCGCGAAGGAACCTTTAAAAACTGCCTAATCTTCGCTGTCCGGGCTGCGACTGCGTTGGCTACCTTTGCTTACTCTGGTCACATAGTTGACTATGCTCCCAGGGATGCGCTCAGTTGCCGCCTTGTCTCGCACCAGACATCTCGATTATGTCTACTGTGGCGGTTTTTAAAGGTTTCCTGCTTCCTTGTTACCCGGCGGCGCTAACGCTGCCGGGCAAAAAAAACATCACTATTAATGTAGGCCGGATACGCGTCAGCGCCATCCGGCACTGACATTTATGCGCTTCGTTGCAACAACATCGACTTAATATGGCCGATGGCGCGCGTCGGGTTCAGCCCTTTCGGGCATACACTGACGCAGTTCATAATGCTGTGGCAGCGGAATACACTGAAAGCATCGCTTAACCCTTCCAGACGGTTATCGGTTTCCGTATCGCGGCTGTCGATCAGGAAACGGTACGCCGCCAGCAGACCGGCCGGGCCGATAAATTTGTCCGGGTTCCACCAGAACGACGGGCAAGATGTCGAGCAGCAGGCGCAGAGAATACATTCATACAAACCGTCGAGTTTTTCACGCTGATCAGGTGACTGTAAGTGCTCTCTTGCTGGCGGATTTTGCCCATTATTCAATAAGTAAGGCTTAATCTTCTCATATTGGGCGTAGAATTGTCCCATGTCCACCACCAAATCGCGGATTACCGGCAGACCAGGCAGAGGACGGATCACAATCTTCTGTTTGCCGTTGCCCAGAGCGGAAATCGGGGTGATACACGCCAGACCATTCTTACCGTTCATGTTCAAACCATCGGAACCACACACCCCTTCACGGCAGGAGCGGCGGAACGACAGCGTAGGATCTTTTTCTTTCAGCTGCATTAACGCATCCAGCAGCATCATGTCACGCCCTTCTTCGCCTTCAAGGGTGTAATCCTGCATGCGCGGCGCGTCATCAACGTCCGGGTTATAGCGATAAATCGAAAATTCGAGTTTCATTATCCTGTCTCCGCATTAATAAGTACGAATCTTCGGCGGGAATGCCGGACGCAGTTTCGGTTCCATATTGACGCTGCGACGCGTCATGGACTCCGTTTCTGGCAGATACAGGGAATGGCACAGCCAGTTTTCGTCGTCACGATCCGGATAGTCGAAGCGGCTATGCGCGCCACGGCTCTCAGTACGGAAGTTTGCGGAGACCGCCGTTGCATACGCGGTTTCCATCAGGTTATCCAGCTCCAGGCACTCAACGCGCTGGGTGTTAAATTCGGTGGAGGTATCGTCCAGACGGGCGTTTTTCAGACGTTCGCGGATCACTTTCAGTTGCTCAAGCCCTTTCGCCATCGCATCGCCTTCGCGGAAGACCGAGAAGTTATGCTGCATACACTCTTGCAGCGCTTTACGAATGGTGACCGGATCTTCGCCATTGCGGTTGTTGTTCCAGCGGTTGAGGCGCTCAAGGGAACCTTCGATATCAGACTCGCTGGCATCGCGCAGCGCGCCCTGCTCGGCGATAGACTCTTGTAAATGCAGACCTGCCGCGCGACCGAACACCACCAGATCCAGCAGCGAGTTACCGCCCAGACGGTTAGCACCGTGTACGGATACACAGGCAATTTCACCTACGGCAAACAGCCCCGGAATGACGACATCTTCGCCTTTCTCGTTCACCGTCAGCGCCTGGCCAGTGACTTTGGTCGGAATACCGCCCATCATATAGTGGCAAGTCGGGATGACCGGGATCGGCTCTTTCACCGGGTCGACGTGTGCGAAGGTGCGCGACAGTTCAAGGATCCCCGGCAGGCGCGATTCCAGCACCTCTTTACCCAGGTGATCGAGTTTCAGTTTCGCGTGCGGGCCCCACGGGCCGTCACAGCCGCGACCTTCACGGATTTCGATCATGATGGAACGCGCCACCACATCACGACCCGCCAGGTCTTTGGCGTTTGGCGCATAACGCTCCATAAAGCGCTCGCCATGTTTGTTCAGCAGGTAACCGCCTTCCCCGCGGCAACCTTCCGTTACCAGCACACCCGCGCCCGCGATACCGGTCGGGTGAAACTGCCACATTTCCATATCCTGCACCGGTACGCCTGCGCGCAGCGCCATACCCACGCCGTCGCCGGTATTGATATGTGCGTTGGTGGTGGACTGGTAAATACGGCCCGCGCCGCCGGTCGCCAGCACGGTTGCACGCGCTTTGAAGTAGACCACTTCACCGGTTTCAATACACAGTGCGGTACAACCCACCACCGCGCCATCCTGGTTTTTCACCAGATCCAGCGCGTACCACTCGGAAAAGATCGTCGTGTGATTTTTCAGGTTTTGCTGATAAAGGGTGTGCAACAGCGCATGACCGGTACGGTCCGCTGCGGCTGCCGTGCGCGCCGCCTGCTCGCCGCCGAAGTTTTTCGACTGGCCGCCAAACGGGCGTTGATAGATACGGCCATCATCGAGACGGGAGAACGGCAGACCCATATGTTCCAGCTCAAGAATCGCTTCCGGGCCGGTTTTACACATATATTCAATGGCATCCTGGTCACCGATGTAATCGGAACCTTTTACCGTGTCGTACATGTGCCATTCCCAGTTATCTTCATGGGTATTACCCAGCGCAACGGTAATACCGCCCTGCGCAGATACGGTGTGAGAACGGGTTGGAAAGACTTTAGAGAGCAGCGCACAGGTTTGCCCGCTCTGGGAAATTTGCAGCGCCGCGCGCATACCTGCGCCACCGGCACCAATAACAACAGCATCAAATTCTCTGACTGGCAGTTTCATTACACACCCCACACCACAACGAATCCATAAATCACGTAAGCCGCGAGTGCAACGACGATAGCCAGTTGCAGAACCAGGCGCACAGCCAGCGGTTTAACGTAGTCGGTCAACACCTGCCACATGCCAATCCAGGCATGGATCAGAATCGAAAACAGCGCCAGCAGCGTGAAGACTTTGGTGAAAGCGGAGGAGAAAAACCCAGTCCATACCACCCAGGTCAGATCGCCGTGCGTGGCAAAAAAACCGACCATATAGATGATGTATAACGTCAGGACGATGGCAGTAGCACGGACAAGAATAAAATCATGTACGCCGTTGCGTCCTAATGCGGAGGCGTTGCTTACCATACGAGGACTCCTGCGAGAATTGAAAGCACGACAGTGATTGCAAAAGAGAGATTAGCGGAACGCTTTCCTGCTTCGAAGGTTTCTTCCAGCCAGCCAAAATCCATTAACATATGGCGAATACCGCCCACAGCGTGATAAGCCAGCGCTGTCAGGATGCCCCAGAAAATGAATTTAACGAAAAAGCTGCTCATGATGGCAGAGGCGGTCAGGAAGCCCTCTTCGGACGACAGCGACAGGCCCAATAACCACAGCAGAATGCCAACCGCCACGAAAGTAATGACGCCGGAAACGCGGTGGAGAATGGAAGCTATAGCCGTAACAGGAAACCGAATTGTTGTCAGATCCAGATTGACAGGTCTTTGTTTTTTCACATTTTTTATCATGAATAACGCCCACATGCTATTCTTATAGTTTCCTTCCTCCGGTCTGCGTGCGGGTCAGACAGCGTCCTTTTCTATAACTGCTCGTCATGCAAAAAATTAGCTTCCAGATGCTAAACGACAGGTTACAACGCTGGGTGGCTCGGGATTGCAGGGGTATTCCGGAGACCTGGCGGCAGTATAGGTCGTTCACAAAATCATTACAATTAACCTACATATAGTTTGTCGGGTTTTATGCAGAACAGTGACCCCCATCACGATAACAACATTCTTTTAAATTTTAATCATCTGATTTGACAAAAGTTAAACATTCTTGTTACAAACTACGCCAGAAAGGGCTTATAATTCGCAAAAGTTATGGGGTCTTACTTTCACCTGAGAATAAGTTATGTAACAGTGTGATGGTATTGACCGATGTAATCAGGACAGTTATTAGTGGTATACAGGTTTGATAAATTCGGACTGCTAAGACGCTGATTTGCTGTTTTTTCACTGTGTTTTCAATGTGTACTTGCACGCGCCCATCGCTCTGTACCCTGGTACCTCCTCTCAACAGAGCTGCGAGCTAAATAACAAACTGGTAACGTTGACGGGCAGTTGAATGCAAATCCGGTGACTGGCGGTCTTAAGCAATAAGGCGCTAAGGAGACCGTAAATGGCTGATAAGAAAGCAACCATCACCTACAATGGTGACGCTGCTATTGAACTGGATGTGCTAAAAGGCACGCTCGGTCAGGATGTGATTGATATCCGTAGTCTCGGTTCAAAAGGGGTATTCACTTTTGACCCAGGTTTTACCTCTACCGCATCATGCGAATCGAAAATCACCTTTATCGACGGTGACGAAGGTATTCTGCTGCACCGTGGTTTCCCTATCGACCAACTGGCGACCGAATCCAACTATCTGGAAGTCTGCTACATTCTGCTGTACGGCGAAAAACCGACGCAGGAACAGTTTGACGAATTCAAACTGACCGTAACGCGCCATACCATGATCCATGAGCAGATCACCCGTCTGTTCCACGGTTTCCGTCGCGACTCGCACCCAATGGCGGTGCTGTGCGGTGTGACCGGCGCGCTGGCCGCGTTCTACCATGACTCACTGGATGTTAACAATCCGCGTCACCGCGAGATTGCCGCGTTCCGCCTGCTGTCGAAAATGCCGACCGTTGCGGCGATGTGTTACAAATATTCCATTGGTCAGCCGTTCGTCTACCCGCAGAATAACCTCTCCTACGCCGGTAACTTCCTGCACATGATGTTCTCCACGCCGTGTGAACCGTATGAAGTGAACCCGGTGCTGGAACGCGCAATGGACCGCATTCTGATCCTGCACGCCGACCATGAACAAAACGCTTCCACCTCTACCGTGCGTACCGCTGGCTCTTCTGGCGCGAACCCGTTCGCCTGTATCGCTGCGGGTATCGCCTCCCTGTGGGGACCGGCACACGGCGGCGCCAACGAAGCTGCGCTGAAGATGCTGGAAGAGATCAGTACCGTGAAACACATTCCGGAATTCCTGCGCCGCGCCAAAGACAAAAACGATTCGTTCCGTCTGATGGGCTTCGGTCACCGTGTCTACAAGAACTATGACCCGCGGGCGACCGTGATGCGTGAAACCTGCCACGAAGTGCTGCGTGAGCTGGGCACCAAAGATGATCTGCTGGAAGTGGCGATGGAGCTTGAGCACATTGCGCTCAACGACCCGTACTTTATCGAACGTAAGCTCTACCCGAACGTCGACTTCTACTCCGGTATCATTCTGAAAGCGATGGGTATTCCTTCTTCCATGTTTACCGTTATCTTCGCGATGGCGCGTACCGTGGGCTGGATTGCACACTGGAACGAAATGCACGACGACGGCATTAAAATTGCCCGTCCGCGTCAGTTGTACACCGGTTATGAAAAACGCGAGTTCAGCTCCGATCTGAAAAAAGATTGATAGCTAACCCGCAGAAAAAACGCGCCTTCAGGCGCGTTTTTTATTTCAATGCTGACAAGCCGGGCACCAGTAAAACGGCCGGGACGACATGGTGGTTTTCGCAATTATCCCGCCGCAACGCTCGCACGGTTCGCCTGCGCGGTGAAACACCTTAAAGCGAAACAGCGCGCCGTGGTGTTTATTCTCATCCACCACGCCGCGTGTCTGGTACGACAAACGCGGAATATCCAGCAGCGCATGCGCTAACACGTCGAGTTGTTCTTCGCTTAGCTGCGAAGCGTTACGCTGCGGTGCCAGGGCGCTTTGCCAGAGAATTTCGACGCGCAGGTAATTTCCCAGCCCGGCAAGAAAGGCCTGATCGAGCAATAACCCGGAAAACTGGCGACGGCGAAAACGGGGAGATAACAACCGCGCTTTTACCTGCTCTACGGTTAGCGTCATATCCAGCACATCCGGGCCAACACGCTGTAAAAACGGATGCTGCGCCAGTTGTTCCGGTGTGAGTAACGCAATGTCCGACGCGCTGTACAGCAAAATCGCCTTCTGCTCCGTTTGCAGCCGCACACGCAGCACACGGTTGGTTTGCGGGATCTCACCTGCCCCGACCACACGCCAGACGCCGTAAAGCTGGTTATGGCTGTAAAGCGTCAGTCCACCGGAAAAATGCGTCAGAAGCGCTTTTCCCCGCGTTTCAATGTTCTCAACGTACTGCCCCACAAGATCAGCGGCGAAACCTTTCAACGACGGCAGGCCAAACCAGACATCCGTCAATGGTTTGCCTTTAACAGCGGCTTCAAGCGTATCCGCCGCCCGGCGGATCTCCGGTCCTTCCGGCATAAAAACTCCTTGCGTTAGTGGGCGGAAATCATCACACCACGTTGGGCAAAGGCACCGTGTAAGCGGCGGGCAAACAGCAGCGCGTGCTCGCCATCACCATGCAGGCACACCGTTTGCGCCTGCACATTAACAAACTCACCGGTGACACACCTCACCCGCCCTTCCAGCACCATGTCCAGCGTTTGCGCCAGCGCCAGATTGTCATCATCAATCAGTGCGGCAGGCTCACTGCGCGGCACCAGCCGACCATCGCGAAGGTAGCCGCGATCGGCAAACACCTCCTGGCGCGTACGCAAACCATAACGCTCTCCGGCACGAATTAACTCGCTGCCCGCCAGCCCAACCAGAATCAATGCGGGATCCGCATCGTAAACCGCTCCGGCAATGGCATCGGCCAGCGCCACTTCATCCGCCGCCTGGTTGTAGAGCATACCGTGCGGTTTCACATGGTGCAGTTTGCCGCCTTCGGCACGCACCATCGCCGCCAGGGCACCAATTTGATACAGCATCTGCGCATAGACAATATCCGGTGGCAGGTGCATCGGCGTACGGCCAAAATTCTCCCGATCCGGAAAAGAGGGATGGGCGCCCACCGCCACACCGTTACGCAATGCTTCGCGTACACAGCTCAGCATGGTTTGCGCATCCCCTGCGTGAAAACCGCAGGCGATATTGGCGGAAGAAACAAGCTGGAGCAGCGCCGCATCGTTGCCGCAGCCTTCGCCGAGATCGGCGTTTAAATCAATCTTCATTGTGCAGACGCCATGCCAGTTGATCGAGATAGATACGCTGCTCGCGCCGCGCCTTCAGTGCCTCATCCAGCGAGCACTGGACAAAGTGTATCGGCTGCCCGAGTGGGATTTGCGCCAGATGGTACATATCCGCCTCGATAATGCAGGCAATTCGCGGGTAGCCGCCTGTGGTCTGGGCATCATTCATCAGCACTATCGGTTGCCCGTTAGAGGGAACCTGCACGACGCCCGGCAACAAGCCGTGGGAAAGCAGTTCGCGTGACGTAGTGCGCACCAGCGGCTGGCCCTGCAAACGATAACCCATGCGGTTACTCTGCGGGCTTATCTGCCACGGCAAACGCCAGAGCGCCTCCTGCGAGGCGCTGTCAAATTCGTGATACTCCGGCCCAGGCAATGCGCGAATACGGTTGCCCCACAGCAACTGTTTTACCCCTTGCTGCGTGTGAAAATGACGGACAGGTTCGCCCAGTGGCAACACATCGCCATCGCGCAATAATCGCCCTTCCAGCCCGCCGATAGCGGTTTTCAGATCGGTACTGACCGAGCCCATCACCGCAGGTACTGCAAAGCTACCCGCTATCGCCAGGTAACTGCGCACGCCATGCAGCGGCCTTTTCAGTACCAGCCGCTGCCCGGCTTTTGCCGCAAATCGCCAGCCGGTCCACACCGCTTTGCCGTCAAGTTTCGCCTCACAGCCTGCGCCAGTGAGCGCAAACCAGACATCGCGACCAAACTCCACTTCGCACTGACCGAAGGTGATTTCCAGCGCCGCCGCCTCCGGCGCGTTTCCCACCAGCGCATTGGCAATTTGCAACGCGGGTTCGTCCAGCGCGCCACAATAACTGACGCCGGACTGGCGCAAGCCAATACGTTTGCCGCCCTGCAAGGTGGTATACATTCCCGCGCGGATAATGTTCAGCATACGCCCTCCTTGCGCGGCACAAACCGCAGCGTATCGCCCGGACGTAATAGCACCGGCTCCGGCAAGCGCGGGTTGAATAACGCCAGATCGGTACGACCAATCAGGTTCCAGCCGCCGGGTGTTTCCAGTGGGTAAATGCCGGTTTGCGCGCCGCCAATGGCGACAGAGCCGGCGGGAACGCTCACTCGCGGTTCAGCGCGGCGCGGTGTGGCGAGCGCCTCCGGCATCCCGCCCAGATAAGGGAAACCAGGCTGGAAGCCAAGAAACCACACCACGTAATCGACAGAAGCATGCAGCTCAACAACCTGCTTTTCCGTCATCCGGCAGTGTTCCGCCACCAGCCCCAGATCCGGCCCGGCCGCTTTGCCGTACAGCACCGGGATCTCAATGGATCGTGACTCGGGCTCCAGCGCCTCGCTCTCTTCCCACCAGCGCTGTAAACGCTCAATAGCGTCGAGCGCCAGCGAATGCGGATCGCGCAGCACCACCGTAATGTTATTCATCCCCGGAATGGCTTCCACCACGTCCGGCACGTCCGCCAGCCGCTGCGTCAGCCGCCAGATACGCTTTTGCGTCGCCAGTTGTACCGGAGGCTCCAGCTCCAGCACCACCGCGCTTTCACCTAACAAATAACACCGTGCTCGCTGCACTTGTACTCTCCTTACGCCGGGTTCGGAATATCGATAAACGTGACGTCAAGATCGGTATTTTCATTCAGCCAGTCGCTGAGCGCGCGAATACCACCGCGCTCGGTAGCGTGGTGACCCGCAGAGTAGAAATGCAGCCCCTGTTCACGGGCAGAGTGAATGGTCTGCTCGGAGACTTCGCCGGTGATAAACGCATCAACACCGAAACGGGCCGCTTTATCAATAAAACCCTGCCCGCCGCCGGTACACCAGGCAACGCGGGTGATTTTTTCCGGCCCGGTATCGCCACACCACAGCGGCTTGCGCCCGAGACGCGCTTCAATCCACGACGCCAGCTCCAGCCCCGGAACCGGCATGGAGAGTTCGCCCCACGGCAGCAACTCTTCAATTTCGCCCATTACGTTAATGCCGAGCAACGCCGCCAGTTGAGCGTTATTGCCAAGCTGTGGGTGCGCATCAAGCGGCAGGTGCCAGCCGTACAGGTTGATGTCATTGGCCAGTAACGTTTTCAGGCGATTACGCTTCATCCCGCGAATGATCGGCGCTTCGTTTTTCCAGAAATAACCGTGATGCACAATCACCGCGTCCGCCTGCTGGCGTACCGCTTCGTCCAGCAATGCCTGGCTTGCGGTCACGCCGGTGATAATTTTCTGTACCGTTTCCCGCCCCTCAACCTGTAGCCCGTTCGGGCCGTAATCACTGAACGCCGCACTGTTAAGTTTTTCGTTAATCACTTTTTCCAGCTCGGTATTTTTCATCATCACTCCTTTACGCTTTACGGGCAGCTTCATAGGCCGCCAGCGTGGCGGTACGCGCCTGTTTATGGTCAACAATCGGGCGGGGATAATCGAGTTTTACCCGGTGTTTATCCGCCCAGTCCCAGGGTTGATGCACCGATTTTTCCGGCACATTTTTCAGCTCCGGTAGCCAGTGGCGAATAAACGCGCCGTCAGCATCAAACCGTTCGCCCTGCGTGGTCGGGTTAAAAATACGAAAATAGGGAGCCGCATCGGTGCCCGTCGAGGCCGCCCACTGCCAGCCGCCATTGTTTGCCGCGAAATCGCCATCGATCAACTGCGACATAAAATAACGCTCCCCATGGCGCCAGTCGATAAGTAAGTCCTTGACCAGAAAGCTCGCGGTTATCATCCGTAAGCGGTTGTGCATCCAGCCGGTAGCGTTCAACTGGCGCATCGCCGCATCAACAATAGGGTAGCCGGTATTGCCGCGTTGCCAGGCTTGCAGATGCCCGGCGTTTTCCTGCCACTGCACCTTATCAGTCCAGGCTATAAAAGGACGATGCTTACAGAGTGCCGGATGATAGGTCATCAGATGGCGATAAAATTCGCGCCAAATCAGCTCATTCAGCCACACGGCTCCCGGTCCGCCGTCGAGCGCCCGCGGTTGTTCAGCCAGCAGACGATGCAGGCACTGGCGCGGTGATAACGCGCCAGTCGCCAGACACACCGACAAGCGGCTGGTGCCTTCGATTGCCGGGAAATCGCGCAGCTGCTCATACGCCGCCGCCTGCTGCTGGCAAAACTGACGAAGCCGTGCGAGAGCGCTTTTCTCATCGGCCGGGAACAAGTTTTCGTCAAATTCCTGCTGCGGATAATCAAGCGTAATCGGTTTTATTGCGACCTCGACGCCTTCACGCGGGTGCGGTGCGGCGACACACTGAGGCAGATCCGCTTTCAGCCGACGCAGAAAGGCATTTTTAAAGGGCGTAAAGACTTTATACATCTCATGATTGCCGGTCATCACGCTACCAGGTGCCAGCATCACGCTGTCGTCAAAACCCTGGCAGGCAACATTTGGCAGTGCCTTTTCGACGGCCACGTCACGCTGTCGTTCGTTAAATTCGTATTGATAGTTATAAAAAAGATGGCTGACTTGCTCGCGCCCACAGACATCCACCACCGTTTGTACGCTGTCGGTAAAATCTGCCGCTTCCCGGTAGATCAACGGAATGCCCTTTTCCGCCAGCGCCTGCTGCAAGGCGTTGAGATGCGCATTGAGACAGGCAGCCTGGCGTGGCGCCATATTATGTTGCCGCCACTGTGCCGGCGTGGCGATAAACAGGGCTTTTACCTGCGCGTTATCGCTGCGACAGGCAGCAGCAAGCGCAAGATTGTCGTGCACGCGCAAATCCGCGCGAAACCAGACCAGATGGGTGGTCATACCGCTCCTAATATCCTTAATGTAAGCACCGCGCCTTTGGCCGGGGAGTTGACATGGCGTAGCCCGGCCAGGGACGCGTCGGGAAATTCAACCATATAGTGTTTGAGTAAGGTCTTCGGTGCAAGCCGTGGCTGGGGTCGCTGGCGATAACATTCAATCAGCGTGGAGAGAGCTGGCTGCTGGCGGGCATAAAGCGTTTGATAAAAACCAGGCATCAACGCCCTGGTATGATTGCGCCGCGTGGTTAGCGCCAGGCGGGTCGGAGCAAATATCTGGCGGGCAGAGAGCGACTTAGCCGCGAGCGCAAGCCCTGTATAACAACCGTAAAAAAGACGGGTTTCCCGGACAAACAGGCATGAATGCCAGCGGGGATGTTCTCGCGCATTACGGCTCCTTTTTCTACCCCGGTAAGGGTAGTCACAGGCCGCAGATAAAAAAAAGCCACCGCAAAAGCGGTGGCGATGAGGTTTGCTGTGTGTCGTCGATTAATAAAAGTCGCAGGCTACTTTCTCTGCCTGCTCCATCCACACCGGTTTATCGCTGGTTTTTGCCCAGACGCGATGCAGATAGCTATAAAAACGTGCGCGGTCTTTCCAGAACAACATTACCGGCAACGCCAGCACACCCGCCAGAACGGCGAAAGCACGTCGCATCAACACAATATGAGCCGGAAACGCTTTGTATGTGTCCATAATTCTCTCCCCTTTGTCAGGCCGGTAAGCAGCACCGGAAAATAATTAGCCCCCACTGAAACTCACTAACGTAAAAACCAGGGCGGCACTGAAATCTGGTTAAAATAGTACCGTTTTGTTTGTAATTTTACTACTCATCCGACCACTATTTTTTGTCAATTTAGGCTTTATTTACATTGAGCCGGTAAATAAGTTACAAAATGGTTAAATTAATACTAACCATCAGTTAAATTGTGGATTATTTGATAAGCAGGGCTGCCCGGGGAAAGGGACAACGCGCATTCACACCACTCCCCCTGCTCATTCCGCGCGATTTTTATATTTTTTTTACACCTCGCCCGCCGATTTTTGCGAAATCTTTGCGTCGAAAATTCTACTTTTTCTGCACATCGTTAAATCACCCCGGAGGTGGATTGTGAGTGCAGGCGTAGTAATCGGCATCGTGCTGGTTTTCCTGTTATTGGGCTATCTGGTTTATGCCCTGATCAACGCGGAGGCTTTCTGATGGCCGCTCAGGCGTTTCTTCTGATTGCCAGCTTTCTGCTGGTATTGTTTATCCTCGCGCGTCCGCTCGGTTCGCTGCTGGCGAAAATGATCGCCGGGCAGCCGCTGCCCGGCGTGCGCGGTGTGGAAAACCTCCTCTGGCGCGGGCTTGGTATCGATACCCGTGAAATGAACTGGCGGCACTATTTACTGGCGATTTTGTGGTTGAACATCTTCGGCCTGGTGCTGCTGTTTGCGATGCTGATGCTGCAAGGCATTCTGCCGCTTAACCCACAAAACCTGCCGGGGCTCTCCTGGCACCTGGCGCTGAACACCGCCGTCAGCTTTATCTCCAACACCAACTGGCAGGCGTACTCCGGGGAGAGCACCCTGAGCTATTTCAGCCAGATGGCGGGACTGACGGTACAAAACTTCTTATCCGCCGCGACGGGTATTGCTGTGGTCTTTGCGCTGATCCGCGCTTTTTCACGTCGCAGTATGGAGACGCTCGGTAACGCCTGGGTTGATATCACGCGCATTACCCTGTGGCTGTTGCTGCCCATCGCACTGCTGATTGCTCTGTTTTTTATTCAGCAAGGGGCGCTGCAAAACTTTTCGCCGTACCAGGCTTATACCTCGCTGGAAGGTGTGCAACACCTGATGCCGATGGGGCCTGTTGCGTCGCAAGAAGCGATAAAAATGCTCGGCACCAACGGCGGCGGCTTCTTTAACGCCAACTCGTCGCATCCGTTTGAAAACCCTACAGCCTTAACCAATTTTGTGCAGATGCTGGCGATCTTCCTGATCCCGGCGGCGCTGTGCTTCGCTTTTGGCGATGCGGTCGGCGATCGCCGCCAGGGACACATGTTGCTGTGGGCAATGTCGATTATTTTCGTCATCTGCGCCGGGATTGTGATGTGGGCGGAGTTGCAGGGTAACCCGCACTTCCTGACGCTCGGCGGCGACAGCGCCATCAATATGGAAGGGAAAGAGAGCCGTTTCGGCATTCTGGCCAGCAGCTTGTACGCCGTGGTCACCACCGCGGCCTCTTGCGGCGCGGTCAACGCCATGCATGACTCGTTTACCGCGCTTGGCGGCATGATCCCGATGTGGCTGATGCAGATTGGCGAAGTGGTGTTCGGCGGCGTGGGTTCGGGTCTTTACGGCATGCTGCTGTTTGTGCTGCTCGCAGTGTTTATCGCCGGGTTGATGATTGGCCGCACACCTGAATTCCTCGGCAAGAAAATCGACGTGCGTGAAATGAAAATGACCGCGCTGGCGATCCTCGTCACCCCGGCTCTGGTGCTGATTGGCACCGCGCTGGCGATGATGACCGACGCCGGTCGCAGCGGCATGTTCAACCCCGGTATTCACGGCTTTAGCGAAGTGCTGTACGCCGTCTCATCTGCCGCCAATAACAACGGTAGCGCCTTTGCGGGCTTAAGCGCCAATACGCCGTTCTGGAACTGTTTGCTGGCGTTTTGCATGTTCTTTGGCCGCTTTGGTGTGATTGTGCCGGTGATGGCGATTGCCGGTTCGCTGGTGGCGAAGAAAATTCAACCGACCAGCTCCGGCACGCTGCCAACGCATGGTGCGCTGTTTATCGGCCTGCTGATCGGCACCGTGTTACTGGTCGGCGCTTTAACCTTTATTCCAGCCCTGGCGCTTGGCCCGGTGGCGGAATACCTGCAATTTTAAGAGTGGCGGAGACGCGTTATATGAGTCGTAAACAACTGGCGCTTTTCGAACCGAATCTTGTTCGCCAGGCGCTGATGGATTCCGTGACCAAGTTAAGCCCGCATGTGCAGTGGCGTAACCCGGTAATGTTTATTGTCTGGATTGGCAGCGTGTTAACTACCCTGCTGGCGCTGGCAATGGCGACCGGTCATCTCGACGGCAGCGCGTGGTTCACCGGCGCGATCAGCGTGTGGCTATGGGTGACGGTTCTGTTCGCCAACTTCGCCGAAGCGCTGGCCGAAGGCCGCAGTAAAGCGCAGGCCAACAGCCTGAAAGGGGTGAAAAAGACCGCCTTTGCCCGCAAACTTCGCGCCCCGCAGCATGACGCGCAAATCGACCACATTCCGGCGGAAGATCTGCGCAAAGGCGACATCGTGCTGGTGGAAGCAGGCGACATTATCCCCTGCGATGGCGAAGTGATCGAAGGCGGCGCGTCGGTGGATGAGAGCGCGATCACCGGGGAATCCGCACCGGTGATTCGTGAGTCCGGCGGCGATTTCGCCTCAGTAACCGGCGGTACGCGTATTCTCTCTGACTGGCTGGTGATCCAGTGCAGCGTTAACCCTGGTGAAACCTTCCTCGATCGCATGATCGCGATGGTGGAAGGCGCGCAGCGGCGTAAAACGCCGAACGAAATCGCGCTGACCATTTTGCTGGTGGCGCTGACGATCGTGTTCCTGCTGGCAACGGCAACGCTGTGGCCCTTCTCCGTATACGGCGGCACGCCGGTGAGTGTCACCGTGCTGGTTGCCCTGCTGGTATGTCTCATCCCAACCACTATCGGCGGACTGCTTTCCGCGATTGGTGTCGCGGGGATGAGCCGCATGCTGGGGGCAAACGTGATTGCCACCAGCGGTCGCGCGGTGGAAGCGGCGGGCGATGTCGATGTGTTATTGCTGGATAAAACCGGCACCATCACGCTGGGTAACCGCCAGGCGTCAGACTTCCTGCCCGCCCGGGGCGTGGATGAAAAAACGCTGGCCGATGCCGCGCAGCTCTCCTCGCTGGCGGACGAAACGCCGGAAGGCCGCAGTATTGTTATTCTGGCGAAACAGCGCTTTAACCTGCGCGAGCGCGACATGCAGAGTCTGCAAGCGACCTTTGTGCCGTTCACCGCGCAAACCCGGATGAGCGGGATTAACGTGCAGGACCGGATGATCCGCAAAGGTTCCGTCGATGCCATTCGCCGCCATATCGAAGCGAATGGCGGTCAGTTCCCGGCTGATGTCGAAGCGCTGGTCGAACGCGTGGCGCGCCAGGGAGCAACGCCGCTGGTGGTTGCCGAAGGGGCAAAAGTGCTGGGCGTGATTGCGCTGAAAGATATCGTCAAAGGCGGCATAAAAGAGCGTTTTGCTCAGTTACGCAAAATGGGTATTAAAACGGTGATGATCACCGGTGATAACCGCCTGACCGCCGCCGCGATTGCCGCTGAAGCGGGTGTCGACGATTTTCTGGCCGAAGCGACACCGGAAGCCAAACTGGCGCTGATCCGCCAGTATCAGGCAGAAGGCCGGCTGGTAGCGATGACCGGCGATGGCACCAACGACGCCCCCGCGCTGGCGCAGGCGGATGTGGCGGTCGCGATGAACTCCGGTACACAGGCGGCGAAAGAAGCGGGCAACATGGTGGATTTGGATTCCAACCCCACCAAGCTGATTGAAGTGGTGCATATCGGCAAACAGATGCTGATGACGCGTGGTTCGCTGACCACCTTCAGTATCGCTAACGATGTGGCGAAGTACTTCGCCATTATCCCGGCAGCGTTTGCGGCGACCTATCCGCAACTGAATATGCTCAACGTGATGCACCTGCACTCCCCGGCGTCGGCGATTTTGAGTGCCGTTATTTTTAACGCGCTGGTGATTGTGTTTCTGATCCCGCTGGCATTGAAAGGGGTGAGCTACAAACCGCTGACCGCCTCTGCCATGCTGCGTCGCAACCTGTGGATCTACGGGCTGGGCGGTTTGATCGTGCCGTTTATTGGCATCAAAGCGATCGACCTTATTCTCACGCTGTTCGGCCTGGTGTAAGAGGAAGATAAAAATGGCTTTATTACGTCCCGCATTTCTGCTTTTGATACTCTTTACCCTGATTACCGGCGGGCTTTATCCGCTGCTGACTACCGCGCTGGGGCAGTGGTGGTTTCACGATCAGGCCAACGGCTCACTTATTCGTGAAGGCGACAATGTGCGTGGCTCTCGCCTGTTAGGCCAGGATTTTACCCAGCCGGGATATTTTCATGGTCGCCCTTCCGCCACGGCGGACGCGCCTTATAATCCTATGGCGTCCGGCGGCAGTAACCTGGCGGGTAGCAACCCGGAGCTGGATAAAGCAGTGGCGCAGCGCGTCGCGCAACTGCGGGCCGACAACCCGCAAGCGGATACGCATGTACCGGTAGAACTCATTACCTCCTCGGCCAGCGGCCTTGATGGTCAGTTATCTCCGCAGGCCGCGGAATGGCAGATCCCGCGGGTGGCGCAGGCGCGTAACCTGCCGGTGCAGGTGGTGGCGAAACTGGTGGCGCAGCACACCTCAACGCCGCTGGTGAATTTTATCGGCCAACCGGTGGTGAATGTGGTGGAACTTAATCTGGCGCTGGATGCGCTCAAGGACAAATAAAGCATGACTGATGAGCCTTTGCGCCCCAATCCCGACCGCCTGCTGGAGCATGCCGCCACCGCGCACCGGGGCAAGCTAAAAGTCTTTTTTGGCGCCTGCGCCGGGGTGGGGAAAACCTTTGCGATGCTGCAGGAAGCACAGCGGCTGCGGGCGCAAGGGCTGGATATTCTGATTGGCGTCGTGGAAACCCATGGTCGAAAAGAGACCGCCGCGCTGCTGGAGGGGCTGGCAACGCAGCCCGCCCGGCGTATTCACCATCGCGGACGCTTAATTCAGGAGTTTGATCTGGACGCCGCCCTTGCGCGGCGTCCGGCGCTTATTTTGATGGACGAGCTGGCGCACAGTAACGCGCCCGGCTCGCGCCACCCGAAACGCTGGCAGGATGTCGAAGAGCTGCTGGAAGCGGGAATTGATGTTTTTACCACCGTCAACGTTCAGCACCTCGAAAGCCTGAATGACGTGGTCAGCGGCGTGACCGGGATTCAGGTGCGCGAAACGGTGCCGGACCCCTTCTTTGACAGCGCCGATGAAGTGGTGCTGGTGGATTTACCGCCGGATGACCTGCGCCAGCGTCTGCACGAAGGCAAAGTCTATATTGGCGGTCAGGCGGAACGCGCGATTGAGCACTTCTTCCGTAAAGGCAACCTGATTGCCCTGCGCGAACTGGCGCTGCGCCGCACAGCCGATCGGGTGGATGACCAAATGCGCGCCTGGCGCGACCGCCAGGGCGAAGAAAAAGTCTGGCACACGCGTGATGCGATTTTGCTTTGCGTCGGCCACGGCGCAGGCAATGAGAAGCTGATCCGCACTGCCGCACGCCTGGCGGCCAAGCTCGGCAGCGCCTGGCATGCGGTGTATGTCGAAACCCCAACGTTGCATAAACTGCCGGAGCCGCAGCGGCGGGCGATTTTAAGTTCGCTGCGTCTGGCGCAGGAGCTGGGCGCAGAAACCGCCACCCTTTCCGATCCGGCGGAAGACCGCGCCATTTTGCGTTACGCGCGCGAACATAATCTCGGCAAAATTCTGATTGGCAGACGCAACAAACGCCACTGGTGGAGCCGGGAATCCTTTGCCGACAGGCTCGCCAGGCGCGCGCCGGATCTCGATCTGGTGATTATCGCGCTGGAAGATGCGCCGACTCCCCTGCCCGCCCGCGCTGGGGATATTCGCCCGTTTATGGATCGCTTTCGCGTGCAGCTTAAAGGCTGTCTCGTCGCGCTTGCGCTTTGCGCCGCCATTACCCTGATAGCTATGCAGTGGCTGACGGCATTTGATGCCGCCAACCTGGTGATGATCTATCTGCTTGGCGTGGTGCTGGTGGCGCTGTTTTTTGGCCGCTGGCCCTCCGCTTTCGCCACGGTAATTAACGTTGTCAGCTTCGATCTCTTTTTCATTGCCCCGCGCGGCACGCTGGCGGTGTCCGATGTGCAGTACCTGCTGACCTTTGGCGTAATGCTGACGGTAGGCCTGGTGATAGGCAACCTGACGGCCGGTGTTCGTTACCAGGCGCGCGTGGCGCGCTACCGGGAGCAGCGCACCCGTCATCTGTATGAGATGTCAAAAGCGCTGGCGGTTGGACGTAGCAATCAGGATATCGCCGCGACCAGCGAAACCTTTATCCACTCCACGTTTAATGCGCGCAGCAAACTGCTGTTGCCGGACAGCCACGGCCAGCTGGCGGCTGTGACGCAGACGCACGGCATGACGCCGTGGGATGACGCCATCGCCCGCTGGAGCTTTGATAAAGGCCAGCCTGCCGGCGCGGGCACCGATACGCTGCCCGGCGTGCCGTATCAAATTTTGCCGTTAAAAAGCGATCAAAAAACCCATGGCTTGTTGATTGTTGAACCGGCGAATCTGCGCCAGTTAATGATCCCGGAACAGCAGCGCCTGCTGGAAACCTTCACCCTGCTGGTCGCCAGCGCGCTGGAGCGCCAGGCATTAGCCACCAGCGAAGAGCAGGCGCGGCTTGCCAGCGAGCGCGAAAGTATTCGCAACTCGCTGCTGGCGGCGCTGTCTCACGATCTGCGCACGCCGCTGACCGTGCTGTTTGGTCAGGCGGAGATCCTCACACTGGATCTGGCGAGCGAAGGTTCAGCACATGCGCCGCAAGCTAACGAAATCCGCCAGCATGTGCTGAACACCACGCGGCTGGTGAACAATTTGCTGGATATGGCGCGCATCCAGTCCGGCGGCTTTAACCTGAAAAAAGAGTGGCTGACCCTCGAAGAGGTGATTGGCAGTGCGTTGCGAACGCTGGAGCCAGGGCTTGGCGGCCAGCATATTGCGCTCGACCTGCCCGATCCGCTGATGCTGGTGCATGTTGACGGCCCGTTGTTTGAGCGCGTGTTGATTAATCTGCTGGAAAATGCGGTGAAATATGCCGGGCATCGCGCCGAAATCGGCATTACCGCACACAGCACGCCGGACCAGTTAACGCTGGATGTGTGGGATAACGGGCCGGGGATCCCAGCAGGTCAGGAAGCGGCGATTTTCGATAAATTTGCCCGCGGAACCAAAGAGTCTGCCATTCCCGGCGTTGGGCTGGGGCTGGCGATTTGCCAGGCGATTGTCGAGGTGCATGGCGGCACCATCGCTGCCCGCAACCGTCCGCAAGGCGGCGCGCTGTTTTGTGTTACACTTCCACGGGAAACACCGCCGCAACTGGATGAATTACCTGAGGATCTGTGATCAACGTTCTGATTGTTGAAGATGAACAAGCTATCCGCCGTTTTCTGCGCACCGCGCTGGAAGCCGAGGGGCTGCGCGTCCATGAAGCAGAAACACTGCAGCGCGGGTTAATTGAAGCTGCCACCCGCAAGCCGGATCTGGTGATCCTTGATTTAGGGTTGCCGGACGGTGACGGGCTCGACTTTATTCGTGATCTGCGCCAGTGGAGCAACATGCCGGTGATTGTGCTCTCTGCGCGTACTGAAGAGAGCGACAAGATCGCCGCGCTGGATGCGGGTGCCGATGATTATCTCAGCAAGCCGTTTGGCATTGGCGAATTGCAGGCGCGCCTGCGCGTCGCGCTGCGCCGCCATGCAGCAGCCACACCTGATGAGCCGGTGGTCACTTTTTCAGATATCCGCGTCGATCTGGCTAACCGCCGCATTCAGCGCGGAGAGGAAGAACTTCATCTCACGCCGATTGAGTTTCGCCTGCTGGCGGTGCTGCTCAATAACCACGGGAAAGTCCTGACGCAGCGCCAGCTGCTTAGCCAGGTCTGGGGTCCTAACGCCGTGGAACACAGCCATTACCTGCGTATTTATATGGGGCATTTGCGGCAAAAGCTGGAGGTTGATCCGGCGCGCCCTCGCCATTTACTGACGGAAACAGGTATCGGCTACCGGTTTATGCTCTGACGGCGTATCCTTCTGATTTTTTGGGAGGGGAATCATGAGTACCTGGTTAATTTATGCCTTGCTGTCGGCGCTGACCGCTGCGCTGGTCGCCATTTTCGGCAAAATCGGTTTACAACATCTTGATGCCAATACCGCCACCGCCATCCGTGCGGTGGTGATGGCGATTTTTCTGGTTGGCGTGGTGGTGGTTCAGGGCAAGCTGTCGCTGATTTCGACGGTATTCGCCGATAAAAAAGCGTTGCTGTTTGTGGTGCTAAGCGGCGTAGCCGGTGCGCTGTCGTGGCTGTTCTACTTTATGGCGATCAAAACCGGGAATGTATCGCGCGTGGCGCCGATTGATAAGCTCAGCGTGGTATTTGCGGTGATTCTGGCGGTGGTGCTGTTTGGCGAGAAAGTTTCTCTCATTTCTGGCGCGGGTGTGGCGTTGATTACCGCCGGTGCGCTGATGGTGGCGCTGGGGTAATTAAAAACAGGCTCCGGGAGGAGCCTGTGCGAATATTATCGGGATATTTGACGACTAAACATTCGGGAGAAAAGGCCGCCTTTCTTCGTTGGAGTTGTAGGAGGTGAATTAGGTAACCTCATCTTAAATACAATCCGTTGAGTGGAGGGTTTATCCTTCGTCTGATAGGTTAATAGTCTGCTACCTGAAGCATCGAAATTCGTCGCGTCAAGATATGTCGTTTGTTCGACTGTCGCGCTAAAACTCCCCTCTGCCAGATATTCTTCAGTATCCATATTTTTCATTTCGAACTGTTGCCTGGAGGTGATGCGGTACACATCCCCCTCATGAACGATTAAATGTTCAGGTTTGCTGTCACGTTTAGCCGAAAACGTGTTGTCATCATCAACACGCCTTACGCCATAAAGCTCAATAGCAATATCTGCAAGGTGCCCCTGATGAGCCACCGTAGAAAGGATTTTTTTATTTTGCGGAGAGAAAAACTGATCAACGTCTGCCGCTGAGAATGGAATATCCATACCGAGTGCGGCATAGGAAGTAGTATAAACAGAGCGATGGAGATCTTTGGCAAATGCCTCAGAAACAGCAGCCCCTTCTTCAACCAATTCTGATTCGTGCGTGGGCTGAAAATGAGGGATTTTTCGTTCCCAACTGATAGTGATACTACGCGAGCTGGTTTCACTCCCCTCAGAAGCGGGTTCATCCTGGATATTTCCTCTCACTATCACCGGGTTGTTTTCCGATTCGATAAAGCTATCTGGTACATGAAGTAATCGATCCAGTGCAGCGAATTCATTATTACCGATCAGTTCCCCGAAACTTCTGGAAGCTAAGATCGGCGCTCGCCCATCCGGATCTTTTAGCGTCAAGGGATTGTTATGTACCATGCAGAATAAATTTAGCCCTCCCTCTGGGTCCGCACTGAGCCAACGTCCGCCCCACGGCTGATAATAGCGATAGCCGTAATAATACAACCCTGTGGCGTCAAGCTCTTTGCTCGAATAACGTAAGGTTTTGTAGCTGGCTTCCGTTTGATTACGGGCCACCAGTAGCGCCGTGCCGCCGAAGGGATAATACTCTTCCTGACTAATGAGGTATCCGTCCCCATCGACCTCCAACTGGCAGCTACCGATCAGGTTGCCATAGCTCCAGCGTAGTTGGTCATTTGCGCTAATATCGCCTGGTAAGCCACTTTCCCAATGCAATGCCCTCACTTGTACCTGGTCGGCAACGCTGGTAGTGATCACCTGTAAATTCTCCGTCACGGTGCCGCCATTGGTGGTTGTTCGCCATTCAAGACCAGGCAGGTAAATCACCTTTTGTGACCGATAACCGCCACCAGTCTGTTGACTAGTCACTTTGATAATACGCTGGCTGCGGGCATCGTAACGATAGCTTTCGCTGTCATCGCTGCCACTGTTGCGCACGACTGGCACAACTTTCTGTAGTTCGCCTCGCGGGGTCCAGGTCAGTGGCTGACCAGAGAAGAGAACGGTTTGCTGACCGCCATAGGTGAAAAGAGTATCTACTTGCGCAGGATCCTCTGTCAGACTACTCAACACGGCCCGATTGCTACTATTGCTGACAGTCATCGTCGTGGTATAGCTATTGCCGGAGGCGGGTGCGCTTTGTTGAATCTGTATCAGATTGTTGCCGGTATCATAACGGTATGTGCGGCTGTAGTTAGTGTAAGTAGCATCATCGAAGGAAGAAAATACAGGGAGAGCACTGCTTTGTTGCCTTGCATCCGCCATTTCACGACCAGTTGCCCTGATCAATTGATACAGGCTGTCATAGCGGTAAGTACACCTGGGCACGATTTCTTGATTACGCCAGAAGCGTGTCTCTTCTGCATCGTTGCTGACCACCAGTACATTACCTACTGGATCATATTCATAACGCAAATCTTGCAGTACTTTCGCACCGGAAGGGTGAGTCGTTGGACGCTCGGTTTTAATACCAACCAGGCGCTGAGTTTCCTTTTCGTAGGTCCAGGTCGTCATCACACCATTACCGTGTAGTTCTACGAGCTTTTGCCCTGCGGCAGAATAGGTTATTGATGTGACAATGGGCTGCTCTTTACCACCGTTGATTGTCAGCCAACATGATTTCACCAATCCTGCCACATCGTAAGCAATGCGTTGCACATTGCCGACAGCATCAATGGTGGCGAGGACACTTCCGATGGCATCAACGGTAGTCAACGTGGTGTAATTCTCACTCGCCAACGAATCGTTCCAGACAGAAATATCACTGCCCTGCCAGTCTGCAAAAGTATTTGCATCTTCAGCACCCCGCAACAATCTGCGTGTAACGGATAGAGGAACGCCATGAAGTGAAAAAACCTCCACCTGGACCAGGCCTACGGGATCATAATGGCTGATACACTGGCCAGAGAGATTGTTATCCTGCTCACTTTGCGTATTGCTACCGTAGACAAATCTTTCCATTACTCGAGCATTATCTCCCGCTACCTGCTCCGTCAAACTCAGCAAGCGGCCAGGCAAAGTACTTTTCTCATACTGCCAGGAGCGGGTCAGTGAACGCTCACGTTCACCATGGAAACCAATATTTGTAACGGAAAGAAAAATACGTCCGGCATTGTCGTTCAACGCAATTGTGGTTCCCGCATCAGAACTCTGCTCACAGAGTACATGCCCTAACAAATCGGTCATGTAGATAAAATTCACCTCCCCGTTAACATATAAACGAGGGTCTGCACTCTGTTGCAAAAAGCCCCGCGCATTGAACCCATGCCTGGCTATACGTTCGCTGGTAACTGCCGGGGTGTCGGGGTGCCGGCAGTACGCAATATTGCGGACATTTAGTCCACGGTTATCAAGGACTTTGACTGATGGGGTTTTTCCAAAAATCGTCAACATAAGCATTCTCCTGTCGTTTTTATCGAGGCGCGAAATCTGCGGATCGATTCAAAATGAGTTAATGGCAAAATAATAAAGTTCGCCACTCAAGCACAGGAAAGGAGGGGAAAGTCACTGAGGTAACATCTTAAAAAACAAAACAAAAAAACGGGAACGCTAAACGTTCCCGTACAAATTAAGATTTTTCATTACCCTGGGGGTATGTTGAGCTATGCGTTTTTCAGCACTTCGCTGACAATCTCTACCGCTTCTTTTTCGATCTGCTTACGGTGTTCAGCACCGAGGAAGCTTTCACAGTAGATTTTGTAGGCGTCTTCGGTGCCTGACGGACGCGCGGCGAACCAGCCGTTGTCGGTCATCACTTTCAGCCCGCCAATGGATGCGCCGTTGCCCGGTGCCGCAGTAAGACGCGCGGTAATCGGATCGCCTGCGAGGGTGCTGGCGCTAACCATTTCCGGAGAAAGCTTAGACAGTGCCGCTTTCTGTGCGGAAGAGGCAGAAGCCTGCAAACGGTTGTAGCTCGGCGCACCGAAACGTTCTGCCAGCTCATCGTAGTGCTGCTGCGGGTTTTTCCCGGTGACGGCGGTGATTTCCGCAGCCAGCAGGCACATGATGATGCCGTCTTTATCCGTTGACCACGGGGTGCCGTCGAAACGCAGGAAAGAAGCACCCGCGCTCTCTTCGCCACCGAAGCCGAAGCTGCCATCGTGCAGACCATCAACAAACCATTTAAAGCCGACCGGAACTTCCACCAGCTTACGACCCAGGTCATTCACCACGCGGTCGATCATCGCCGAGGAAACCAGCGTTTTACCAACGGCAACGTCTTTGCCCCACTGCGGACGGTGCTGGAACAGGTAGTTGATCGCCACCGCCAGGTAGTGGTTCGGGTTCATCAGACCAGCCGGAGTAACAATGCCGTGACGGTCGTAGTCCGGATCGTTGGCGAAGGCCAGATCGAACTTGTCACGCAGCGCCAGCAAGCCCGCCATGGCACACTCGGAGGAGCAATCCATACGGATAACGCCATCTTTATCGAGATGCATGAAGCGGAACGTCTGATCGACCTGATCGTTAACAATGGTCAAATCCAGCTTGTAGTGCTCAGCAATACGTTTCCAGTACTCGATACCGGAGCCGCCCAGCGGGTCAACACCCAGTTTCAGGCCCGCTTTCTGGATAGCCGCCATATCGACGATATCCGCCAGCCCTTCAATAAACGGCTGTACCAGATCTTTTTCCGTCACATGACCAGACGCCAGTGCGGCATCAAGCGTAATGCGTTTTACGCCTTTCAGGCCATCTGCCAGCAGTGCGTTAGCGCGATCCTCGACCACTTTGGTGACGTTGGTATCAGCCGGGCCACCATTGGGTGGGTTGTATTTGATACCACCATCTTCCGGTGGGTTATGCGACGGCGTAATAACGATACCGTCCGCCTGCGCGCCGCCGTTTTTGTTGTGAACCAGGATAGCGTTTGAGACGGCAGGCGTCGGCGTGAAGCCGTTATTTTCCTGCACGATAATGTCCACACCGTTGGCTGCCAGCACTTCCAGCACAGAGATAAACGCCGGTTCAGACAGCGCGTGGGTATCTTTACCCACATAGCACGGGCCGGTAATACCGTTTTTCGCACGCTCTTCGGCGATAGCCTGAGCGATGGCAAGGATATGCTGCTCGTTGAAGCTGTGGCGACCTGCGCTGCCACGGTGGCCGGAGGTTCCGAACTTCACCGCATGTTCTGAATTTCCGACTTCCGGTTTCAGCACGTAATACTGCGCAGTAAGCTGCGCGACGTTGATTAAATCGCCCTGTTGTGCAGGTTGACCCGCACGCGGATGGTTAGCCATTGCCTGGTCCTTTCAATGCAAGGATTAAATTGTGCCGCAAACTTTTTCAATCAATTCCGCGGGGAACTGCATTGATTGCATGATGTGCTCGATCATGCTGCATTTACGACCCGTATTGGTATTAGTGATGACCCAGTAAGGGGTGTTCGGCACCTGTTTCGGCTTGGTTTGATTGCCGTTTTGCAAAAGCGTTTGCTCGTTCGCGGCAAAGTATACGCGGGTGCGCCCATGCAGAGACTCAGTGGATTCCGTAAACCCTTTTTCATCCAGTAAGTAGAGTGTAGACAGCACCAGCAGGAAACGATTGACCGCCTTTTTCTGCTCGGCATATTCATCAGACAGAAGCAGCTCGCGAACGGCACGGACTTTGTCTTTGGCGGTGTTGGCCGGTTTACTCCCTTCAACGGTGCTGACAGTACGCGTCTCTTTTACCGGCGCGAGGGAAGCGGCAGGCTGTGATGATTGAGGTACGGCGGAAAATTTTAACATACGCCGTAAAATGTCGGATGCGCTCTCGCCAATGTGCTTCGTGTGGCTGGCAATATAACTGTAGAGCTCATCATCAACTTCGATCGTTTTCATCTTAATCCAGTGCGATATCTTATCTGAATACAAGTGTTGGGATTATAAAGTGAAATCTCAACAGCGGATAGCGTCAAACCAGGATGGCGGCAAAACTAAGAGTAATTCTTAACCTTGCGGCCGGGCGGCAGAATGTTCAACATAATAACCTAACCCGAATGAGTGAAAAAAAGAACTTTGCCATGAAATTGAATACGCGCGCGCAAACTGCGCAACATCCGCACAACAATTCTCCGATCGTCCTTGTCCACGGTCTTTTTGGTAGCCTCGATAACCTTGGCGTGCTCGCCCGTGAGCTGGTTCAGGATCATGATGTGTTGCAAGTGGATATGCGTAACCACGGTCTTTCAGAACGCGCTTCAGAAATGAACTACCCGGCCATGGCGCAGGATCTGCTGGATACGCTGGATGCCCATCAGCTTGATAAAGCGACCTTTATTGGCCACTCCATGGGTGGTAAAGCGGTGATGGCGTTAACAGCGCTTGCGCCGGAGCGTATTGATCAACTGGTGGCGATTGATATTGCACCAGTGGATTACCAGGTGCGACGCCATGACGAAATTTTTGCCGCCATCAATGCGGTGAGCGATGCCGGGGCATCCACTCGCCAGCAAGCCGCTGCCCTGATGCGCGAACATATAAATGAAGAAGGTGTCATTCAGTTCCTGCTGAAATCCTTTGTCGACGGCGCATGGCGTTTCAATGTGCCGGTGTTATGGGATCAATACCCGCATATTGTCGGCTGGGAAACGATTCCTGCATGGCATAAACCGGCCCTGTTTGTTCGCGGGGGAAACTCCCCTTACGTCACTGAAGCCTACCGTGACGCGCTGCTGGCGCAGTTCCCGCAGGCGCGAGCACATGTGATTGCAGGTGCAGGTCATTGGGTACATGCCGAGAAACCCGATGCGGTTTTGCGCGCTATCCGTCGCTATCTCGCTGAAAAGACAAATTGATTAAAAAGGCGGCGACTGGTCGTTTCAACGCGCCCGGTCGTTGGCGTGTCCGTTGTGCTGATGTATGATGGCGCGCTATTCAGCCCGGGCGCGCCGCCCGATTGCTTGTTTTTCCCGTAGTATGTTTAGACCATGGCTAAAGAACAAACGGACCGTACGACACTAGATCTGTTCGCGAATGAGCGTCGCCCGGGACGGCCGAAGACAAACCCGCTCTCGCGCGATGAACAGTTGCGCATCAATAAACGCAATCAGCTAAAACGCGATAAAGTTCGTGGGCTTAAGCGTGTCGAATTAAAACTCAACGTGGAAGCCGTCGATGCGTTAAACGAGCTGGCAGAAGCGCGAGATATGAGCCGCAGCGAGCTTATCGAAGAGATGCTGCTGGCGCAGCTGAAAGCATTGCGCGGCTAGCGAATCCTCCGAAACATCATCGAAATAACACTTTCATGTGTCATACAGTGCAGTCCGACGCGATAGCAGTTTCCGCGTGCTTCCCTGTTCTGCTATGATTGCCCTTATCTGTGGGCGTAGCGCCACCACCATACTCATTAAGTTTCAAGAGGTTATTTTACTCATGGCAATTACAGGCATTTTCTTCGGCAGCGACACCGGTAACACCGAAAACATCGCGAAAATGATTCAGAGTCAGCTTGGTAAAGACGTTGCCGACGTACATGACATTGCCAAGAGCAGCAAAGAAGATATCGAAGGGTATGACATTCTGTTGCTCGGCATTCCTACCTGGTACTATGGTGAAGCGCAGTGCGACTGGGATGACTTTTTCCCGACGCTGGAAGAGATCGACTTTAACGGTAAATTAGTTGCGCTGTTCGGCTGTGGCGACCAGGAAGATTACGCGGAATACTTCTGCGATGCGCTGGGCACCATTCGCGATATCATCGAACCGCGCGGCGCGACCATCGTTGGCCACTGGCCGACCGCGGGCTACCATTTTGAAGCCTCTAAAGGTCTCGCGGATGACGACCACTTCGTTGGCCTGGCGATTGACGAAGACCGTCAACCCGAGATGACCGCAGAACGCGTACAGAAATGGGTAAAACAGGTTCGTGAAGAGCTGCACCTGGACGATATCATTAACGCCTGATTTTCTACGGCGTAATCTGTGGGTTACGCCGTATTAATAGATAAAAGCAATGGAAATAATTGCTACAAATTTTTAACTTTTTTCTCCATCGCTGTACAATGAGCCCTGCTAAACTGGGTGCCGTCGCAAAGGACTTTGCTGGCGACACCACGTTTTATAAGCTTACTTTACTTGAGGGCTTGCAGTTTTCATCCAGCCATGGCAGTTCTATAATGAGACGCATTACCCCAGGTGCATTCCTTATAACTTCCGCTAAGGAAGTGAATCGTATAGCAACAGGACAGATTCCGCATGACTGACAACAATACCGCATTAAAGAAGGCCGGCCTGAAAGTCACGCTTCCTCGGTTAAAAATCCTTGAAGTGCTTCAGGAACCGGATAACCATCATGTCAGTGCGGAAGATTTATACAAACGACTGATCGACATGGGCGAAGAGATCGGGCTGGCAACGGTTTACCGTGTACTGAACCAGTTCGACGACGCCGGGATTGTGACCCGTCATAACTTCGAAGGCGGCAAGTCCGTTTTTGAACTGACTCAGCAACATCACCACGATCACCTGATCTGCCTCGATTGCGGCAAGGTGATTGAATTTAGTGATGACTCCATTGAAGCGCGTCAGCGTGAAATTGCCGCGAAACACGGCATTCGCCTGACTAACCACAGTCTTTACCTTTACGGCCACTGCGCCGAAGGTGACTGCCGCGAAGATGAACACGCGCACGACGCGAAATAACTGCTTTTGAAACCTAAAAAGCCAGCCTGACGGTTGGCTTTTTTTTGCCTGCAACATTGGCAATAAAAGAAAAAACCCGGCAAGCTCGCGCCGCTGGGTTTAATCGCTGCATCACATTACGCTTTTACGCTATCGACACGGCTAAAGCGTTTACCGTCCGGGCTGGCGGTGCGCACCTGCACTTCCCCGCTCACCTGCGGACGCGCTTTATCGTCGTAGCGCTGCCAGTTTTTGCCGCCGTCGGTTGAGAACTCAACCACCATGCCAGGGAAGCTGGTATTGGCTTCAAGTTTTCCACCGACCACGCGCGCGCCCGGTACTGGCAGGCGGTAATGAACCCCAGCCTTATCCAGTTTCGCCAGTTCGCGATGACCTAACAGGTTCGCAAAGCGTTGCCAGTCACGTTCCAGCGCTTTCACATCCACCATATGTGTCACGCCGCCTTTGTATTCACGTCCGGCTTTGTAATCCTGCTCCCAGCCCGCACGATGCCATGCGCGTTCAGCCACCGAAACCATACGTGGATAGATCATGTACTCCATCTGCTTATCGGTGCGCACCACTTCGCTCCACAGCTGCGCGGAAAGGCCATACGCGCCCGGCCACGGTTTATCGGACTTCGCGCTAAACGGGTTGCCATCGCGATCGAGCGTGGTTTCCGCGTTCTGCGGCATGTTGTCCGGGGCGAAGCTGAAAATCTTACGTTCATCGCTAAAACGCGTGCCCCAGTAATAGCCGCTTTCCGCCGGGTTGACCTCATTCGGGAAGTCGAGATACACGTAATCAGGATTGGAGACGACAACACGGAAACCTTTATTCGCCCAGTCATTCACCGAGTCAAAACCGCCCCAGTAGAGCGTATCCCAGAAGTTAACATTGACATGATCGGTGGCGAACACCGACGCGTCTTTGGCATCTTTCAAACCGTCCTGCCACGCCTGCATAGTATCAATGCCGTGTGCTTTCACCAGCTTGCTGACTTCCACGCCGAAATAGCTGGAGAGATGTTCAACATCGGCAACTTTGCCCTCTTTGATCATCGCCTGGCAGGCTTGCGATTTCGCCCATGGCTTATCCTGATTGCTCTGATCGATAATGCCTTTGCCCGCTTCCGGTTTTTTCTGATCCGTATAGCCTGTACCCAGATAGATATTTTTCGCTTCGTCACCGCCAAAATGCCAGGTATTCAGCGGCAGCCCGGCTTCTTTATGCATTTGCTGGATTTCGCCAATCACTTTGTCCACAAAGTTACGCGACGAATCAAGGCACGGATTGAGATAGCCGGTACGGTTATAGAACTGCACACCGGTGGTGTTCGAGGTGTCTGTCGGATCCAGCAGACGATATTGATTCGCCTCTTTCTCTTTGCCCGCTTTCATCAGGCGATCGTAACGCGCTTCCATCGCGATCACCGCTGCACGCGCATGAGCTGGCATATCGATTTCCGGGATCACCTCAATCTGTCGCGCTTTGGCGTATTTGAGGATCTCGATGTAATCCGCACGGCTAAAGTGGCCGCTGCCGTTGTTGTTACTATCCGGCCCGGAGCCCAGCTGTGGCAACAGGCACGTTTTCTCACTCAAATCATGACAACGTTTGCTGCCGATATCGGTCAGTTCCGGCAAGCCGGGGATCTCAATACGCCAGCCTTCATCATCCGTAAGATGGAAATGGAATTTGTTGAGTTTGTACGCCGACATCTGATCCAACAGACGCAGCACCGCCGCTTTACTGTGGAAGTTGCGACCGACATCCAACTGAATGCCGCGGTAGTCAAAACGCGGCGCATCTTTCGCTTCAAGCGCGGCAATCTTCATCTCGCCCGTAACAGGAACGAGCGACAGCAGCGATTGCAAACCGTAGAACACGCCCGCCTGATCGTAGCCGGTCACCACGGTTTCCTTCGTGCCAATGTGCAGACGGTACGCGCCAGAAACCGCCTCATCGCCGCTAAAGACGTTGCTGGCAATTTCAGTCCGCAGCGGATAACTGCCCTCTTTCACCCCCAGCAATGCAAAACGCGATTTCACTGCATCCTGTGCATCGGCACTCAGAGCTGAGAGATCCAGTTTCACGCCCTTACTCAGGTCGACATCCTGCCCGTGGATGTTAACGTGCTGCGGTGTTGGCACAATCTGACCACGTAGCGATGCGAGGTTTAGCGTTTTCACATCACTATTTTTCTCAAAGCGCGCCTCGGCAGTCATCAGGATATTTTTGTCGTCCGGCGTGCGTTTCCACTGATTATCAAGCGGTGTAACGAAGCGGGATAAATCTTCCGTGTCCGTATTGGCAATGACTTTCGCCGTCGCGCCGTCGGCGGTGACGTACCAGCGCGGCAACACATCGGTGATAAACAGCTGCCAGTATTCATTGATAATCGGGATCTCTATCGCCTGCCTGGCCGGGAAACCGGTGAATTTGTCGGTAGGTTCCAGCTTATGCAGGTCGCCCATAATGTGGGTTACTTTGAACTGCTCGTTTGCTACCTCCAGCACCGGGCGAATGCTGTGAAAATAGATGGCCCACGCTTTGTCGGTTACCGCGTCGCCATTATTGGTCAGTGTGATCACCGCTTTGTTGCAGGAAGCCCAATCGGCGCCGAGTTTCGCGCAGTCAACGCCGTGTTGCGCGGCGAAATTATCTTTCACCGCATAGTTAAGATGAAACTGGCTGATAGCATCCACGGTACTCTGATTCGCCAGCGCCGCAGTGCTGCCCAGCATCGCCAGTACGGCACTGGCGAGCATACTTAAACGAACTGTTTTCATTACGTATTCCTTGTAGTTTGCCGGGCCGAACCCGGCATGCGCTCATCAGAAAATGGTAAACGGTGCGATAACCATAAACTTCACATCGCGCTCATCCTGGAAGATGTTGCCATAACCGCCGCTGTAGCTCGGGATGTCGGAATGGTTGTCGTACTGGGTGAAGTGCAATTTGAACATCGTGCCTTTCGCACGCCCTTCCTGCAGGGTGTAAATCGCATCGAGGCTGTAAGAAGACTCTTTCAGGCGGTAGTTCGGATCGTAATAGGCATCTGGCGTTGCCATATCTGCGGGTTTCGCATCCCAGGCGTAAGCGTAAGACGCGCCCACCGTCCAGCCCGGCAGGTTCCAGTTTTTCAGGTCGTACATCGCACCGAAGAACACCGCTTTTTCGCCGTTGGCGTTAAAGTCAGAGCGGTTATCCCACCAGATATCCAGCCGACCGTTGGATGAAGCGTAAGTCGGCGTCATACGTTGCAGGAAGTAGCCCTGCTGACCATCCGCTTTTACCCACGTTCCTTCCAGACGCAGATCGACCTGCCCCACTTTGTAGCCAAATGTCAGCGCCTGCAGCCACGCCGTGCCGTCATAAATATCGTTTACGCCGCCATTACTGACTTTGTCGCGTGTGCCATAGAACTGGTAACTGGTGCTCAGCGGGCTGCCCGCGATATCGAATTTGTAGCTGGCTTTTGCGAAATATTGATCGACATACCCCTGAGCCTGACCAAACGCGGCTTCCAGGATCAGATCGTTTTTAAAGTCATATTTCGCGCCAACCGAATGCAGGTAATCAACTTTGGTCTTTTTATCGTTTTGATAGAACTTGTCCATCTCGATATGCCACGGCGATTTGTACTCGTTGGTCCACATGTAGGAGAAACTCAACGCCCCGGCATCGCCGTAGTCAAAATTCGCCCCGGCTTCAGCGCCCTGATAAGTGCCTGGCATAAAGCTCCAGTGCGGCGCTAACAGCGTCTGGCCGGTTGGCTGGATGTAACCTGCGCGCGCCCATACCGGGCCATATTTAAATTTCGCCGCGGCTTTATACAGGCTGACCCCGCTCTTATCACCTGACCAGTCTTCTTTGTAGGCTTTATTGCTGGAGGAGAAAGCGATTTCGTTCGGATGCGCGCTGTCGCCGTTTTCCGCCATCTCGATGGCGGTGAAGGCAGCAATATCCAGACCAAACATATCGGCGGCGTAACCGGACTGGAAATCCAGGTTCGCGTTCCATGTCGAGTGGGAAAGGTTGGTTTTGTATTTATCTTCCAGAACATCTTTGCGGTCACGTTCACGCTGCCAGTAATAGATACCGCCGGTGAGCGTGGAATCATCGATAAAGCCTGCTGCATGAGCCTGTGGAGAGACAACCCAGCCCGACATTGCTGTGACACCGGCGATTGCCAGCGCCAGCGTACTACGTTTGCCACTAAACGTACGCATGAGTGATTCCTTCTAGACGTATTAAAAAATCGCCGGAGATGACGAAAAAAGGTCAAATAGTTTAGGTAGTTACGAAAACCCCCGAATTCACTACCGACTTAAGACTATTTTTCGCGACGCGAATTATCAATGTTTTTTAGCGGCAAAATGACAGGATTATGACGAAGAGCACATATTCCGTAGTGTTTTGAAACATGTTACATAAAACAGGAAAACAACAAATAAAAATCGAAAAAACAAAGACATTAATACTAATTGATAGCGATTACACATTAGAATCGACTTTTAAAACCACAAAAATGCTTTCCATCTGTTCAGTAAAAGCATCAATGAGAAGACACATTAATTCGCGTCGCGAATGTATATAAAGTGTAACAAGCTAATGGATAAGCAAAAAAAAGCGCCGCTGAAAGCGGCGCTTTAACCCAATTGTTTCTGGTTGACTTACTCAGTCGCCGATTTTCGCCCAGGTATCGCGCAGACCCACGGTACGGTTGAACACCGGTTTGGAAGCGGTTGCATGACGGCTATCAAGGCAGAAATAACCTTCACGTTCGAACTGGTAAGCTTTGCCCGCCTCTGCTTCTTTCAATGACGGTTCGGCGTAGCCTTGCTTAATAACCAGCGATTCCGGGTTGATGGTCGACAGGAAATCTTCGGCCGCCCCCGGATTCGGGACGCTGAACAGACGATCGTAAAGGCGGATTTCGACCGGCAGCGCATGCTGTGCGCTCACCCAGTGAATAACCCCTTTCACTTTGCGACCATCGGCCGGATCTTTGCTCAGCGTGTCCGCATCGTAAGAACAGAAAATAGTGGTGATGTTGCCGTCGGCATCTTTCTCCACGCGTTCTGCTTTGATGACATAAGCGTTACGCAGACGAACCTCTTTACCCAGTACCAGACGCTTGTACTGTTTGTTGGCTTCTTCGCGGAAATCTGCGCGATCGATCCAGATTTCACCGCTAAACGGCACGTCACGTGTGCCCATTTCCGGCTTATTCGGATGGTTCGGCATGCTAACGATTTCGCTGCTGCCCTGCGGGTAATTTTCGATAACCAGCTTCACCGGATCGATAACCGCCATTGCACGCGGTGCGTTTTCATTCAGATCTTCACGGATGCAGGACTCCAGAGAAGCCATCTCAATGGTGTTGTCCTGTTTGGTGACACCGATACGTTTGCAGAATTCGCGGATAGAGCCTGCGGTGTAACCACGGCGGCGCAGACCGGAGATGGTCGGCATACGCGGATCGTCCCAGCCTTCAACATGCTTGTCAGTGACCAGCAGGTTCAGCTTGCGCTTGGACATCACAGTGTATTCCAGATTCAGGCGCGAAAATTCGTACTGGCGCGGGTGAACCGGAATGGTGATGTTATCCAGCACCCAGTCATACAGACGGCGGTTATCCTGGAATTCCAGCGTACACAGTGAATGAGTAATGCCTTCCAGCGCATCGCTGATGCAGTGGGTAAAGTCGTACATCGGGTAGATGCACCACTTGTTACCGGTCTGGTGATGTTCGGCGAATTTAATGCGATACAGCACCGGATCGCGCATCACGATAAACGGTGACGCCATATCGATCTTCGCACGCAGGCACGCTTTACCCTCTTCGAAGCCACCCGCGCGCATTTTTTCAAACAGCGCCAGGTTCTCTTCCACGCTGCGATCGCGATACGGGCTGTTCTTACCCGGTGCCGTCAATGTACCGCGATATTCGCGGATCTCATCAGCGGAGAGCTCGTCAACGTAGGCCAGGCCTTTGTTGATAAGCTCGATCGCGTATTCGTACAGCTTGTCGAAATAATCCGAGGAGTAGCAGATATCGCCAGACCAGTGAAAGCCCAACCATTGCACGTCGTTCTTAATAGATTCAACGTATTCGATGTCTTCTTTTGCAGGGTTTGTGTCATCGAAACGCAGGTTGCACTGCCCCTGGTAATCCTGGGCGATACCAAAGTTCAGGCAGATCGATTTCGCGTGGCCAATGTGCAAATAACCATTTGGCTCCGGCGGAAAACGGGTATGGACGGTAGTGTGCTTACCACTGGCCAGATCTTCATCAATGATCTGGCGAATAAAGTTAGTCGGGCGGGCTTCTGCCTCACTCATCACAGGTTCCTCAAGGCGTAAACAACATATAACGGCATATGATCTAATAAGAGGACGCAGGAAACAACCTTTACTTATACAAATCACTGATGCCCGGAAGAAAGGTATTCAGCTACGTCCTGCGCTTGTCGGCAGCGTAAATCTTGCGTGGTCGGTTTAAGGATGACCGGGCTCGCTATCTCATCGCCCTCGCCGTTTTGCGGAACATAACCCGGCGCTTCAATACACCAGCCCCACGAGTAGAAATTCGTCCCGTGCAAAAAGAAAATCATATTTTCCCACTGGGATTTTTTCTCCACGTCGATATGCCCTTGCCGATCGGCTCGAAACGCTTCCGGCGGCGGATAGTACCCCGGCGGTGAACGCCCGGTGCTGACCCACATCATTGCCGTTGAGATCGGTTCCCCGGCCGGATTACGCACATCCACTTCATAGTGTGGACGCAGCGTGGCGTAACGTGGAATACAGCCGCTTAACGTCAGTGCGATAAAGAACGCGCAAATTATCCTTTTCATATCATCCCCTTGATAAAAGCGACATCAGTATGGCACTGATTAAATGCAAGGCAAAAAAAAGCGGCGGAGGATATTCCCCCGCCGCTTAAGGCATGAAAGCTTACTCAGGAGCTATTAGCCTTTAATTTCATACAGCGGAGTCTGACCAGCAACCACCGCGCCCTGCGCCTTGATAACCAGACCGCTAAAGTCGTCGATATTGCTGACCACCACCGGGCTAATCATTGAACGGGCATTCGCGTTGAGGTATTCCAGATCCATTTCGAGGATCGGCTGTCCCGCTACCACTTCCGCACCTTCTTCAACCAGGCGAGTAAAGCCCTGGCCGCCCAGCGCCACGGTATCAATGCCCATATGGACAACGATTTCCGCACCTTTCTCGGTTTCCAGGCAGAAGGCATGGTTAGTGTTGAAGATTTTCACAATGGTGCCCGCAGCCGGAGAAACCACGGTTTTATCCGTCGGTTTCACTGCCACGCCATCACCCACAGCTTTGCTGGCAAAGGCTTCATCCGGCACTTGATCCAGCGCCACCAGTTCACCGGTTACAGGCGATACCAACTCAGCGATGGTTATCGCGTTCGGTACCGCCTGCGGCTTTACCGATGCCGCCGGAGCCGCTGCCGGAGCAGCATTGGCTGCAGCCGGGACATCACCTGCCGTTCTCATCGCGTCGGCAATTTTTTCCGCCACGAAACCAACGATAATCTGCACGCCGGTTTTGTTCAGGCGAATAACGCCTGAGGCGCCAAGACGTTTCGCCATGGATTCGTTCACCAGCGAAGAGTCTTTCACCGTTAAACGCAGACGAGTGATACAGGCGTCAATACCAGTCAGGTTAGAAGACCCCCCAATCGCGGCGATATACTGACGCGCCAGGCCACTCACATCCTGCTCGGTGTTACCGCTGACATTCATATCCTGACCATCCGCTTCGTCGCCGGAAACAGCCAGTTCGCGACCCGGAGTCAGCATGTTGAACTTGGTGATAGCGAAACGGAAAACCACGTAATAGATAACGAAGAACACCAGACCTTGCGGGATCAGCATCCACCACTGGGTCGCCAGCGGGTTACGCGAGGAGAGCACCATATCCACCAGACCGGCGCTGAAGCCGAAACCGGCAATCCAGTGCATGCTCGCGGCGATAAATACGGAGATCCCCGTCAGCACTGCATGGATCACATACAGTACCGGCGCAACGAACATAAAGGAGAATTCCAGCGGTTCAGTGATACCGGTAAAGAACGAGGCAAACGCGCCCGCCATCATGATACCCAGAACTTTGGCTTTATTTTCCGGACGTGCGCAGTGGTAAATCGCCAGCGCCGCGCCCGGCAGGCCGAACATCATGATCGGGAAGAAACCGGCCTGGTAACGGCCAGTGATACCGACCACCGCTTTACCGGCTTCGATAGACTGCGCGCCACCAAGGAAGTTAGGAATATCGTTAATACCTGCTACGTCAAACCAGAACACGGAGTTGAGCGCATGGTGCAAACCGACCGGAATTAACAGGCGGTTAAAGAAGGCGTAAACGCCAGCGCCCACGGAGCCGAGTTTCTGAATGCTTTCACCAAATTCCACCAGACCGCTAAACACGACCGGCCAGATATACATCATGATGAAAGCAACAACGATCATAACAAACGAGGTGAGGATCGGCACCAGACGGCGACCGCTAAAGAAGGAGAGCGCTTTCGGCAGCTCAACGCTGCTAAAGCGGTTATAGAGTTCAGCGGCAATAATCCCCACCAGAATACCGACGAACTGGTTTTTGATTTTGCCAAACGCGGCCGGAACTTGATCCGCCGGGATTTTTTGGATCATTGCCACTGCTGCCGGTGAACAGAGCGTGGTCAGAACCAGGAAGCCGACAAAGCCAGCCAGCGCCGCAGCACCATCTTTGTCTTTTGACATACCGTAAGCGACACCCACCGCGAACAGCACGCCCATGTTATCGATAATGGCGGAGCCGGACTGGATGAAAAACGCCGCCAGTGCGTTTTGACCACCCCAGCCAACCGGGTCAATCCAGTACCCGACACCCATCAGAATTGCCGCCGCAGGCAGCGTGGCGACAGGCACCATTAGCGCACGGCCGATCTTTTGCAGATAACCTAGAATACTCACTTTTATTCCCCCTATGAACCCGATGAGAGCTCACTGAAACAGTCGTTTTTTATTGTGTCACTAACCCTGAAATCACGGCTATTTTCTCACTACCTGACAGAGTGTGTGAAAAATTAATTCGCCTCGCAAATTAAAAGCGTATTTTCTGTGATTAAAATCACTAAGTATCGTCAATCACCCTCCCAATCACTGGCAAACAGGTAAAACTTATTTTATGATTAAAAATATCAGGACGGATTGCTCCCTTCTCTCTGTCGCGAACCAGGTTACGCTTAACGCTGAGTTAGCACGCATTCCGCCAACTTTCTTCATTTAACTTTAGAGGTGAACAATGAGACTGATTCCCCTGGCGACAGCTGAACAAGTCGGCAAATGGGCAGCCCGCCATATCGTCAATCGTATCAACGCGTTCAAACCAACCGCAGACCGTCCGTTTATTCTCGGCTTACCAACCGGTGGAACTCCGCTCACCGCGTACAAAGCGTTAGTTGAGATGCACAAAGCAGGCCAGGTTAGTTTCCAGCATGTTGTCACCTTTAACATGGATGAGTATGTCGGCTTGCCGAAAGATCACCCGGAAAGCTACCACAGCTTTATGCACCGAAATTTCTTCGATCACGTTGATATTCCGGCTGAAAATATTAACCTGCTCGATGGCAACGCGCCGGATATTGACGCAGAATGTCGCCGTTATGAAGAAAAAATCCGCTCTTACGGCAAAATTCACCTGTTTATGGGTGGCGTAGGCAACGATGGGCACATCGCGTTTAACGAACCGGCGTCTTCGCTGGCCTCGCGCACCCGTATTAAAACCCTGACCCATGACACTCGCGTGGCGAACTCTCGCTTCTTTGACGGCGACGTTAATCAGGTGCCGAAATACGCACTGACCGTTGGCGTGGGTACGCTGTTGGATGCGGAAGAGGTGATGATCCTGGTGCTCGGCGGCGTGAAAGCGCAGGCGCTGCAGGCGGCTGTTGAGGGCAACGTTAACCACATGTGGACTATCAGTTGCCTGCAGTTACACCCGAAAGCCGTCATCGTCTGTGACGAACCGTCCACGATGGAGCTGAAAGTGAAAACGTTGAAATACTTCAACGAGTTGGAAGCGGAAAATATTAAAGGTCTGTAAGTCAGTTCCCGCTCCGCGAGGCGGATCCTGCGGAGCGGTGTACCTAGTTAACCGGGGGTCGTTATGTATGCTTTAACCCAGGGCCGAATCTACACCGGCCATGAAATTCTGGATGACCATGCGCTGGTCATTGCCAATGGTCTGATTGAACGCCTTTGTCCGCTGGCTGAGCTGCCAACAGGAATTGAACAACGCTCGCTGAATGGTGCCATCCTTGCCCCCGGTTTTATCGACGTGCAGCTCAACGGCTGTGGCGGCGTACAGTTTAACGACACCGCAGAAGCCGTTAGCGTAAAAACGCTGGAAATCATGCAGCAAGCAAATGAGAAATCCGGCTGCACCAGCTACCTGCCGACGCTGATTACCACCAGCGATGAATTAATGAAACAGGGCGTGCAGGTAATGCGCGATTACCTGGCTAAATACCCGAATCAGGCGCTGGGCCTTCATCTGGAAGGGCCGTGGCTGAATATTGTTAAAAAAGGCACGCACAACCCGGAATTCGTGCGTAAACCGGATCCGGCATTAGTCGACTTCCTGTGCCAGAACGCCGATGTGATCACCAAAGTTACGCTGGCCCCGGAAATGGCGGGCACCGAGGTGATTCACCAGTTAGCTGACGCGGGCATCGTGGTTTCTGCCGGTCACTCCAACGCAACGTTAAAAGAAGCAAAAGCCGGTTTCCGCGCCGGGATCACGTTCGCCACACATTTATATAATGCCATGCCGTACATTACCGGCCGTGAACCCGGTCTGGCAGGCGCAGTGCTTGATGACACAGACGTTTACTGTGGCGTGATTGCAGATGGCCTGCATGTCGATTACGTTAATATCCGTAATGCTAAGCGATTGAAAGGCGACAAACTTTGCCTGGTAACTGACGCGACAGCACCAGCAGGCGCGAATATTGAGCAGTTCATTTTTGCTGGCAAAACAATATACTACCGTAATGGACTGTGCGTGGACGAAAACGGAACGCTGAGCGGTTCCTCCCTGACGATGATCGAAGGGGTGCGAAATCTGGTAGAGCATGTCGGCATTGCGCTGGATGAAGCGCTGCGTATGGCAACCCTCTACCCCGCTCGCGCCATTGGCGTTGACGAAAAGCTGGGAAGTCTCGCCGCGGGGAAAGTGGCGAACCTGACGGCGTTCACGCGCGATTATAAAATCATCAAGACCATCGTTAATGGCAACGAGGTCGTCACTGCATAAAGAGACGGTATGACATCAGGCGGACAAGCTCAAATCGGTAACGTTGACCTCGTAAAGCAGCTTAACAGCGCGGCGGTTTACCGCCTGATTGACCAACACGGCCCCATTTCGCGCATTCAGATTGCCGAACAAAGCCAGCTTGCTCCCGCCAGCGTGACAAAAATCACGCGCCAGCTCATCGAACGCGGGCTGATCAAAGAAGTCGATCAGCAGGCCTCCACCGGGGGCCGCCGCGCTATCTCCATTGTTACCGAAACCCGCAGTTTCCAGGCTATCGGCGTGCGCCTCGGGCGTTACGACACCACCCTGACCTTGTACGATTTAAGCAGCAAAGTGCTGGCGGAAGAGCATTATCCGCTTCCCGAACGTACCCAGGAAACGCTGGAACACGCGCTGCTCAATACCATCAGCCACTTTATTGAAACCTGCCAGCGTAAGATCCGCGAACTGATCGCGATTTCCGTTATTCTGCCGGGCCTGGTAGACCCGGAAAGCGGTGTGATTCGCTATATGCCGCATATTCAGGTTGAAAACTGGGCGCTGGTGGAAGCCCTTGAAGAACGTTTCAAATTGACCTGTTTTGTCGGGCATGACATTCGCAGTCTGGCGCTGGCCGAGCACTATTTTGGGGCAAGCCAGGATTGTGAAGACTCCATTCTGGTGCGCGTGCACCGCGGGACGGGCGCCGGGATTATCTCTAACGGGCGCATTTTTATCGGTCGTAACGGCAACGTCGGCGAAATTGGACACGTGCAAGTCGAGCCACTGGGCGAACGCTGCCACTGTGGCAATTTTGGCTGTCTGGAAACTATCGCCGCCAATGCCGCAATAGAACACCGCGTTCGTCACCTGCTGGAACAGGGCTACCAGAGCCGCCTGACGCTGGAAGATTGCTCTATCAAAACCATCTGCAAAGCCGCCAACAAAGGCGATGCGTTGGCCTGTGAAGTGATTGAATATGTTGGTCGCCATTTGGGTAAAACCATCGCCATTGCCATTAACCTGTTTAACCCGCAGAAAGTGGTGATCGCCGGGGAAATTGTTGACGCAGAAAAAGTGCTGCTCCCGGCCATTGAGGCGTGCATTAACACTCAGGCGTTAAAAGCGTTTCGCAAAAACTTGCCGGTGGTGCCTTCCGCGCTGGATCACCGCTCGGCGATCGGCGCGTTTGCGCTGGTAAAACGCGCTATGTTGAACGGTCTGCTGCTGCAACGTTTGCTGGAAAACTAACAGCGTCTATCGTTAATACTTATTTTTTATCCGGACAGTCCATGACCATTCAGAATGTAATCTGTGATATTGACGGCGTGCTGATGCACGACAACGTTGCCGTACCGGGTGCTGCGGAGTTTATCTCCCGCATCCTTGAAAAAGGCATGCCGCTGGTATTACTGACCAACTACCCTTCGCAAACGGGCCAGGATCTGGCGAACCGCTTTGTCTCCGCGGGGATTGATGTGCCTGCCAGCGTCTTTTATACCTCGGCGATGGCGACCGCCGATTTTCTTAAACGCCAGGAAGGGAAAAAAGCCTATGTGGTGGGCGAAGGCGCACTGATCCACGAGCTTTACAAAGCTGGTTTTACCATTACCGATATCAACCCGGATTTTGTCATCGTTGGCGAGACCCGCTCCTATAACTGGGAAATGATGCATAAAGCAGCGTTCTTCGTGGCGAACGGCGCGCGCTTTATCGCCACCAACCCTGACACCCACGGTCGTGGATACTACCCAGCCTGCGGTGCGCTGTGTGCAGGTATTGAAAAAATTTCCGGCCGCAAACCTTTCTATGTCGGCAAACCCAGCCCGTGGATTATCCGTGCGGCGCTCAACACTATGCAGGCGCATTCCGAACAGACGGTGATTGTGGGCGATAACCTGCGCACCGATATCCTGGCGGGCTTCCAGGCCGGGCTTGAAACCATCCTGGTACTCTCTGGTGTGTCGCGCATCGATGATATCGACAGTATGCCGTTTCGCCCGTCGTGGATTTACCCCTCGGTCGCGGAAATCGACGTTATCTAAACTTCACCACGTCTTCGGGCGTGGTTTTTTATTTTCACCCCTGCCAAAAAGAACACCATTCAATAAAAAGCGCATTATTTTGCCGATCCATCAATAACAGAGTCTTATGCATACTCTTTTTTCAGCATTCAATAATCATCATTGCACTTTTTACTTTCAGCGCGGTAAAAGGCTTGCGCGCTGCCCCGTTTTTGCGGCATTTTGACTGCAAGCACACAACATTACAGCTTTGCACTCAAGGTTAACGGAGAAGTCTATGTGTTCAATTTTTGGCGTACTGGATATTAAAACCGACGCAGTCGAATTACGTAAAAAAGCGCTGGAATTATCCCGACTGATGCGCCACCGCGGCCCGGACTGGTCCGGTGTTTATGCAAGTGATAAAGCCATTCTGGCGCATGAACGTCTGTCTATTGTTGACGTTAACGCCGGGGCACAGCCGCTCTACAACGAGAAGAAAACACATGCGCTGGCAGTGAACGGTGAAATTTATAACCACCAGGCGCTGCGCGCAGAATATGGCGACCGTTACGCATTCCAGACCGGTTCTGACTGTGAAGTGATCCTCGCGCTGTATCAGGAAAAAGGGCCGGAATTCCTCGACGACTTGCAAGGTATGTTCGCTTTCGCCCTGTACGACAGTGAAAAAGATGCTTACCTGATTGGCCGCGACCATATCGGCATTATCCCGCTGTATATGGGGCACGACGAACACGGCAACCTGTACGTGGCGTCAGAAATGAAAGCGCTGGTGCCGGTTTGCCGCACCATTAAAGAGTTCCCGGCAGGCAGCTACCTGTGGAGCAAAGACGGTGAAATCCGCTCTTATTATCAGCGCGACTGGTTTGACTACGATGCAGTAAAAGACAACGTGACCGACAAAGCGGAACTGCGCCAGGCGCTGGAAGACGCGGTGAAAAGCCACCTGATGTCCGATGTGCCGTACGGCGTGCTGCTTTCGGGTGGTCTGGATTCTTCGGTCATTTCCGCGATCACCAAAAAATTCGCAGCCCGTCGCGTTGAAGATCAGGAGAAATCAGAAGCCTGGTGGCCGCAACTGCACTCCTTCGCCGTGGGTCTGAAAGGCGCGCCGGATCTGAAAGCGGCGCAGGAAGTCGCCAACCATCTTGGCACCGTGCACCATGAAATTCATTTCACCGTGCAGGAAGGACTGGATGCGATTCGCGATGTGATTTACCACATCGAAACCTATGACGTGACGACGATTCGTGCCTCGACGCCGATGTATCTGATGTCACGTAAAATCAAAGCGATGGGCATCAAAATGGTGCTCTCCGGCGAAGGTTCCGATGAAGTGTTTGGCGGTTATCTCTATTTCCATAAAGCGCCGGATGCCAAAGAGCTGCACGAAGAAACCGTGCGTAAACTGCAGGCCCTGCATATGTTTGACTGCGCCCGTGCAAACAAAGCGATGTCCGCCTGGGGCGTGGAGGCGCGCGTGCCGTTCCTGGATAAAAAATTCCTCGACGTGGCGATGCGTATCAACCCGGAAGACAAAATGTGCGGCAGCAACGGCAAAATGGAGAAACACATTCTGCGCGAATGTTTTGAGTCCTACCTGCCGGCAAGCGTGGCATGGCGCCAGAAAGAGCAGTTCTCCGACGGCGTGGGTTATAGCTGGATCGATACGCTGAAAGAAGTTGCCGCGCAGCAGGTTACGGATCAACAACTGGCAACGGCCAGCTACCGTTTCCCGTACAACACGCCAGCATCGAAAGAAGCGTATCTGTACCGCGAAATTTTTGAAGAGCTGTTCCCGCTGGCAAGCGCGGCGGAATGTGTTCCCGGCGGCCCGTCCGTTGCCTGTTCTTCCGCAAAAGCGTTTGAATGGGACGAAGCCTTCAAAACCATGAACGATCCGTCAGGTCGCGCGGTTGGTATTCACCAGTCAGCTTATTAATAAGTAATGGTTATTCTTACAGGCCCTGCGGGGCCTGTTGTTTTTTGTGCGCTGATTTAATGAATAAAATCAATTTTCGCCCAATAAAGCGTCATGCTGTTCGCAACCTAACCAAACAGTCACATTCCGGCAATTTTCGATGAAAAAGGTATTGACGCTGTAAGGCCCAATACGCATAATGCGCCCCGCAACGCCGATAAGGTAACGCGAAAAAAGATGGCTACGTAGCTCAGCTGGTTAGAGCACAGCACTCATAATGCTGGGGTCACAGGTTCGATTCCCGTCGTAGCCACCATCTTTTTTGCGGGAGTGGCGAAATTGGTAGACGCACCAGATTTAGGTTCTGGCGCCGCAAGGTGTGCGAGTTCAAGTCTCGCCTCCCGCACCATTCCCAGGTAAGCGTTGCACGGATGGGGTATCGCCAAGCGGTAAGGCACCGGTTTTTGATACCGGCATTCCCTGGTTCGAATCCAGGTACCCCAGCCATCTCTTCTTCGACTCCTGCGAAACGCACTAGTCGTTGGGGTATCGCCAAGCGGTAAGGCACCGGTTTTTGATACCGGCATTCCCTGGTTCGAATCCAGGTACCCCAGCCAGTCGATGACTGGAAAAGCAGTAAAACTTGGCTACGTAGCTCAGCTGGTTAGAGCACAGCACTCATAATGCTGGGGTCACAGGTTCGATTCCCGTCGTAGCCACCATATTTAAGGTCTAATGTTAAGACGTTAAACCTGAAAAAAGATTTGTTGGGGTATCGCCAAGCGGTAAGGCAGTGGATTCTGATTCCACCATCCCGAGGTTCGAATCCTCGTACCCCAGCCATCTCAAAGACGTTTGCTTTCGCGAACGCACTTTTGGGGTATCGCCAAGCGGTAAGGCAGTGGATTCTGATTCCACCATTCCGAGGTTCGAATCCTCGTACCCCAGCCACACAGTGCAAAAAAGCTCGCTTCGGCGGGCTTTTTTGTTTTCTGCACATCCCCGGATGTTGGTAGTTAATCACTGCATAAACCGTATGGTAATTTACCCGCCTCTCTCCTCTGAGCCAGCATGATGAACTATCAAAACACTGCCCTGTTAATTTATGCCCCGCTGTATTTACTTTTTGTGGTGACCGGTTTCGGTCTTGCTTTTATGGGCCTCTCCGCGCCGATCTTTTATGGCCTCTGTATTGGGTTGATCTTCCCGGTTGTCATATCCATGCGTCTGCATACGCTGAGCGAAAGCGGCCAGGCCCTGCTGCTGAAAGAGACAACTCACTGGACGGTGTATGTGCAGGGCATTCCGGTGCAGGAAACACGCTCATCGCTGAAAAATCCCTGCTTTTCTACGCCACAGCGCCTTCAGCAATTCTGTATGCGGACACTGCTCGCCAGGCTCGTGCTGCAAGTTGCGTCTGTCGCGCTACTGGTGCAACAGGCCAGCGCAAACCCGCTCTCCCCTGGGTATGGGGCGGCAGCCTTCGTGGCGCTGATTATTCTGCTGGTGCCGCTTTACCGCACAGTGCTGTTGCTGCGCAAAATGCACAATGGTGAATGGGCGCTGCAACAGCTTGAAGGGATTGATGGGTATCAGGCCTTTTTTATCGACAAAAAAGGCGCGCACACGGCACTGGATAAGTTATTGGCCATTATGTGAGTACTGCGGGCGCTGCGCCCGCAGACCTTTTATAATCCTAATGCGTACTTCAGCGCCTGCCGTTTCAGCACACCGGCGCGATCCGCCGCCATCAGACCGATATTGCGCAGCAGCCGCACCGGACCGAGGGAGTTACTGAATCCGGCGTAAAACAGATCCATCCCGCTTTGCATAATAAAGTTATCCGCCATACGTCGCGTCTGATAACGCTTCAACACCGCGTGGCTGGCCCAGGCTTCCGCCTGCACACGCGCGCTGGTCAGCACATCCAGCAGCGCATCCACATCGCGATACCCCAGATTAACGCCCTGCCCGGCCAACGGATGAATGGTATGCGCTGCGTCGCCCACCAGCGCCAGCCCCGGCCTGACATACTGCAGAGCATGGCGGCGAGTCAGCGGAAAAGAGGCCGCAGCAACCGGTTTAACGGCACCTAAGCGCGCCGGGAAATGTCGGGCAATCTCCTGCTCCAGTTGCGCCATCGTTAATGTCTGCAACTGACGAATACGCGCCGGGCTGTCATACCACACCAGCGATGCCCAGTTATCAAACAGCGGTAAAAAGGCATGCGGACCAGCAGGCGTGAAATGTTGCCAGGTGCTGTCACCCGCTTCGTGTTCGCACTGAACGGTGATCAACATGCAGGATTGCTGATACTGCCAGGCGTGAATGCCAATTCCCGCCGCTTGTCGTACCCAGGAATTCGCGCCATCGGCCCCTACCACCAGTTTCGCGGTTAACGTATCACCATCCGCAAACGTTAATTGCTGATGCGCATCGTGCGCATGCAGCGCGGTTAATTCTTTCGCCGTAAGTAGCGTTACCTGCGGGTGCGCCTGTAACGCCTCCCACAGCGCACGCTGGAGCACCGTGTTTTCAACCATGTAACCGAGCAGCGGCAACTTCAGCTCGCGAGCGTCGAACAGCACATGCGCATTTTCCCACTCCCAGGTTTCCAGTTGCCGATAAGGGTGACAGCGCATGGCCTGAATGTTCTCCCAGACGCCCAGCCCGCGGAGTAACGCCACCGATGCGGCACTGATTGCCGAAATACGTACGTCCGGCGGTAACGTTGCATCAAACGCCGCGGGTTCCTGTTTTTCAATCACGGTCACGGCAAAACCATGTTGCGCCAGCCCCAGCGCCAGCGCTCCGCCGACCATTCCGCCGCCAACGATGGCAACTTCAGTGGATTGATTTGTCATGGCTACTTGTCCTTCAACGAGAATCCGTTAAGTTTACCGGATTTTTTACCCCTTGAGGCTGACAACCGTCATACTGGTCAGCACGCGACCAAAGCATTACAATACGCGGCCTGCAATCCTGGCTGATACCCGTCATACTCAGGGTATACGAACTTAAGCAAGAGCAAGTCGATGACAAAAAAACTCCACATAAAAACCTGGGGCTGTCAGATGAACGAATACGATTCATCGAAGATGGCCGATCTGCTGGATGCCACGCACGGCTATCAACTGACCGAGGTGGCGGAAGAAGCGGATGTGCTGCTGCTTAATACCTGCTCAATCCGTGAAAAGGCTCAGGAAAAAGTCTTCCATCAGTTGGGCCGCTGGAAGCTGCTGAAAGAGAAAAACCCCGATCTGATTATCGGTGTTGGCGGCTGCGTGGCGTCTCAGGAAGGCGATCATATTCGCCAGCGCGCGCACTATGTCGACATTATTTTTGGGCCACAAACCCTGCACCGCTTGCCGGAAATGATCAACTCCGTGCGCGGCACCCGTAGCCCGGTAGTCGATATCAGCTTCCCGGAAATTGAAAAATTCGACCGTTTGCCGGAACCGCGCGCCGAAGGTCCGACCGCGTTTGTATCGATCATGGAAGGCTGTAACAAATACTGCACTTACTGCGTGGTGCCTTATACCCGTGGTGAAGAAGTCAGCCGCCCTGCCGATGACATCCTGTTTGAGATCGCGCAACTGGCGGCGCAGGGCGTGCGTGAAGTGAACCTGCTCGGCCAGAACGTGAACGCCTGGCGCGGTGAGAACTTTGACGGCAGTATCGGCACCTTTGCCGAACTGCTGCGTCTGGTGGCGGCGATTGATGGTATCGATCGCATCCGTTTCACCACCAGCCACCCTATTGAGTTCACCGATGACATCATTGACGTCTATCGCGACACGCCGGAGCTGGTGAGCTTCCTGCATCTGCCGGTGCAAAGTGGTTCTGACCGCATACTGAATCTGATGAGCCGCACGCATACCGCGCTGGAATACAAAGCGATCATCCGTAAGCTACGCGAGGCGCGCCCGGACATTCAGATTAGCTCCGACTTTATCGTCGGCTTCCCGGGTGAGACCACCGAAGATTTCGAAAAAACCATGAAGCTGATTGCCGATGTTAACTTCGACATGAGCTACAGCTTTATCTTCTCCGCACGCCCGGGCACGCCCGCTGCCGATATGGTAGATGATGTGCCGGAAGAGGAGAAAAAACAGCGCCTGTACATTCTGCAAGAGCGTATTAACCAGCAAGCGATGGCCTGGAGCCGCCGTATGCTTGGCACGACGCAGCGCATCCTGGTGGAAGGGACTTCGCGTAAGAACATCATGGAGCTGTCCGGCCGCACCGAAAATAACCGCGTGGTGAACTTCGAAGGCAAGCCAGAGATGATCGGTAAATTTGTCGATGTGGAAATCGTCGATGTCTACCCGAACTCCCTGCGCGGCGTGCTGGTGCGTACCGAAGAAGAAATGGGTCTGCGTGTGGTGGAATCGCCACAATCTGTTATTGCCCGTACGCGTAAAGAGAACGACCTCGGCGTCGGTCTGTACCAACCGTAATACCACCGGCCTGCCATTTCTGGCAGGCCTTGCTTTTCCCCTCGCCGACCCCAACATCTTGCGCAATGCTTGCGACTTCTTTATATGCCGTGAATAATTCCCTAATGGGCATAGCCCTCGACACATCGAAAAGAGGAACAGTTTGAATATAGATACGCGTGAAATTACCCTTGAGCCAGCGGACAATGCACGTCTGCTAAGTCTGTGCGGCCCGTTTGACGACAACATCAAACAACTGGAGCGGCGACTGGGCATCGAAATCAACCGCCGCGATAATCACTTCAAACTCACCGGACGCGAAATTTGCGTTAATGCCGCCGCCGATATTCTGCGCACCCTGTATGTCGATACCGCGCCGATGCGCGGCCAGATCCAGGATATCGAACCGGAACAGATCCATCTGGCTATCAAAGAAGCGCGCGTGCTGGAGCAGAGCGCCGAGAGCGTGCCGGAGTACGGCAAAGCGATTCATATCAAGACCAAGCGTGGTGTGATTAAACCGCGCACGCCGAACCAGGCGCAGTACGTCGCCAATATGCTCGATCACGACATCACCTTCGGCGTTGGCCCGGCGGGAACCGGTAAAACTTACCTCGCGGTCGCCGCAGCAGTGGATGCACTGGAACGTCAGGAAGTACGCCGCATTCTGCTGACGCGCCCGGCGGTAGAAGCAGGTGAAAAACTCGGCTTCCTGCCCGGCGATCTCAGCCAAAAAGTCGATCCTTATCTGCGCCCGCTGTATGACGCGCTGTTTGAAATGATTGGCTTTGAACGCGTCGAAAAGCTGATTGAGCGCAACGTCATTGAAGTCGCGCCGTTAGCCTATATGCGCGGTCGTACGCTAAACGACGCGTTTATCATTCTTGATGAGAGCCAGAACACCACCATCGAACAGATGAAGATGTTCCTGACGCGTATTGGCTTTAACTCCAAAGCGGTGATTACCGGCGATGTCACGCAGATTGACCTGCCGCGCAACACCAAGTCCGGTCTGCGTCACGCCATTGAAGTGCTGGCGAACGTCGACGAAATCAGCTTTAACTTCTTCCACAGTGAAGATGTGGTGCGCCATCCGGTGGTTGCCCGCATCGTTATCGCCTATGAAGTCTGGGAAGAGGCCGAACAGAAACGTAAAGCAGAACTGGCCGCCGAGCGCAAACGCGAAGCCCAGGAGCAGGAGCAGAAATGAGTCAGGTGATCCTTGATCTACAGCTGGCATGTGAGGATAACAGCGGCCTGCCGGAAGAAGCGCAGTTCCAGAAGTGGCTTGACGCCGTTATCCCACAGTTTCAGGAAGAAGCGGAAGTCACCATTCGCGTGGTCGACAATGCGGAAAGCCATGAACTGAACCTGACCTACCGCGGGAAAGATAAGCCGACTAACGTGCTCTCTTTCCCGTTTGAAGCGCCGCTGGGCATCGAAATGCCGCTGCTTGGCGATTTGATCATTTGCCGCCAGGTTGTGGAACAGGAAGCCCAGGAGCAAGGCAAACCGCTGGACGCACACTGGGCGCATATGGTGGTGCACGGTAGTTTACACCTGCTCGGTTACGATCATATTGAGGATGATGAAGCCGAAGAGATGGAAGGGATCGAGACAGAGATAATGCTTGCTCTGGGCTATGAGGATCCGTACATTTCCGAGAAAGAGTAAGTTGGCGCGCAGATTGCTGCGCTCCACTCGCTAAAAATGCCGTCCGGCGCTGAGTTTACGCGCGACGAGCGACAGATTAACCAACACGAGAACCCACACGACGCCATGAGCGACGATAACTCACACAGTAGCGACAACACCACCAACAAAAAGGGATTCTTCTCCCTTTTACTCAGCCAGCTCTTTCACGGCGAACCGAAAAACCGTGATGAACTGCTGGAACTGATCCGAGACTCCGGGCAGAACGAGCTTATCGACAACGATACGCGCGACATGCTGGAAGGGGTAATGGATATTGCGGACCAGCGCGTTCGCGACATCATGATCCCCCGCTCCCAAATGATTACCCTGAAACGCAACCAGACGCTGGACGAATGTCTCGATGTCATTATCGAGTCTGCCCACTCGCGTTTCCCGGTGATCAGCGAAGATAAAGATCACATCGAAGGGATCCTGATGGCTAAGGATTTGCTGCCTTTTATGCGCAGCGACGCCGAAGCGTTCAGCATGGAAAAAGTGTTACGCCAGGCGGTAGTGGTGCCGGAAAGCAAGCGTGTTGATCGCATGCTGAAAGAGTTCCGTTCCCAGCGCTACCATATGGCTATCGTTATTGATGAGTTCGGCGGCGTTTCTGGTCTGGTGACGATTGAAGATATTCTCGAGCTTATTGTCGGCGAAATCGAAGACGAATATGACGAAGAAGAAGATATCGATTTCCGCCAGCTTAGCCGCCACACATGGACAGTACGCGCACTGGCGCCGATTGAAGATTTCAATGAAACCTTCGGCACCCACTTCAGTGATGATGAAGTAGACACCATTGGCGGTCTGGTGATGCAGGCGTTTGGTCACTTGCCTGCGCGCGGCGAATCGATTGACATTGATGGTTACCAATTCAAGGTCGCTATGGCTGATAGTCGACGTATTATTCAGGTCCATGTCAGAATGCCGGATGATTCTCCGCAACCGAAACTGGATGAGTAATGTAAATGGTATTTGCCGCATTGTTTGAGCGCCAGCGCATACGTCTGCTGCTGGCGTTGTTATTCGGAGCCAGCGGAACGCTGGCTTTTTCTCCTTATGACTTCTGGCCCGCCGCACTTATCTCTCTGATTGGTCTGCAGGGTTTAACCCTGAATCGCCGCCCGTTGCAGGCTGCCTGGATTGGTTATTTCTGGGGGCTTGGCCTGTTTGGCAGCGGTGTGCACTGGGTATATGTCAGCATCGCCCAGTTTGGCGGCATGCCTGGCCCGGTCAATATCTTCCTCGTGGTGCTGCTGGCGGCCTATCTGTCGCTCTACACCGGGCTATTCGCCGGTATTTTGTCGCGTCTGTGGCCGCATACTACCTGGTTGCGCCTGGCCGTTGCCGCGCCGGTTGTCTGGCAAATTACCGAGTTCCTGCGCGGCTGGGTGCTGACCGGTTTCCCGTGGCTCCAGTTTGGTTACAGCCAGATAGATGGGCCGCTGAAAGGTCTTGCGCCGGTGCTTGGCGTTGAAGCAATCAATTTCTTACTGATGGTGGTGAGCGGTCTGGTGGTACTGGCGATAGCGCAGCGTCGCTTGCGCCCGCTGGTTGTCGCCGTCGTGTTGTTTGCTCTGCCCTTCCCACTGCGTTATATCCAGTGGTATCAACTGCTGCCGGAGCGCACCACTCAGGTGTCGATGGTGCAGGGGAATATTCCACAATCAATGAAGTGGGACGAAAACCAGCTACTCAATACGCTGAAAATCTACAGCGAAGCCAGTGAGCAGGTGATGGGTAAATCGCAGCTGATTATCTGGCCGGAGTCTGCCATTCCGGATCTGGAAATTAACCAGCAACGCTTTTTAAGCGCCATGGATAATCTGCTGCGGGCAAACAACAGTACGCTTATCACCGGGATTGTCGATTCACGTCTCAATAAGCAAAACCGTTACGATACCTACAACACCATCATTACGCTGGGCAAAGACAACGCTTATAGCTACAGCTCAAGCGATCGCTACAACAAAAACCATCTGGTACCGTTTGGCGAGTTTGTACCGCTGGAGTCGATTCTGCGTCCGCTGGCCCCCTTCTTCGATTTGCCGATGTCCTCATTCAGCCGTGGCGCTTATGTGCAGCCTCCGCTGTCGGCGCATGGGCTAACGCTGACGGCGGCAATCTGCTACGAAATCATCCTTGGCGAGCAGGTACGTGATAATTTCCGTCCGGAAACCGATTTCTTGCTGACCATCTCAAACGATGCCTGGTTTGGCAAATCCATCGGCCCGTGGCAGCACTTCCAGATGGCACGGATGCGTGCGCTGGAACTGGCGCGCCCGCTGTTGCGGAGCACCAATAATGGCATCACGGCGGTCATTGGCCCGCAGGGTGAAATCCAGGCGATGATCCCGCAATTTACTCGTGAAGTATTAACCGCGAAGGTGACGCCAACCTCTGGTCTCACGCCGTATGCCCGCACGGGTAACTGGCCGCTGTGGATTATCACCGCCTTGCTGGGCTTTGGCGCCCTGGTGATGGGCTTGCGTCAACGCCGCCGTTAATCCCTCTCCTCGTTGTTCTGCCCGGTGGCGATCTGCTTGCCGGGCATCCTCTCTTCGCTACACAAAATTTACGATTAGGCCGTTTTGGCATGCGGTTTGCTTATATCTATCAGGCAGCTATGTAATCCGCTTATGTGCAACTTATGTCGCACCAGCAGGAAACAGTAGCAGCACCAATCTGGTGCAATGGAAGATTTTTGCCTCTAAACGGTGCGGCGCGCCTCGCAAAAATAAACAATACCGCAGCAAAATCTTTACATTAAGCCAGACTGAATGTAACAAACACACACGACACTGCACGATATTGTCGCAGAACAACAAAAACACAATACACACAATGGGTATCAATACGCGTCTCTGGCGCTGACGATAAAGGAGTCTGGATATGCAATTACGTAAACTGGCCGCCGCGATGCTGGTGATGGGACTGTCCGCCGGTCTGGTGCATGCTGAAGATGCAAAACCTGCCGACGCAGCGCCGGCTGATCAACAAGCTACACTGGCTAAAATTGCTAAAAACGGCGTTATCGTCGTCGGTCACCGCGAATCTTCCGTACCGTTCTCCTACTACGACAATGAACAAAAAGTCGTGGGGTACTCCCAGGACTACTCCAACGCTATCGTTGAAGCGGTGAAGAAAAAACTGAATAAGCCGGATCTGGCGGTAAAACTGATTCCAATCACTTCACAAAACCGTATCCCGCTGCTGCAAAACGGCACCTTCGATTTTGAGTGTGGTTCCACCACCAATAACGTTGAACGTCAGAAACAAGCGGCGTTCTCTGACACCATTTTCGTGGTTGGCACACGTCTGCTGACCAAAAAAGGCGGCCCGATTAAAGACTTCGCCGACCTGAAAGGCAAAGCGGTTGTTGTGACTTCCGGCACTACCTCAGAAATCCTGCTGAACAAGCTGAACGATGAGAAGAAAATGGATATGCGCATTATTAGCGCGAAAGACCATGGCGACTCGTTCCGTACGCTGGAAAGTGGTCGTGCGGTGGCCTTTATGATGGATGACGCCCTGCTGGCGGGTGAACGTGCGAAAGCGAAAAAACCGGATAACTGGGACATCGTTGGCACACCGCAATCGAAAGAAGCCTACGGCTGTATGCTGCGTAAAAACGATCCAGAGTTCAAAAAGCTGATGGATGACACCATCGCTCAGTTGCAGACATCCGGTGCGGCGGAAAAATCCTTCGATAAATGGTTTAAAAACCCAATTCCGCCAAAAAACATGAACCTCAATTTCGATCTCTCTGACGATATGAAAGCGCTGTTCAAAGAACCGAATGACAAAGCTCTGAACTAATTAAAACCATTAGGGGCGGGTTTACCTGCCCTCTCGATTGTCGAAGTAGCACGGACAGACTATATGCTGAGTGGTCGTTCCCCACTCAACACGAAAACTCGCTCTTCACACAATCTTCGAGGGTAGCGCTGCTACCCTTTTTTTTCCGGAGTAGATTTATGTCCATAGACTGGAACTGGGGGATCTTCCTGCAACAGGCCCCGTTCGGCAACACCACCTATCTTGGCTGGCTATGGAGTGGTTTTCAGGTCACTATCGCGCTTTCCGTGACGGCCTGGATTATCGCTTTTCTGGTCGGTTCCCTGTTTGGCATTCTGCGTACCGTCCCTAACCGTTTCTTGTCCGGCATTGGCACCCTTTATGTCGAACTGTTCCGCAACGTGCCGCTGATTGTGCAGTTTTTTACCTGGTACCTGGTGGTACCGGAACTACTGCCAGAAGATATCGGCATGTGGTTCAAATCAGAACTGGATCCGAATATCCAGTTCTTCCTCTCATCAATGATTTGTCTTGGGCTGTTTACCGCCGCTCGCGTTTGCGAGCAGGTACGCGCGGCGATTCAGTCGCTACCGCGCGGGCAAAAAAATGCCGGTCTGGCAATGGGGCTGACGCTGCCGCAAACCTACCGTTATGTGTTGCTGCCAAACGCTTATCGCGTGATTGTGCCGCCGATGACCTCGGAGATGATGAACCTGGTAAAAAACTCGGCCATCGCCTCCACTATCGGCCTGGTCGATATGGCCGCGCAGGCGGGGAAACTGCTGGATTACTCGGCACACGCATGGGAATCCTTCACTGCCATCACCGTCGCGTATGTGGTGATTAACGCCATCATCATGCTGGCGATGAACCTGGTTGAACGCAAAATTCGCCTGCCGGGCAATATGGGGGGCAAATAATCATGTATGAGTTTGACTGGAGTTCTGTGATCCCTTCCCTGCCCTATCTGTGGGCCGGGCTGGTGGTGACGCTGAAAATCACCGCTATCGCTATTGTGGTCGGCATAATCTGGGGAACGCTGCTGGCGGTGATGCGCCTGTCGACTTTCGCCCCGCTGCGCTGGTTCGCCAAGAGCTACGTGAACGTGTTCCGCTCCATTCCCCTGGTCATGGTGCTGCTGTGGTTCTATCTGATTGTGCCGGGCTTTCTGCAAAACGTGCTTGGCCTGTCACCGAAAACCGATATCCGCCTGATTTCCGCGATGGTGGCCTTCTCAATGTTTGAAGCGGCCTACTACTCAGAAATTATTCGCGCCGGCATCCAGAGTATCTCCCGCGGGCAGTCCAGTGCCGCACTGGCGCTGGGGATGACGCACTGGCAGTCGATGAAGCTCATCATTCTGCCGCAGGCGTTTCGCGCCATGGTGCCGCTGCTGCTTACGCAGGGGATCGTCCTGTTCCAGGATACCTCGCTGGTGTATGTCCTGAGTCTGGCGGATTTCTTCCGCACGGCCTCAACAATTGGCGAGCGTGATGGTACGCAGGTCGAAATGATCCTGTTTGCCGGTGCAGTTTATTTTGTTATCAGTCTTAGTGCTTCGCTGTTGGTCAGCTGGCTGAAGAAAAGGACCGTCTAATGATTTCCCTGAAAAATGTTTCTAAATGGTATGGTCACTTTCAGGTGTTGACCGATTGCTCCACCGAAGTGAAAAAAGGCGAAGTGGTGGTGGTTTGTGGGCCGTCCGGCTCCGGTAAATCCACGCTGATTAAAACCGTCAATGGTCTGGAACCGGTGCAAAAAGGCGAGATTCTCGTCAACGGCACCAAAGTGAATGACAAGAAAACCGATCTGGCAAAGCTGCGTTCTCACGTCGGGATGGTGTTTCAGCACTTTGAACTGTTTCCGCACCTGTCGATTATCGAAAACCTGACGCTGGCGCAGGTAAAAGTGCTCAAACGTGATAAAGCCGCCGCACGGGAAAAAGGGCTCAAGCTGCTGGAGCGCGTTGGTTTGTCAGCGCATGCGAATAAGTTTCCGGCGCAGCTCTCCGGCGGCCAGCAGCAACGTGTGGCGATTGCCCGTGCGCTCTGTATGGATCCGGTGGCGATGCTGTTTGATGAGCCGACTTCCGCACTCGATCCAGAGATGATCAACGAAGTGCTGGATGTCATGGTTGAACTGGCAAACGAAGGCATGACGATGATGGTGGTGACCCACGAAATGGGCTTTGCCCGCAAAGTAGCGAACCGGGTGATCTTTATGGATGAAGGGAAAATTGTCGAGGATTCAGAGAAAGACGCCTTCTTCGATAATCCGAAATCCGAACGTGCAAAAGACTTTCTCGCAAAAATCCTGCATTAATAACCTGCGCCTGCCCGCTCCGGGCAGGCGCTTTCTGGATTATGGTTCGAACGGGCGGCGCTGGAATTGGTCATGTCCGCATTTCGGGCATAACGGCAACACATCCGGCGTATATACCGCCAGATGAAAGTGGCACTTCTCGCAGACCAGATTCCCGAGTCCTACCACTTCGCCGCTGTGATACACACCGTGGTGATTGAGATCCTGGAATACTTCACGCCACTCAAGCTGCGTTTTATCGGTGATATCCGCCAGTTCCTGCCAAATACTCTCTTTAATCACCCGCATAAATACGCTGTCGGTGACTTCTTCCTGGCTTTCGCTGTAACTGAGGGCGAACTCCTCCAGATCGCGGCGAATGGCGCGCATCAGCTCGTCAACCTCGGTGCGCGTTAACTCACCGGTCTTCGCCACGCGCAGGCGCGCTTGTTCAACCAGGGCGTCAATATCACGCTCTCCATTGCGTAGACGCTCGGTCAACGCCGCCACCAGTTCACGGTAAAAATGAGCAACCTTGTTCATCGTTTCGCCTCCCGGTTCAGTAACTCTCTCTAATGGTAGACGTTATTTCTTCCTCGCTGTGCCGACTCGCCCGCACTGTCGACAAAAAATTCGCCGCCAACGGCTGCGGCAATTTCATTCCCGCCTCGCGGAAAGGCTGTTTTGAGAGTGGCGTTTGGGCTATGCTATGCCTTTCGAAAAATCACGTAACAACGCTACATTTGTAGCTGTAGCAAAAACAGGACTACTGGCTGCCATGCAAGAGCAATACCGCCCGGAAGATATAGAATCCAAAGTACAGCGCCACTGGGAAGAGAAGCGCACATTTGAAGTCACTGAAGACGAGAGCAAAGAGAAATACTATTGCTTGTCGATGCTCCCCTATCCTTCTGGCCGACTACACATGGGCCACGTCCGTAACTACACCATCGGCGATGTGATCTCCCGTTATCAGCGCATGCTGGGTAAAAACGTGCTGCAGCCGATTGGCTGGGATGCGTTTGGTCTGCCGGCTGAAGGCGCGGCGGTAAAAAATAACACCGCACCGGCACCGTGGACTTACGACAACATCGCGTACATGAAAAACCAGCTCAAAATGCTGGGTTTCGGCTATGACTGGAGCCGCGAGCTGGCGACCTGCACCCCGGAATATTACCGTTGGGAACAGAAGTTCTTCACCGAGCTGTACAAAAAAGGTCTCGTCTATAAGAAAACCTCCGCGGTGAACTGGTGCCCGAACGATCAGACCGTGCTGGCGAACGAACAAGTTATCGACGGCTGCTGCTGGCGCTGCGATACCAAAGTTGAACGCAAAGAGATCCCGCAGTGGTTTATTAAAATCACCGCTTATGCTGACGAGCTGCTGAATGACCTGGATAATCTGGATCATTGGCCGGATACGGTGAAAACCATGCAGCGCAACTGGATTGGCCGTTCTGAAGGCGTGGAGATCACGTTCGACGTGCAGAACAGCGACCAGAAACTGACGGTCTACACCACGCGCCCGGACACGTTTATCGGCGCAACTTATCTGGCCGTTGCGGCAGGCCATCCGCTGGCGCAGCAAGCCGCCGCGAGCAAACCGGAGCTGGCGTCCTTTATCGACGAATGCCGTAACACCAAAGTTGCGGAAGCCGATATGGCGACGATGGAGAAAAAAGGCGTTGATACCGGCCTGAAAGCCATTCACCCGCTGACCGGGGAAGCGATTCCGGTATGGGCGGCAAACTTTGTGCTGATGGAATACGGCACCGGTGCGGTGATGGCCGTTCCGGGTCACGATCAGCGCGACTACGAATTTGCCACGAAATACAATCTGCCGATCAAGGCGGTCATTCTCAACGCTGACGGCAGCGCGCCGGATCTGAGCGAACAAGCGATGACCGATAAAGGCGTGCTGTTTAACTCTGGCGAATTCGACGGTCTCGACTTTAACGCTGCTTTTAACGCCATTGCCGACAAACTGGCGGCCAAAGGCGTGGGCGAGCGCAAAGTGAATTTCCGTCTGCGCGACTGGGGCGTTTCCCGTCAGCGTTACTGGGGCGCGCCCATCCCGATGGTGACGCTGGAAGATGGCACCGTTATTCCAACGCCGGAAGATCAACTGCCGGTTATCCTGCCGGAAGATGTTGTCATGGACGGTATCACCAGCCCGATTAAAGCCGATCCTGAGTGGGCGAAAACCACCGTCAACGGCCAACCGGCGCTGCGCGAAACCGATACCTTCGACACCTTTATGGAGTCTTCCTGGTACTATGCGCGTTACACCTGCCCGCAGCACAACGAAGGCATGCTGGACCCGAAAGCGGCAAATTACTGGCTGCCGGTAGATATTTATATTGGCGGCATCGAACACGCCATCATGCACCTGCTCTACTTCCGCTTCTTCCACAAACTGATGCGCGACGCGGGCATGGTGAACTCCGATGAGCCTGCGAAACAGCTGCTGTGCCAGGGCATGGTACTGGCCGATGCGTTCTATTACGTGGGTGAAAACGGCGAGCGTAACTGGGTTTCGCCGAAAGATGCCATTGTTGAACGTGACGAAAAAGGGCGCATTGTCAAAGCGACCGATCCGGCAGGCCACGAGCTGGTTTATACCGGCATGAGCAAAATGTCCAAGTCGAAAAACAACGGTATCGACCCGCAGGAAATGGTTGAGCGTTACGGCGCGGACACCGTGCGTCTGTTCATGATGTTTGCATCGCCAGCCGATATGACACTGGAGTGGCAGGAATCCGGCGTAGAAGGCGCGAACCGCTTCCTGAAACGCGTCTGGAAACTGGTTTATGAACATACCGCTCGGGGTGCTGTTGCCGCACTGGATCTGGCTGCGCTGAGTGAAGACCAGCAAGCCCTGCGTCGCGACGTGCATAAAACTATCGCGAAAGTTTCCGATGATATTGGTCGTCGTCAGACTTTCAACACCGCTATCGCGGCGATTATGGAGCTGATGAACAAACTGGCGAAAGCGCCGCAGGAGAGCGAGCAGGATCGCGCCTTAATGCAGGAAGCCCTGCTGGCGGTGGTACGTATGCTTAACCCGTTCACCCCACACGCCAGCTTCACGCTGTGGCAGGAACTGGGCGGCGAAGGCGACATCGACAACGCACCGTGGCCGGTAGCTGATGAGAAAGCGATGGTTGAAAACACCACGCTGGTTGTCGTCCAGGTCAATGGTAAAGTGCGTGGTAAAATTACTGTTGCCGTTGACGCGACGGAAGAACAGGTGCGTGAACGCGCAGGCCAGGAACATCTGGTAGCAAAATATCTTGATGGCGTGACCGTGCGTAAAGTGATTTACGTACCGGGTAAACTGCTTAATCTGGTCGTTGGCTAAGCGCGGGAGGAAGCGTGCGATATCTGGCTACATTGTTCGTATCACTGGCGGTGCTAATCACTGCCGGATGTGGCTGGCATCTGCGTAATACCACGCAGGTGCCGAGCGAAATGAAAACGATGATCTTTGACTCCGGGGATCCGAATGGCCCACTGAGCCGCGCGATCCGCAGCCAGTTGCGTCTGAACGGTATTAGCTTGCTGGAGAAAGGATCAACGCGTCAGGACGTGCCTTCGCTACGTCTTCTCGCATCAAGTATCACCAGTGACACGGCTTCTGTTTTCCAGGATGGCCGAACTGCGGAATATCAAATGGTGCTGACCGTAAACGCCAGCGTACTGATCCCGGGTCATGATATTTACCCGATCAATACCAAAGTTTATCGTTCCTTCTTTGATAACCCGCAAACGGCACTGGCGAAAGCCGCAGAGCAGGAGATGATCGTTCAGGAGATGTACGACAAAGCAGCCGAACAACTGATTCGTAAACTGCCTAGCGTACATACGGCAGATGCGAAAAGCACGCAGGACGCCGCCACCTCGACGACTGGCTCCTCTTCCACGCAACCGGGTAGCTAATGCTCAGGTTGTATCCGGAACAACTCCGCGCGCAGCTTAATGAAGGGCTGCGCGCGGCGTATTTACTCCTCGGTAATGATCCGCTGCTGTTGCAAGAGAGCCAGGACGCCGTGCGTCAGGTCGCCGCTGAACAGGGCTTCATCGAACACCATACCTTTACACTGGATGCCAGCACGGATTGGGATGCGATTTTCTCCATCTGCCAGGCATTGAGTCTGTTCGCCAGTCGCCAGACGTTACTGTTACAGCTGCCCGAAAATGGCCCAAACGCGGCTATCAATGAACAGCTGGCAAAGCTGGTTAGCCTGCTGCATGACGACCTCATTTTGACGGTGCGCGGAAACAAGCTGACCAAAGCGCAGGAAAACGCGGCATGGATAACGCAGTTAAATAATCGTGCCGTGCAGGTAAGCTGCCAGACGCCGGAGCAGGCGAATCTGCCGCGCTGGGTTGCCGCCAGAGCAAAGCAAAACAAACTGGAACTGGACGACGCCGCCAATCAGTTACTTTGTTATTGCTACGAAGGAAACTTACTGGCACTGGCACAAGCGCTGGAACGCCTGGCGCTGCTGTGGCCGGATGGCAAACTCACCCTGCCCCGCGTGGAACATGCGGTAAACGACGCGGCGCACTTCACACCTTTCCACTGGGTTGATGCGCTACTTGCCGGGAAAAGCAAACGCGCGTTGCACATTCTCACCCAGTTGCGACTGGAAGCGTGTGAGCCTGTGATCCTGCTGCGTACCGTGCAACGCGAATTGCTGTTACTGGTGACATTAAAACGCCAGTCAGCACATACGCCATTGCGTGCGCTGTTTGACAAGCATCGGGTGTGGCAAAACCGCCGGGGTGTCACGGGCGATGCGCTTAATCGCCTGAGCCTCGATCAGTTACGCCAGGCAGTCCATTTGCTGAGCCGCATTGAGCTGATTGTGAAGCAGGATTTTGGGCAGTCGGTCTGGGCCGAGCTTGAAGGGCTTTCTCTGCTACTCTGTCATAAGGCACTGGCAGACGTTTTTATTGATGGTTGATATGAATCAGTTGCAGGCACTGTTTGGCGGTACATTCGATCCGGTCCATTATGGACACCTGAAACCTGTGGAAGCGCTGGCGAACCAGATTGGCCTTTCCAGGGTGATCATCATGCCCAATAACGTGCCGCCACACCGCGCACAACCGGAGGCCAGCAGCCAGCAACGCAAAAAAATGGTCGAGCTGGCCATTGCCGACAAGCCCTTATTCACCCTTGATGAACGCGAACTTCGCCGCGACACCCCATCATACACGGCGCAAACCTTACAAGAGTGGCGGGAAGAGCAAGGTACGCGACACCCACTGGCGTTTATCATTGGCCAGGATTCACTGCTCACCTTCCCCACCTGGCATCACTACGAGACCATTCTGGATAACTGCCATCTGATTGTCTGCCGCCGCCCGGGTTACCCGCTGACGATGGAGCAGGAAGCGCACCAGCAGTGGCTGGAAGCCCATCTCACCACCAATCCTGAAGAGCTGCATGTTTTACCCGCCGGACGGATTTACCTTGCCGAAACGCCGTGGTTCAACATTTCGGCAACGCTTATCCGTGAACGGCTGGAGCACGGTGAAAAGTGTGATGATCTGCTCCCTGAGTCCGTCCTGGCATATATCAACGAGCAGAGTTTGTACCGCTGATCACCGCCGCCATGGCAGCGATGAGCCGATCATTCTCCCTTTCGCTTCGCACCGCCACACGATAATAGCGCGCATCGAGCCCTGGATAATTGGCGCAGCTACGAATCAAAATATGGCGGGAAAGCAAGGCCTGTTGTAACTCCAGACCCGGCACGTCACAGCGCAAAAAAAGATAGTTTGCACAGCCAGGCCAGACCGTTAACCCCGACAGCACACTTAGCGCGGCGAACAGACGCGGACGTTCGTTATTGAGCCAGTTCCAGCTTGCCTGCTGATAGTCACTGTCCTGCAAAATTACCTCACCGGCGAGCGCGGCAAAGGCATTGATGGACCATGGCATCTGCGCATCGCGCATAGACCGGACTTGCTGTTCGTTGCTGCCCAGCACATACCCCAGTCGCAGGCCAGGAATGGCGTAAAACTTGGTGAGTGAACGCAGCACCCAAACGTGCGGATTGTTTGCCAGATAAGGAATAAAACCTTCGCGTTCAGCAATAAAATCCATGAAGGCTTCGTCGAGGACAAGCGTAATTTCCAGCGATTTACAACGGGCGGCAATCGCGTGCAGCAGAGCCTCGTCCGGCAACAAACCGGTGGGGTTATTGGGTGTACAGAGAAATAAACAGTCGAGATCGGCGGTCAGCGCGCCCAGCAACGCATCAGTAAGCTGCCAGCCATCACTCTCACGTAATTGATAGTCGCGAATCCCGCAGTCCACCAACGCCAGCGCCCGGCGATACTCGGCAAACCCAGGCGTTATCAGCATCACTTGACGTGGCTTAAGCATGTTGACCAGCGCAAAGATCGCTTCCGTTTCACCATTTCCGGCAAGTATCCATGAAGCGGGCACCTGGTGATGAGCCGCCAGTACCTGATGCAGACGCTGATACTCAACATCCGGGTAGCGCTCGGCGAGCGACAGATTATTTTGCAACGCATGTTTAAGCGATGCCGGCATGCCAGCCGGATTAATGTTGGCACTGAAATCAAGCAACTGCTCCGCTGATATCCCCAACAATTCTGCCGCCTCACGCGTGTTGCCACCATGCGCACTGTGAAACAAAGCCATCTTCCGCTCCGGTTAAAAGCCGTTATCTTAAACGAAAAAGAGGCCGTGATTGAGGGCGCGATGGTAAACTTTGCGCACAAATCCAGACGGGAGACCATCATGCGACTCTGGCTGATACGCCACGGAGAAACCGAAGCGAATGTCGCCGGGCTTTATAGCGGTCATTCACCGACTCCGCTGACGCCCAAGGGGCTGGCGCAGGCGAAAACTCTGCGCGATCTACTCGCTCATGTACCCTTCGATTATGTGCTGTGTAGCGAACTGGAGCGCGCGCAGCAGACGGCCGCGCGCGTGCTGGAATCGCGCACGCTGACCGTTCATACCACACCATTACTCAATGAGATGTTTTTTGGCGACTGGGAAATGCGCCATCATCGCGATTTAACGCGAGAAGATCCGCAAAACTATGCCGCCTGGTGTACCGACTGGCAGCACACCGTTCCTACCAATGGTGAAGGATTTCAGGCATTTTCTGCACGAATTGAGCAAGTTATTGCGCTCGTTGCCGATATAAAAAGTCAGCACAAGAATGTGTTGATCGCCAGCCATCAGGGAGTTTTGAGTTTGTTGATCGCCCGCTTGCTCAACATGCCTGCTGCATCACTGTGGCATTTTCGTGTTGATCAAGGGTGCTGGAGCGCTATTGATATCCATGATGATTTCGCCACGCTGCGGGTATTAAATAGCCGGGCAGCATGGCACGCGGACGATGCATAGCCTGTTTTTCATGCATCCTATTCACACCACTGATTCGGTCATTGACACGCCCTCACAGGCTGTTATCCTCCGCGCGCAGAAATTGTTTTACAAAAATGGCAATGCAATCACGCGCCCGTGATGGGATGATAGCCAACTTTTAAACTTGCCGGGTCTCTCATACCCCGACAATCGATGCAGTTCAGGTATAATGTCAGGCCGTTCATTAACAGTACATTTTTTACTCACCCCAGGGGGAACACTTGCAGGGTAAAGCACTCCAGGATTTTGTTATCGACAAAATTGATGACCTGAAAGGTCAGGATATCGTCGCCATTGACGTTCAGGGTAAATCCAGTATCACCGACTGCATGATTATCTGCACCGGTACATCTACGCGTCACGTTATCTCTATTGCGGATCATGTGGTGCAGGAATCGCGCGCCGCCGGCATGATGCCGTTGGGTGTCGAAGGTGAAAGCGCCGCGGACTGGGTCGTTGTCGATTTAGGCGATGTGATTGTCCACGTCATGCAGGAAGAGAGCCGTCGCCTGTATGAGCTGGAAAAACTCTGGGGTTAATGCGTGAAACTGCAACTGGTCGCCGTCGGCACGAAAATGCCGGACTGGGTACAGACAGGTTTTAGTGAATACCTGCGCCGCTTTCCAAAAGATATGCCGTTCGAGTTAATCGAGATTCCGGCGGGAAAGCGCGGCAAGAACGCAGATATCAAACGCATTCTCGATAAAGAGGGTGAACTGATGCTAGCCGCGGCTGGCAAAAATCGTATCGTTACCCTTGATATTCCGGGCAAACCCTGGGATACGCCGCAGCTGGCAAACGAACTGGAACGCTGGAAGCAAGACGGGCGCGATGTCAGCTTGCTTATTGGCGGGCCGGAAGGGTTATCCCCGGCCTGCAAAGCGGCGGCAGAACAAAGTTGGTCACTCTCTGCGCTAACGTTACCTCACCCGCTGGTGCGCGTGCTGGTTGCCGAAAGCCTGTATCGCGCATGGAGTATTACCACCAACCATCCTTATCACCGTGAGTAACGACGAGTCTTGGGTAGATTAAGCAGCGGATGAAATTACAGAATTCTTTTCGCGACTATACGGCTGAGTCCGCGCTGTTTGTGCGCCGGGCGCTGGTCGCTTTTACGGGGATTTTGCTGCTTACCGGCGTGCTGGTAGCCAACCTTTATAACCTGCAAATCGTCCGTTTTGCGGACTACCAGACCCGCTCCAACGAAAACCGCATCAAGCTGGTGCCTATCGCGCCCAGCCGCGGCATTATCTACGATCGCAACGGCACGCCGCTGGCGCTGAACCGCACCATCTATCAGGTCGAGATGATGCCGGAGAAAGTTGATGATGTGCAGCAAACGCTGGATGCCCTGCGCGATGTGGTGGATCTGAATGACGACGATATCGCCAACTTCAAAAAAGAGCGCTCACGCTCGCACCGCTTCACCTCAATCCCGGTAAAAACTAACCTGACGGAAGTCCAGGTGGCGCGCTTTGCGGTAAACCAGTACCGTTTTCCCGGCGTTGAGGTCAAGGGCTATAAGCGCCGCTTTTATCCGTATGGTTCCGCGCTGACGCACGTTATTGGCTACGTGTCGAAAATTAACGATAAAGATGTCGAACGGCTGGATAAAGAGGGCAAGCTGGCAAACTACGCTGCCACCCACGATATCGGTAAACTGGGTATTGAGCGTTATTACGAAGATGTGCTGCACGGTCAGACCGGTTATGAAGAGGTGGAAGTCAACAACCGCGGCCGCGTGATCCGTCAGCTCAAAGAGGTGCCGCCACAGGCAGGTCACGATATCTACCTGACGCTGGATTTAAAACTTCAGCAATATATTGAAACGCTGCTCGCCGGCAGCCGTGCCGCTGTGGTCGTGACCGATCCACGCAATGGCAGCATTCTCGCGCTGGTGTCGATGCCAAGCTACGACCCGAACCTGTTTGTCGATGGCATTTCCAGCAAAGATTACTCTTCACTGTTAAACGACCCAAATACGCCGCTGATCAACCGCGCCACACAAGGGGTTTACCCGCCTGCGTCGACGGTGAAACCGTATGTGGCCGTTTCCGCACTCAGCGCCGGGGTGATCACGCGCAATACCAGCTTGTTCGATCCCGGCTGGTGGCAATTACCCGGCTCGGAAAAACGTTACCGCGACTGGAAAAAATGGGGTCACGGCCACCTGAATGTTACCAAGTCGCTGGAAGAATCCGCCGATACCTTCTTCTATCAGGTCGCCTATGATATGGGCATTGACCGCCTGGCAGAATGGATGGGCAAATTTGGCTACGGTCACTATACCGGCGTTGACCTCTCGGAAGAGCGCGCCGGGAACATGCCAACCCGCGAATGGAAACTGAAGCGCTTTAAAAAGCCGTGGTATCAGGGCGATACCATTCCAGTAGGGATAGGCCAGGGTTACTGGACAGCAACGCCATTGCAGATGAACAAAGCGATGATGACGCTGATTAATGACGGCGTTGTTAAAGTGCCGCACCTGCTGATGAGCACGGTAGAAGATGGCAAACAAGTGCCGTGGCAACAGCCGGCACAGCCGCCGGTGGGTGATATTCACTCTGGCTACTGGGAGATTGCCAAAGATGGGATGTATGGAGTAGCCAACCGTCCGAACGGTACGGGTCATAAGTATTTCGCCAACGCGCCGTACAAAGTCGCGGCGAAATCCGGTACCGCCCAGGTCTTTGGCTTGAAAGCCAACGAAACCTATAACGCCCACCGTATTGCCGAACGTCTGCGCGACCATAAACTAATGACGGCATTCGCCCCTTACGACAACCCGCAGGTCGCCGTCGCCGTCATTCTGGAAAACGGTGGCGCTGGTCCGGCGGTGGGTACGATTATGCGCCAGATCCTCGATCACATTATGCTTGGCGATAACAACACCGAGCTGCCAACGGAAAACCCGTCCACGGCAGCAGTGGAGGACCAATAACATGACGGATAATCCGAACAAGAAATCGTTCTGGGATAAAATCCACATCGATCCGGTGCTGCTGCTGATTATCCTTGCGCTGCTGTTTTACAGCGCGATCGTTATCTGGAGCGCCAGCGGCCAGGATATCGGTATGACCGAGCGCAAAATCGGCCAAATCGCCATGGGGCTGATTATCATGGTTATCCTGGCGCAGGTGCCGCCACGCGTCTATGAAGGTTGGGCGCCCTATCTCTACATTTTCTGCGTCGTGTTGCTTGTCGCGGTGGACGCTTTCGGCGCTATCTCAAAAGGCGCGCAGCGCTGGCTCGATTTGGGCGTGGTGCGTTTCCAGCCTTCAGAAATAGCCAAAATAGCCGTACCGTTGATGGTGGCGCGCTTTATTAACCGCGATGTCTGCCCGCCTTCGCTGAAAAATACCGCAATCGCGCTGGCGCTGATTTTCGTGCCGACGCTGCTGGTGGCGGCGCAACCGGATTTGGGAACCTCGATCCTCGTGGTGCTCTCCGGGCTGTTTGTGCTGTTTCTTTCCGGGTTAAGCTGGCGATTGATTGGCATTGCCGCAGTGCTGGTAGCGGCATTTATCCCCGTGTTGTGGTTCTTCCTGATGCATGATTATCAGCGCCAGCGCGTGATGATGCTGCTCGATCCGGAAACCGATCCGCTCGGCGCGGGCTATCATATTATTCAGTCAAAAATCGCCATCGGCTCTGGCGGTCTGAGCGGTAAAGGCTGGCTGCATGGAACCCAGTCGCAACTGGAGTTTCTGCCCGAACGCCATACCGACTTTATCTTTGCCGTGCTGGCAGAAGAGCTGGGCCTCATCGGCATCCTGATTTTGCTGGCGCTATATGTGTTGCTGATTATGCGTGGGCTGTGGATTGCCGCCCGGGCGCAAACCACGTTCGGACGCGTTATGGCCGGTGGTTTAATGTTGATTTTGTTCGTTTATGTGTTCGTAAATATTGGTATGGTGAGTGGTATCCTGCCAGTGGTGGGCGTTCCGCTGCCACTGATCAGTTACGGGGGTTCTGCCCTGATCGTACTCATGGCCGGGTTTGGTATCGTTATGTCGATCCATACCCACAGGAAAATGTTGTCAAAGAGCGTATAAGAGGTGGGCAATGCGTAAGCAATGGCTTGGGATCTGCATAGCAGCAGGATTACTGGCGGCATGTTCGAACGATGATGGTCAGCAGCAGACGACCGTAGCGCCGCAACCTGCGGTGTGTAACGGCCCTGTCGTTGAAATTAGCGGTGCGGAGCCTCATTACGAAGCGCCTGTCGCCACGGCGAATCAGGATTATGAACGCGACGGTAAGCGCTACAAAATTGTGCAGAATCCGGCGAACTTTAGCCAGGCGGGTTTTGCGGCGATTTACGATGCCGAACCCGGCAGTAATTTGACCGCCTCCGGCGAAGCGTTCGATCCGATGCAGCTTACCGCAGCGCATCCGACACTGCCCATACCGAGCTATGCGCGTATCACCAACCTGGCGAATGGTCGCATGATCGTGGTGCGTATTAACGATCGCGGCCCCTACGGTAACGATCGCGTAATTTCCCTGTCGCGCGCGGCAGCGGATCGACTGAATACCTCCAATAACACCAAAGTGCGTATCGATCCGATTATCGTTGCGCAGGATGGTTCCCTTTCCGGCCCGGGTATGGCGTGTACGAAAGTTGCACAGCAAACCTACGCCTTGCCAGCGCGTCCCGATCTTGGCGGCGGTCTTGGCAGTGTCTCTTCGGCTCCGCAGCCTGAAGAACCGCAGGGCAACGTACACGCGATCAGCAATGATACGCTGAAAAGCGACGACACCACTGCTGCGCCGGTACGTAGCGGTGGCTTCCTGGGCGCGCCAACCCCACTCGCCGCTGGCGTACTGGAAGGAAGCGCTAATACTTCCACCGCGACAGTAGCGCAACCTGCAACAACATCTGTGACGCCAACGGCTACGCCGGCCGCGCAGACTGCTCCGGCTGTACAAACTTACACACCGACGCGCACTTCGCCCGTTACAGCACCGGGTTCGGTACAGGGCAACGTACATACGGCCGCGCCTGCCAGTAGCGCTGCGGCGGCAAGCAGTGGCGGTTATATGGTGCAGGTGGGAGCCGTCAGCGATCAGACCCGTGCTCAGCAATATCAGCAGCGCCTGGCGCAGCAGTTTGCGGTTCCTGGCCGCGTCACGCAAAACGGTGCTGTCTGGCGCGTACAGTTAGGGCCGTTCAGCAACAAAGCGGACGCCAGCGCGTTGCAGCAACGTCTGCAAAACGAGGCGCAATTGCAGTCATTTGTCACGAATGCCCAGTAAACTTGCGAAGGTGTCTGACTTTGTCAACTTATGTCAGCAACATTAACAAAGTCATGCTGAAAGTCAGATGCCTGCATGTATAGCTTTTGCTATAGTAAGGCACTTTTTTAACTCCATCACGGATGTCGTTGTTCGACCATGAAGACCACTTTTTCCGTTCGTTTTATGCAGCGCCTGGCGCTCACCACGGCGCTGACTGCAGCCTCTCTTTCCGCTGCGCATGCCGATGACCTGAATATTAAGACCATGATCCCGGGCGTTCCGCAGATTGACGCGGAATCCTATATCCTGATCGACTATAACTCCGGCAAAGTGCTGGCTGAGCAAAACGCCGATGCGCGCCGCGATCCGGCAAGTCTGACCAAAATGATGACCAGCTATGTCATTGGCCAGGCCATGAAAGCGGGCAAATTTAAAGACAGCGATCTGGTCACGATTGGTAACGACGCCTGGGCGACCGGCAACCCGGTGTTCCGTGGCTCTTCCCTGATGTTCCTGAAACCTGGTATGCAAGTGCCAGTTTCCCAGTTGATCCGTGGTATCAACCTGCAATCCGGTAACGATGCCTGCGTGGCGATGGCCGATTATGTGGCGGGCAGCCAGGACGCGTTTGTCGGCCTGATGAATAACTATGTGAAAGCACTGGGCCTGCAAAACAGTCACTTCCAGACCGTACATGGCCTGGATGCTGATGGTCAGTACAGCTCCGCGCGTGACATGGCGCTGATTGGTCAGGCGCTGATCCGCGATGTGCCGAACGAATACTCCATTTATAAAGAGAAAGAGTTCACCTTTAACGGCATTCGTCAGACCAACCGTAATGGCCTGCTGTGGGATAACAGCTTGAATGTTGACGGGATTAAAACCGGTCATACCGATAAAGCGGGTTATAACCTGGTGGCGTCAGCGACCGAAGGCCAGATGCGCCTGATATCTGCTGTAATGGGTGGTCGCACGTTTAAAGGCCGTGAAACCGAAAGCAAGAAACTGCTGACCTGGGGCTTCCGTTTCTTTGAAACTGTAAGCCCAATTAAAGCCGGTAAAGAGTTTGCTTCAGAGCCTGCATGGTTTGGCGACAGCGATCGTGCTTCGCTGGGTGTTGATAAAGACGTGTACCTGACCATTCCGCGCGGCCGTATGAAAGATCTGAAAGCCAGCTATGTGCTGAACACCAGCGAGCTGCACGCACCGCTGCAGAAAAATCAGGTGGTTGGCTCTATTAACTTCCAGTTGGATGGCAAAACCATCGAACAGCGCCCGCTGGTGGTGCTGCAGGAGATCCCGGAAGGTAATTTCTTCGGCAAAATCATTGATTACATTAAATTGATGTTCCATCACTGGTTTGGCTAAAAATTGAACACTTGAAAGTGTGATTTCCGTCCCCATATACTTAGCATCTCAGAAAAACTCCTGCCCTTGCGGCAGGAGTTCTTATTTTTTACGCCGGAGCTGACATGAAAACCAATCTTAAAGAACTGCTTGAATTCCCGACTCCTTTTACTTACAAAGTGATGGGTCTGGCGAAACCAGAGCTGGTTGATCTGGTGGTTGAAGTGGTACAGCGCCATGCGCCAGGTGATTACTCTCCGCAGGTAAAACCGAGCAGCAAAGGCAATTACCACTCGGTATCCATCACCATTAACGCTACGCATATTGAGCAAGTTGAGACGCTGTACGAAGAACTCGGCAATATCGAAATTGTTCGTATGGTGCTGTAATTGTTCATCACGTTACCCGGAGCCATTCGGGTAACGTTTTCGCTGTGATATACTTCCCCCACTCTTTTTCTCCCCCGGGGATGCCGTTTTGTCTCAGGACACCATTCTTATCCGCAATCTTGGTTTGCAGCCTTATGATCCGATTTCTCGGGCAATGCATGAATTCACAGATGCTCGCGACGAGACGACGCCGGATGAAATCTGGCTGGTAGAACACCATCCCGTCTTTACGCAAGGCCAGGCTGGTAAAGCCGAACATGTGCTCGCCCCGGGGGATATTCCTGTGATCCAGAGCGATCGCGGCGGCCAGGTAACCTACCATGGACCTGGCCAGCAGGTAATGTATGTACTAATTAATCTGAAGCGGCGCAAAGTAGGCGTGCGCGAACTTGTCACATTGCTGGAAAATACCGTTATCAATACGCTGGCCACACTCGGGATTAACGCACAGGCGCGCGCTGACGCACCGGGTGTATATGTGCAAGGCAAGAAAATCTGTTCCCTGGGTCTGCGGATCCGTAAAGGGTGCTCATTCCATGGCCTGGCGCTGAATATCGATATGGATTTGGCGCCGTTTATGCGCATCAATCCTTGCGGTTACGCCGGTATGGAAATGACCCAGGTCAGCCAACTGGTGGAAAATAGCGATATGGATAAATTAAGGACGATTCTTATCCAGCAATTTTTAGCGCTACTAAACAATCCACCGCATCAATATATGAGCGCTTAATATATCATGTATAGAAGCCCGCATTTTGTGCGGGTAGTTATTTATTTGGCCTGTTAGCGCTTTACAATAGAAGCTATATTCTCTATTTTCAACCTGCCTGCTTTGTCGGGAAAATTAGCATTAAAGCACGTTGCCAGGCTTTGTATACACGCTCCAGTCCAATCTTTTTTTAGTGTATTGTCTGGCCTCGCGATGAAAAACTACGTCATGATGACGAGAGACAGGATGTTTACTCAAGTTAATAATCAACAAAAAAAATAAATTCAACTATCATTCAGATTTTGAATGAATACGGAGCACAAGCGTGGATAATAATAACCTGCAGGAAAAGCGAATAACCGTGCGCCCCGACGATGATAAGCCGCAAGTCTTCAGAACGCTGCGCAATATTGATCTCAATTTACTGACTATTTTTGAGGCAGTATATGTGCACAAAGGGATAGTCAACGCGGCGAAAGTGCTCAATTTAACGCCTTCCGCAATTAGCCAGTCCATTCAAAAATTACGCGCAATATTTCCCGATCCGCTTTTCATTCGTAAAGGTCAGGGCGTGACGCCTACGGCTTATGCTTCCCATCTGCACGAATATATCAGCCAGGGACTGGAGTCTATTCTTGGCGCATTAGATCTGACCGGCAGCTATGACAAACAACGTACGATTACCATCGGCACGCCACCATCGATTGGTGCATTAGTTATACCTGTTATCTTCCAGGCAATAAAAGAGAGTTCGCCGCATCTGATGATGCGTAATATTCCTGTTAATGATGCGGAAAGCCAGCTCAGCCAGTTTCAAATCGATTTAATTATTGATACGCATATTGCAGGCTCTCGTACCATTAATCATCACGTCCTCTATAGCGACCGTGTCATGCTGGTTTGCCGCAAAGGGCACCCTTGTTTAAATGGGCCGATTAATGAAGCGGTTTTACAACAGTACGAACACACGCTGCTCATGCTGGAAGGGCAAAATCTTAGCGGGCTTCGCCAGCGTGTACAGGATCTTTTCCCTGAGCGTCAGGTAAGCTTCAGTAGTTACAATATGTTTACGATTGCGGCACTGATCGGCAACAGCGATATGCTGGGATTAATGCCGGCGCGGCTGTTTAAGTTATTCAGTTGCTGTTGGCCGCTGGTTGAAATTGATTACCCGCCAATCAGTAACGAGCACCTTGAAATCTCGCTTTTTTACAATAAGTTGAGCCTGCGTGATCCGGTGCTGGAAAGCGTTATTAACGTTATACGACGGGCTTTTTAACGCCCGTCCGTGCCAGGCGAAAGCGCTAACCCTTATTGGGCATTTGGCACAAAACAACAACTATTTTACAAATTGCCCCGTTGTCAGGCTGCTTTCTATCCCCCATCAATGGTATACTGCACGCAAGTTAATTCAAAAATAGTTGATAAATACAACATTCATTTGAATTGAAATGCTTACTTCGTTATCCGCAACTGGAACACGCACGCTATGAGTAAACCCATTGTGATGGAACGCGGTGTTAAGTACCGCGATGCCGATAAAATGGCGCTTATCCCGGTTAAAAATGTGGCGACAGAGCGCGAAGCCCTGTTAAGAAAACCGGAATGGATGAAAATCAAACTCCCGGCCGACTCCTCCCGTATCCAGGGTATTAAAGCAGCCATGCGCAAAAACGGGCTGCACTCTGTGTGCGAAGAGGCTTCCTGCCCGAACCTTGCTGAGTGTTTCAACCACGGTACGGCAACCTTTATGATCCTTGGTGCTATCTGCACGCGCCGTTGCCCATTCTGCGATGTGGCACACGGACGTCCTGTGGCGCCGGATGCCAACGAACCGCAAAAACTGGCGCAGACCATTGCTGATATGGCGCTGCGTTATGTGGTTATCACCTCTGTAGACCGTGACGATTTGCGTGATGGCGGTGCTCAGCATTTTGCTGATTGCATTACCGCCATCCGTGAAAAAAGCCCATCGATCAAAATCGAAACGCTGGTGCCGGATTTTCGAGGCCGCATGGATCGTGCGCTGGATATCCTCACCGCCACGCCGCCGGATGTCTTTAACCACAATCTGGAGAACGTGCCGCGTATTTACCGCCAGGTTCGCCCGGGCGCGGATTACAACTGGTCGCTGAAACTTCTGGAGCGTTTTAAAGAAGCACATCCGGAAATCCCAACAAAATCCGGTCTGATGGTTGGCTTAGGTGAAACCAACGCAGAGATCATTGAGGTTATGCGCGATCTGCGCCGTCACGGCGTGACGATGCTGACGCTGGGCCAATATTTACAGCCAAGCCGCCATCACCTGCCGGTACAGCGCTATGTCAGCCCGGATGAGTTTGACGAAATGAAAGAGGAAGCACTGGCGATGGGCTTCACCCATGCGGCGTGTGGCCCGTTCGTTCGTTCCTCTTACCATGCCGATCTGCAGGCAAAAGGCGTGGAAGTGAAGTAATACTTGCTTACACAGCAGACAAAAAAACCGGCTTCTGCGCCGGTTTTTTTTCGCCTGTCAAAGCCGCTGTTACTCTTTGTGAGAGAGTTTTTCTGCTGTGACTTCGTCAGCTTTTTTCGCTGCATCATCATCATTCATGGCTTTTTTAAAGCCCTTGATGGCTGCGCCCAGGTCACCGCCGAGCGTACGCAATTTTTTGGTTCCAAACAGCAGAACAACCAGTGCGGCCACAACCAGCAGTTTGGTAATACTAATCTCACCCATAGATACCTTCTTTCGTAAAACAGGCTGCAAAAAACGCCATTATAACCGGACTTCATTAACGGTCATTCGACGCGCGCACACAATAGCAATGTGTAACGAGATGAATCAAGTGTTGTTTAAAAAAACATCACACTAAATGTGGTGCAGCGAAACGGCGATTACGTAACACCGGCAGTGCCTCGCGGGTCTGCACCACACGTTCAGGCGAGACCTCGGCGAAAATAAGCTGTGGCACTTGCGCCGCCGCCGCAACCGTCACGCCCTGCGGATCAACGACCCGGCTCTGCCCGATATTTTTATTGCCGCATTCGCCTGCCGCGACAATATAACATGTTGTGTCCAGCGCCCTTGCCGAGAGCAGCGTCGCCCAGTGCTGCTCCTTGAGGGGACCGCGTACCCAGGCGGCAGGCAACACCAGCAGTTCTGCCCCTTGCAACGCCAGCGACAAAGCCAGCTCCGGGAAACGCAGATCGTAGCACGTCATCAACCCGACCTTCATGCCCTCCACCTCAATCAACGGCGGAATATCGCGCCCGGCGTCCACCCGCGCAGATTCCTGCATGTTGAATGCGTCATACAAATGCAGCTTGGCATACTGCGCGATCACCTCTCCACCGCGCAATACCACCAGCGTATTAACTGCCCTGCCCTCGGTTGACGGAACATGCACCGTCAACACCGTCGTCAACGCATTACGCTGGCTCTCCGTACGCAACAGGCTCAGAAAGCCGCCATCAAGCGTCTGCGCCGATTTGACCGAAAGGTGTGGGTCAGCATCATCTCTTGCCAGTAATGCCTCTGGCAGCACCAGCAGCGACGCCTGACGAGCTGCCGCCTGTGCCATCAACGCAACACACGTCTGCGCATTGGTCCGCCAGTCTGGCGTGACCGCAAATTGCCCGGCTGCAACAATCATCTTTAGTCCTCTCGCTTCGTCGCGATAGCCAGAAAATAGCCGCGACGCTAAACTCAACACTCTAACAAATCAAATAGCAGGATCTCACGGTGTTACAACTTCTTTTAGCGGTATTTATTGGCGGTGGAACCGGCAGCGTTGCGCGCTGGATGTTAAGCATGAAACTTAATCCGGCGCATCAGGCGATCCCTGTTGGGACGCTCACCGCCAACCTGCTCGGCGCGTTTATTATCGGTATGGGGTTAGCGTGGTTCAATCGGATGACGCACATCGATCCCGTCTGGAAAGTACTGTTAACCACCGGTTTTTGTGGCGGTCTGACTACCTTTTCTACCTTTTCCGCGGAAGTGGTGTTCTTGTTACAGGAGGGGCGAATTAACTGGGCGCTGCTGAACGTGGCGGTAAACCTGCTGGGCTCGTTTGCTATGACGGCACTGGCGTTTTGGCTATTTTCCTCAGTTAACGCAAACTGAAAGGATAAAAAAACCCGCCTTACGGCGGGTTTTGGAATTCTTACTGTACGTACGTAGCTGAATTAAACAGGCATTACGTTCGCAGCAGATGGGCCTTTGGCACCGTTAGTGATTTCAAACTCAACGCGCTGACCTTCAGCCAGGGTTTTGAAACCATTGCTCTGGATTGCAGAGAAGTGTACGAACACGTCTTTGCTGCCATCTTCCGGAGTAATGAAACCGAATCCTTTGGATTCATTAAACCACTTAACGTTACCTTTAATCTTAGACATCAAAATTACCTTTACATGAAAAATCGACACAAATGCTGTGTCGGGTATCAGTACAACAATTGTGACGACTTTTGTCCAGTCGTTATTCGTGAAAAAGTGATAAATGTCGCTAACTTTTTTGCAAAAGTGAGTTTATTCCGCGTTTTAGGCGATGATTAAAATTTGTACATCGCCTTAACACCGCATTTGCAGCTAAAACTGAAAGCGCATCCAGGCAAAGTAAACGTTCCCGTTGTTATAGGTGCCCGGAATGTAGGTCATCTGGAAGGTCGCCGGGCCATAACCGATAGATGCCAGCGGCAACAGCACCGGAACGGGAATGTACTTCCAGTTATCACGCGCGGTAAACCCGGCCGTATAACCCAATCCCAGACGGAAGTTATCATCTGCCAGCGGACGCCATGTTTTCTCCCATCCGTAGCCGCCAATCGGCTCCCATTTGTTAAATGAATCTTTAAATGCCATCAGATAGAGGCCGTGCCAGTTCCCTTTTTCGTCCCAGCGTGACTGACCAAAACCCGCGCCCCATGGACGTTCGTTATAGCGGTCCGTTTTCTCCTTGTCATAGGCGAAACGCGCATGCCAGGTGATAGCAGGAACATAGAGATCATAATGCTCTGGCTGCTGCCAGGTTTGCTTCACATTGTCAGTAAAACTCGAGAACCAGGAATTCTCTGCAGCAAGCGCTGTGGTAACCACCGAAAACTGGCAAAATAAAGACAAAATAATAGCTAAAAACTTCTTATTTACAGACACCGTATTTATTCCATGTTATGCAACAACGTATATTCTTGGGCATGTTATCTGAATGGTTCCTTAACAAGATCGGATTAATTCTGAAAAAACCTACGGAATAATCGCAGTATTACGTCACTAAACACAGAATATCGTTCAATGCGCCCCATCACAGGGGCGCAAAAAAGCGACTAACGTTTGCGATGCAGTAAGAAATAAACTGCCGGGATAACCAACATCGACAGCAAAGGTGCCGTTATCATGCCGCCAATCATTGGCGCAGCGATACGGCTCATCACCTCCGAACCGCTGCCACCGCCCCACATAATGGGAAGCAGCCCCGCCATAATCGTCGCAACCGTCATTACCTTTGGCCGCACGCGGAGTACCGCACCTTCATGGATTGCCTGTAGCAGTACCTTATTTCCCCCCTCCGGTTCACGTGTGCGATATTTCTTAAGCGCGTGATTAAGATAGAGCACCATAATAACGCCGAACTCTGCCGCCACGCCGGCCAGAGCAATAAAACCGACCGCCCCCGCAACGGATAAATTATATCCCAGCAGCCACAATAACCAGACACCGCCAATCAACGAGAATGGTAATGTCCCCATTATTAACAGGGCATCAGATATACGCTTAAAGGTAATAAATAGCAGGACGAAGATAATCATTAGCGTTACCGGCAAAACGATTTTCAATTTTGCCGTGGCGCGTTCCAGATATTCAAACTGTCCGGACCACGAGAGCGTGACCCCCTGTGGCAGTTTCACCTGCTGCGCTACACGCTGCTGCATCTCGTCCACTGCCGATTTCAAATCGCGACCGCGCAGGTCAACGTAGATCCAGTTTGAGAGGCGCGCGTTCTCGCTTTTCAGCATGGGCGGCCCCTCTTTCACCACGATATCCGCCAGTTCACCTAACGCGATCTGGCTGCCATTTTCGGTGATCACCGGCAATTTACGCAAATCATCGACGTTATCTCGTATTTCTCGCGGGTAACGTACATTGACAGGATATCGCTCCCGCCCCTGCAGCACTTCGCCAATATTTTCCCCACCAACCAGCGTAGAGACCAGCGATTGCAACTCTTTTACCGACACACCATAACGCGCAGCCTGCTGCCGGTTAATGTTGATATCGACGTAGCGCCCCCCCGCCAGACGCTCGGCCAGTGCCGATGTTACGCCTGGCACTGTTTTCACCACCTGCTCGATTTGCTGCGCCACACGTTCAATATCAGCAATATTATTGCCGTTCACCTTAATCCCCACCGGGCTTTTGATCCCGGTTGCCAGCATATCCAGGCGGTTACGGATAGGCGGCACCCAGACATTGGCAATGCCCGGCACCCTGACGGTTTTATCCAGTTCTTCCACCAGTTTTTCCGGCGTCATGCCTGGCCGCCACTGGTCGCGTGGTTTAAAGCGAATAGTGGTTTCCAGCATGGTTAATGGGGCAGGATCGGTCGCGCTCTCTGCTCGGCCTGCTTTACCAAACACGCTCGCCACTTCCGGCACGCTTTTAATCAGCCGGTCAGTCTGCTGCAATAAACGCCCGGCTTCCCGCGCAGAGATCCCCGGTAACGTCGACGGCATATACAGTAAATCGCCTTCGTTGAGCGGCGGCATAAACTCACTGCCCAGCCGACTCAACGGCCATAACGTTGCCAGCAACAGCAACAACGCCACCGCCAGTGTCGCTTTCGGCCACGCCAGCACTTTATCCAGCAGTGGCTCATACAGGCGAATCAGGAAACGGTTAATGGGGTTGGCTTTCTCATCAGGGATCTTGCCGCGAATAAACAAGCCCATCAGCACCGGAACCAGCGTGATACCAAGCCCGGCCGCTACAGCCATCGCCCAGCTCTTGGTGAATGCCAGCGGCGAGAACATACGCCCTTCCTGCGCTTCGAGTGAAAACACAGGAATAAACGACAAGGTAATGATCAGCAGGCTGCAAAATAACGCCGGCCCCACTTCGACTGCAGCCAGTTCTGAAAAATGCCAGTAATCCGCTCCGGTCGGCTGTCGATCAGGGTTATCGTGCCGCCACTGCTCCATCACCTTGTGCATATTCTCGATCATCACAATGGCCGCATCCACCATTGCGCCGATAGCAATCGCAATCCCGCCAAGCGACATGATATTGGCGTTGATGCCCTGGTAATGCATGACGATAAACGCGCCGAGGATCCCCAGCGGCAGTGACACAATTGCCACTAATGCCGAACGGAAATGGAACAGGAACAGCGTGCAAACCAGCGCAACAACGATAAATTCCTCAATCAATTTATGCGTCAGCGTTTCAACCGCGCTCTCAATCAGTGTCGAGCGATCATAAACCGGTACGATCGCCACACCGTCGGGCAGCGTTTTTTGCACCTCGCTGAGTTTCGCTTTCACTGCATGAATGGTATCGAGCGCGTTTTTGCCATAACGCATAACGATAATGCCGCCCGCGACTTCACCTTCGCCATTATATTCCGCCACGCCGCGGCGTAGCTCAGGCCCCAGGCGCACCGTCGCTACATCTGAAAGCATCACCGGTACACCATCCCGGCTGGCGATCACTATCTGGCGAAAATCCGCCAGTTGCCGCAGGTAACCGGTGGTGCGCACCATAAATTCGGCTTCGCCCATCTCCAGCAGCGCACCGCCGCTCTCCTGGTTCGCCGCCTGCACAGCGCTGACGATCTGTTCATGGGTAATATTCAGCGCCCGCATTTTCGCGGGATCCGGCACAATCTGATATTGCCGAACCATACCGCCAACACTTGCCACTTCCGCAACGTTCGGCACGGTTTTAAGTTCAAATTTCAGCGTCCAGTCCTGCAACGCGCGCAAATCCGCCAGATTATGTTTACCGCTGCGATCCACCAGCGCGTACTCATAAATCCAGCCCACACCGGTTGCATCCGGCCCTAACCCAACGTTCACGCCTGCAGGCAATGAAGACTGGATTTGGCTTAAGTTCTCCAGCACACGAGAACGCGCCCAGTAGAGATCGGTATCATCATCAAACAGCACATAGACATAGGCATCGCCAAACATCGAGTAGCCGCGCACCGTTTTCGCCCCCGGCACGGAAAGCATGGCGGTAGTCAACGGATAAGTCACTTGATCTTCAATAAGTTGCGGCGCTTTACCCGGATAGCTGGCACGAATAATCACCTGTACATCGGAGAGATCCGGCAGAGCATCCAGCGGCGCGCGCTGGATTGACCAAATCCCCCAGCCGGTGAGCACCAGCGCAGCCAGCAGGATTAACAAGCGGTTACGCAGCGAGGCGCGAATCACGGCAGCAATCATTTCATCGTCTCCTGCGTGGGCATCAGATGAGTAATGACAGCACCCTGCTCGTCATCGAGCGTAAAGCTGAACATCACCTTATCGCCCACTTTGATGGCGGGTTCAGGCTGTTTAAGAACGAAGTCCATCGTCATCGCTCCCCAGTTCAGCGCCGGGATCGGCTGGTGCGACAGCGTGATGCTGCCAGCATCAATTGCTTTCACCACACCGGTTGCGTCGTAGGTTTGCACTTTCTTCGCGGGAGTTTGCGGCGCCTGTTGGTGCGGCAGTGCGCTACGCAAGCTCGCTTCTGAGTCAATCAGGAACTGGCCGGAGGTCACGACCTTATCGCCCTCCTGCAATCCGGACAGCACTTCGGTCCAGCCCTCTGCCTTACGCCCGGTGGTGACGTTAACGGCCTGGAAATGCCCGTCACCCGTCGCCAGTAACACGCGGCTTGCCGCACCGGTTTCAATCAGTGCCTCTTCCGGAATAGCCAGTACCGCGGGCTGTTGCGCCGAAGCAGGCTGCGTTACGGTCAGGAACATGCCGGGTTTAAGTTTTTGCTGTGGGTTATCCAGCACGATACGCGCTTTCAGCGTCCGGGTGGTGGTTTCAAGCTGCGGCAACAACTCACTGACGCGGCCGTGAAACTGCTCACCCGGCCAACTACCCGATGTGGCAATAATTTCGCTACCCGTAGTAAGCGCCTGCGCCTGGCTTTGCGGATAATCGACCACCAGCCAGACAGGATCAAGGTTCGCCAGCTCAAAGAGAACTTGCGTAGCGGCAACTTGCGCGCCTTCACGGGAATCAAGTTTCACCACATAGCCGTCACGATCGGCGCGCAGCGTGAGCCGGGTTTGCGGTTTCCCGCTACGCTCAACCGCGCGAATAATGGCATCCGGCATAAATTGCAACGCCAGCCGCTCGCGGGCGGCGCGCGTCAGTTCGCCATCGCCCAACTGGCGCACCGCCAGATACTCCTGCTGCGCCGTTGTCCATTGCGGGATCCACAGTTGCGCCAGCGCTTCGCCTTTCTTCACCCACTGTTGCGGCGCGCGGACAAACAGTTTTTCCACCACGCCCGCCGCCGGAGACGGCACGCTCTGAATGCTGCGCTCATCGGTGGTTACCGTGGCAAAGGCGGAAAACTCGTCAGCAAGCGCGCGTTTTTCCACCTTCGCCGTCGTCATCCCCAGGTTTTGCTGCTGCTGCGCACTGACGCTAACACCGCCGCTGGCAGGTGTTTCATCGGCATAACGCGGCACCAGGGGCATATCCATAAACGGGGATTTACCCGGCTTGTCAAAACGCTGATCCGGCACCATCGGATCGTACCAGTAGAGCACTTTTCGTTGTGTTGTTTGCTCGCCTGAAGCCGCAGGCGCACTATGCTGGCGACCGGCGAAATACCCTACGCCCGCCGCCAGGCAAGCCGCAATCACGACGGCTAAAATCGTTTTTTTCATTACCTTAACTCCTGCGGGATCAGCCAGCGGATTGCGGCCCATTTCTGCGCCATCTCTTTCTCGGCCTGGTTCACGGCCAGTTCGCTATCGAGCACATTACGTCGGGCCTCCAGTAACCCGGAGAGATCCGATTGCCCCGAACGGTATTGCGCCGCCAGTAACGTGGCCCGCTGACGAACCAGCGGCAGCACCTCGTCACGCTGGCGCATCCACAGCGTTTGCGCGGCGTTATATTCGGCAATGAGCGAATGCAGCTGTGCGGCGTGATCGCGCTCAGCCAGCGCCAACTGGTCGTTAGCCTGCATAGTGCGGGAAACATCAGCGGCGTGATCTTTATCCTGACGGTGCGACTGGAACAGCGGCAGATCGACGGTAAACATCACCCCGGCCATATCTTCATACCCTTCGGCGCGGCGTCCGTACCACACTTCCACCTCGACATCCGGAATGGCGGCAATGGCGGATTCGGCGGAACGGGCTTTCGCGCTGTTAGCCATACTGGCCGCAGCGATAATGTCCGGATGCTGCGCAATGCCCTGCTCCAGCGTTTTTTCATCCGCGGGCAGACGTTGATACCGTGGAATCTCGCCGGAAACGGCACTCACATCCTCGCCAGTCAACTGCGCCAGGCGAGTTTGCGCCAGTTGCACATCGCGTTCGGCGAGCGTGAGCTTGTCGCGCATTGCACTCAGGCCAACCCGGAAAGCCAGCACGCTGTCAGGTGCAGCATTGCCAGCTCCCACGCTGGCGCGCTGCGCGCCCTGCTGGCGTTCGGTTTCTGCCAGCAGTTTGCGTGCGGTCTGCAACGCCTGTTGTGAAAGCGCTAAGTCGAGCCACGCCTGGGCGGTGTCGCGCTGTAAATTGGCGCGCACGACGGCAGATTTGGCGCTAACACTTTGCGCTTCGGCTAACAACGTATCGGCTTTACGATCGCGTTTTTCGGCGCTGACATACTGCTGCATGATCCCGATCCGCTGCATCGTCATCCCTTCGCGGGTTAAACGGCGATCGTTGTTGCCCTGTACCGGGACGTTTTCAATACCGAATTTCAGCTTCGGGTCGGGTAACTGGCGGGCAGAATCTGCCATCGCATCCAGCGCCTGCGCTTCGTTGCGGTTAGCGGAAAGTTCGGCGGAATAGCGCTCAGCGGCGGCAAGGGTTTGCGTCAGCGTCAGTGACTCCGCCTGCGCGGCGGAGCACATCAGTCCAAGCAACACCCCGCCGAGCCGCAGGCTCAGCGAGTAACGTTTCATTGTTGCCCCCGGTTAGCGTTGCGGCGTTAATGAAACGAGCTGGTAGCCGTTTTCGCTTTGTACAAAGCTGAACTCGACCTTATCGCCCACGTTCACCGGTGCAAACGTGCTGCCTTTGGCCAGGGCAAACTGCATGGTCATTGGCGGCCAGTTCAGCGCGGGAATAGCGTGATGGGCAATAGAAATCGCATCGGGGGTAATTTTCTTGATAACGCCCTGGCTTTGATAGGTCTGCGCTTGAGCGTGCATGGCACCATGCGAAGACATATCGTGCATGCCGTGCATTGCGGGCATATCTTCCGCGTGAGCGGCAAGGGAGAAAAACAGCACGCCAGAGAGCATGCAAAGAAGAGAAGAACGCATAATAAAACTCCTGTTAAACAATGAAATTAATAAAATTCAAGGGATTAACAGGTTTTTATTCACGGAACCGGCAAAAACGAATCGTTGCCGGCGGGCCTATCGCGGGAGGGGTTAACGACCATCCGTCATGCGCGACGGGGGAACAAACAGGTTCAGCGACCACCAGCGTCAGCGAAACGGGCAGCGCTACCAGTGAAGCGTTATCGGTATCTTTTTGCGCCAGATCCGGTACACAATGCTTTTCGCACAGCGGCGTTTTCATCATGTCCATATGCGGCGCGCTGTCCGACATCATCATTCGATGGTCCATATGCTGAACCAGCATATGTTCACCCTGCACGCTGACACTGCAGTCATGGGAAGCGAGCGCCACCTGGCTTTGAATCAGCAGCCAACCAAACGCCAAAAGCAGCATCAATAGATGCCGCTTAATAAAGCGCAATCGGTATAGCCAGCCTGCGTGCATAACGTCGCCATGGGTGAAAGGAAAGTAACGGCGAGTATAAGCAGCATTATTTTTAATTTTAAAGCGTTTTTTAACTAATTTACGCCCGGAAATAAAGCGCAACCGAAACCGTTAAATTCATTAACTTATCAGCACCTTTTAAATAACAAATTTATCATTTCCTATTAATCCCAGTTATTGCTTAAGCAGTATTAATTAAGTGGGGTGATAACAATTTGACGCGATTATTCGCTCAACACATCGCTTTGTTGATTTTAATCATCTACCCGCTGGCTATTATTCGGCACATTGCGTTGCCAGTTTTTTTACTTACTTTTCATTCAGGTCAACCTCCGGGGCCAACAACATGTTATTAACACTCATTGAACTGCTGATAGGCGTGGTGGTGATTGTCGGCGTGGCGCGCTACATCATCAAAGGCTACTCCGCCACCGGCGTGCTGTTTGTCGGCGGTCTGGCGCTATTAATTGTCAGCGCACTGATGGGCCACAAAATATTACCAGGCAGCGCCGCCAGCACTGGCTACAGCGCTACCGATATTGTCGAATACATTAAAATCCTGCTGATGAGTCGCGGTGGCGATCTCGGCATGATGATCATGATGCTGTGCGGGTTTGCCGCTTATATGACCCACATCGGCGCCAATGATATGGTGGTGAAGCTGGCTTCGCGGCCGCTGCGCTTTATCAACTCGCCTTACCTGCTGATGATTGCCGCCTATTTTGTCGCTTGCCTGATGTCGCTGGCGGTCTCTTCCGCAACCGGCCTTGGCGTGCTGTTGATGGCAACGTTGTTCCCGGTGATGGTCAACGTCGGTATCAGCCGTGGTGCGGCGGCAGCCATTTGTGCTTCTCCGGCGGCAATCATTCTTTCGCCCACCTCCGGTGACGTAGTGCTGGCCGCGAAAGCCGCAGAGATGCCGCTTATCGACTTCGCGTTTAAAACCACCCTGCCCATCTCTATCGCGGCGATTATTGCCATGGCGATTGCCCACTTTTTCTGGCAGCGCTACCTGGATAAAAAAGAGCATATCGTCAGCGAAATGCTGGATGTGAAAGACATCACCACCAACGCGCCCACCTTCTACGCCATCCTGCCGTTTACGCCGATTATCGGCGTGCTGATTTTCGACGGCAAATGGGGCCCGGAACTGCATATCATCACCATTCTGGTGATTTGTATGTTGCTGGCGGCAGTGCTGGAATTTTTACGTGGTTTCAATACACAAAACGTCTTTTCCGGGCTGGAAGTGGCTTATCGCGGTATGGCTGACGCGTTTGCTGGCGTGGTGATGTTGCTGGTCGCCGCCGGGGTTTTCGCCCAGGGGTTAAGCACCATTGGCTTTATCCAGAGCCTGATTTCGATTGCCACCTCGTTCGGTTCAGCGAGCATTATTTTGATGCTGGTGCTGGTCACGCTGACCATGCTGGCGGCAATGACCACCGGTTCCGGTAACGCGCCGTTCTACGCCTTTGTCGAGATGATCCCGAAACTGGCGCACGAATCCGGTATCAACCCGGCTTACCTGTCGATTCCAATGTTGCAGGCATCCAATCTTGGTCGCACCATCTCTCCGGTTTCCGGCGTGGTAGTTGCCGTGGCGGGGATGGCGAACATATCCCCGTTTGAAGTGGTAAAACGGACTTCGGTACCAGTGATCGTCGGTCTGATTGTGGTGATCATCGCCACCGAAGTATTAGTCCCGGGTGTCGCAGTACATTAATTTATAAATGCCATTTATGAAAAAGCGCCTGCCCGGCGCTTTTTTTATGGTTTAATAACGCATGGCAATTACCCGGATACATCCATCAGGAACCGATATGTTTATAAAGGGATTCTTCACCTGCGCAAGCCTTGCCGCAACGCTGTTCTCCGTCGCTTATGCCGCACCGCTCAAGCCCACACAGTATGGTGACTTTGACCGCTATGTTCTGGCGCTCTCCTGGCAAACCGGTTTTTGCCAGAGCCTGCACGCGCAAGGTCGCAATGAGCCCGATGAGTGCCGGCCGCAAAAAGAACCCGCCAACAAAGCCGATTATCTGACCGTGCATGGCCTGTGGCCTGGCCTGCCAAAATCCATCGCCGCGCGCGGTGTCGACGAGCGCCGCTGGATGCGCTTCGGCTGCGCTACACGCCCGATTCCAAACATGCCGGAGGCGAAAGCCAGCCAGAAATGCGCCGCGGCGGAAACCGGCCTGTCGCTGGAAGTTGCTAATAAACTCAACGCCGTCATGCCGGGCGCAGGCAGCACCACCTGCCTTGAGCGTTATGAATACGCCAAGCACGGCGTCTGTTTTGGCTTCGATCCGGACGACTATTTCGGCGCGATGGTACGCCTGGACACAGAAATCAAACAGAGCGCGCTCGGCCAGTTTCTGGCGGAAAACTACGGGAAAACCGTCACCCGTGACGCATTCAACGCCGCCGTCGCGAAAGCCTACGGCGATCAAAGCGTGAAAGCGGTGAAGCTGACCTGTAGCGGCAACCCGGCGTGGCTGACGGAAATGCAGATCGCCATCAAAGCCGGGGCGATAAATGCACCGCTCGCAGCCACCTCTTTGCTGCCGCAACCGCACCCCGGCAACTGCGGAAACAGCTTCGTGATTGATAAAGCGGGCTACTGATAAATCATAATTCCGGCAAATGTGCGCGGCATCACTTCACAGCGCGCTGCCGTGTCAGTATTATCCCCTTTAGACAAACCCTCGCTGCCAGTCGGCGAGGGTTTTTCTTTGGATCAATCACCTGACATGGAGTACCAGATGTCCAGACCTGCCATTATCATTAATGAGCGAGACGCCGAGCGCCTCGACCGTCTGCTTGAGCAGCCCGCTCACGCTAACCTGCCGGTCGCGGATGCGCTAAATGAAGAGTTGGATCGCGCCCAGATGTGCGCGCCAGAAGCGATGCCACATGATGTGGTGACGATGAACAGCACGGTAAAATTCCGTGAGCTGAAAAGCGGTGAAGAGCGCGTGCGCACGCTGGTTTATCCGGCGAATGTGACCGACAGCGCCAGCCAGCTTTCGGTGCTTGCGCCTGTCGGCGCAGCGCTACTGGGTTTGCGCGTTGGCGATACCATTCACTGGGAACTGCCGGGCGGCACCACCACCGACCTAGAAGTACTCGAACTGCTGTACCAGCCCGAAGCCGCAGGCGATTTCATGCGCTAAGCCCCGCCCTGCGTTGTTATGCAGAGGATGCGCCCGCATCCTCTTTCCGTTCCCGCCCGTTTATTCTTCAGATTTGCCATCCAGGCAGCAAAATATTCCTCCCGTTTATGATTCAATCAGAAGGACATAATCTACAGGGAGAAACGTTTATGTATCAGACAATCATTATGCCGGTCGATGTTTTCGAAATGGAGTTAAGCGACAAAGCCGTGCGTCACGCTGAGTTTCTCGCGCAGAGTGAAGGCGTTATCCATCTTTTGCATGTACTACCCGCCTCCGCCAGCCTGAGTCTGCACCGTTTCGCCGCTGATATACGCCGTTTCGAAGAGCATCTGCATCAGGAAGCGCAAACACGCCTTAGTACCATGATCACGCACTTTCACATTGATTCTTCACGCATTCATGTTCATGTCCGTTCTGGGAACGTGCGCGATGTGGTCAATGAGTTAGCCGAAGAGTTGAACGCTGATATGGTGGTGATTGCCTCGCGCAATCCGTCCATCTCCACCCACCTGCTCGGCTCGAACGCCGCGAATATCGTGCGCCACGCGCACATTCCGGTGCTGGTGGTCAGATAAAGACGCTCTGGCGTGAAAAAAAGAGGCTACCGTTGGTAGCCTCTTTACATTTGCAGGTATTGTTTACTTTCTTATTTTTGCTTACGCAGTTTTCGTGCGGATAAGGTAGTCAAAGGAACTCAGAGAGGCTTTGGCACCTTCACCCGTGGCAATAATGATCTGTTTGTACGGCACCGTGGTGCAGTCACCGGCGGCAAACACGCCTTTCACGCTGGTTTCGCATTTCGCGTCGATAATAATTTCGCCCATGCGGTTGCGCTCAATCGCGCCTTCCAGCCAGGTGGTGTTCGGCAGCAGACCAATCTGCACAAAAATCCCTGCCAGCGCCACGCTGTGAACATCGCCGCTCACACGGTCGCGGTACTCAAGGCCGGTCACTTTGCTGCCGTCGCCTTTCACTTCGGTAGTCTGCGCGTTCAGAATAATGTCGACGTTTTTCAGGCTGCGCACTTTGTCCTGCAACACCTGGTCAGCTTTCATTTCCGGGGCGAATTCAAGCAATGTTACGTGCTCGACAATCCCCGCCAGATCGATAGCCGCTTCCACACCGGAGTTACCACCGCCGATCACCGCCACGCGTTTGCCTTTAAACAGCGGGCCGTCGCAGTGCGGGCAGTAAGTCACACCTTTGGTGCGGTATTGATCTTCGCCCGGCACATTCATGTTGCGCCATTTCGCGCCGGTGGCAATGATAATGCTGCGCGCTTTCAGTACCGCGCCTGACGCGGTTTCAATCTGGTGCAGACCGCCTTCCACCGCCGCAGGCACCAGTTTGCTGGCGCTCTGGCTGTCAATCACATCGACGTTGTAATCCGAGACGTGCGCTTTCAGCGCGCCCGCCAGTTTCTGGCCTTCTGTTTTCGGCACAGAAATGTAGTTTTCAATATCCACGGTATCCAGTACCTGGCCGCCGAAACGCTCGCCCATCAGGCCGGTACGAATGCCTTTACGCGCTGAGTAAACCGCCGCCGCCGCACCCGCCGGGCCGGAACCGACAATCAGCACGTCGTAAGCGTCACGCTTGTTCAGCTCTTCCGCCGCGCGTTTTTCCGCACCGGTATCAATTTTGGCGACAATTTCGGTCAGCGTCATACGCCCCTGACCGAACTCCTGGCCGTTAACGAACACGGCCGGCACACCCATCACGTTACGATCGGTGATTTCGTTCTGGAACGTACCGCCATCAATCGCCGTGTGTTTAATGCGCGGGTTCAGCACCGCCATCAGGTTCAGCGCCTGCACCACGTCCGGGCAGTTATGGCAGGAGAGCGAATAGTAGGTTTCAAACTCAAAATCGCCATCCAGATCGCGGATCTGCTCAAGCAGCGCCTGCGCCTCTTTTGACGGATGACCACCGGTCCACAGCAGCGCCAGCACCAGAGAAGTAAATTCGTGACCCAGCGGCGAACCGGCAAAACGCGGGCCGTTATGCGAGCCAGGGTTAGTGATCAGGAACGACGGTTTACGCACCGCCAGGCTATTGTCTTCTTTAAAGGAGACCTTGTCTGACAGTTCAGCGATTTCGCCCAGCAGTTCTTTGATTTCTGCCGATTTCGCGCTGTCATCCAGCGTAGCAATCAGCTCAACAGGTTTAGTCAGTTTCTCAAGGTAGGCCTTGAGTTGGGTTTTCATAGTAGTGTCGAGCATAACGTTCTCCCTTAAAACATCATCATGCAAGCCGAATTGTTTAAGGCTGCATCAATGCAACTTGCATCATGGTGCTGAATAAAACGGGCACCCAAAAGTACCCGTTTGCCAGATAATTTCCCCAGTATTTCGCGCCAGAGCAAGGCGGCTAGCCTGAGCGTCCCCGGGAGCTTACACCAGTAAGTGACCGGGGCGAGCAGGCGACGCCAACGCCGCTATGGCGTGAAAGACGACAGGAAATTTAGATTTTACCAACCAGATCCAGGGACGGAGCCAGCGTCGCTTCACCCTCTTTCCATTTCGCCGGGCACACTTCACCTGGGTGAGAAGCCACGTACTGTGCTGCTTTGATTTTACGCAGCAGGTCAGATGCGTCGCGGCCGATGCCTTCAGCGGTGACTTCGATAGCCTGGATGATGCCCTGCGGGTCAACAACGAAGGTGGCGCGATCGGCCAGACCTTCATCTTCACGCATGTTGTCGAAGTTACGGGTCAGGGCGCCAGTCGGGTCGCCGATCATCGCGTATTTGATTTTCGCGATGGTTTCGGAGCTGCTGTGCCACGCTTTGTGGGTGAAGTGGGTATCGGTGGAAACAGAGTAAACGTCCACGCCCAGTTTCTGCAGCTCTTCGTAGTGGTCAGCCACGTCGCCCAGTTCAGTCGGGCATACGAAGGTGAAGTCAGCCGGGTAGAAGAAGAAGACGCTCCAGCGGCCTTCGGTATCTTTCTCGGTTACTTCGATGAACTCACCGTTTTTGAACGCCTGGTTTTTAAAAGGTTTAATCTTGGTATTAATTAAGGACATCTATACTTCCTCCGTGTTTTCGTTGGGGTGTAAGTTAACGAACTTCGATTGATTGAGCCAATGCGTTTGCTTTATCAAATCAATAAGTGTTAGCTAACAACCCGCAACGAGCAACCTTGTGAACGGCTGAATTGCCAAAAGTAAAAAGGCCACCGCGACGGGTGGCCTCGATACCTGAAATACCCGTGGGTAACTTCAGCGCCAGCAAGCTGGCTTTGCGTTGCGCTCATAACCTGTTGGTCATCAAGCGTTGTTGATTACACCACTGCGGGCACGTGAGGACAATGCCTTGCCCGGCGGTCTTACCGATGGTTGTGATAGGTTTTCTCTACCCTTGCTCTTTCCCACTGTTTTTATAAGGATTTTTATGCTCAAGCGCCTGTTAATGCTGACCCTGCTCCCGCTGACTCTGCACGCCGAAGAACTGCCCGCGCCGGTAAAAGCCATTGAAAAACAAGGCATCACCATCATTAAATCCTTCGACGCGCCGGGCGGCATGAAAGGCTATCTCGGTAAATATCAGGAAATGGGCGTCACCATTTATGTCACGCCGGACGGCAAACACGCTATCTCCGGCTACATGTACGACGATGCAGGCACCAACCTGAGCGAAAAGCTGATCGCCAAAGAGATTTACGCCCCGGCAGGCCGTGCACTGTGGCAGCAGATGGAAAAAGCCGACTGGCTGCTGGATGGCAAAAAAGAGGCACCGCGCGTGGTGTACGTCTTTGCCGACCCGTATTGCCCGTACTGCAAACAGTTCTGGCAGCAGGCACGCCCGTGGGTGGAATCCGGCAAAGTGCAGATCCGCACGCTACTGGTTGGCGTGATCAAACCGGAAAGCCCGGCAGCCGCAGCAGCGATTATGAGCGCGCAGGATCCGGCAAAAAGCTGGCACGACTTTGAGCAGTCGAACGGCAAAATGGCGCTGACGTTACCGAAAAGCGTACCGCCGGAAATGATGAAAAAGCTCAACATCAACCAGAAAATCATGGATGACCTTGGCGCGAACGCCACGCCTGCCATTTACTACATGAATGAAGACAATGTGTTGCAGCAGGAAGTCGGTTTGCCGGACGCGGAAAAACTGAACACGATTATGGGCGAGAAGTAAAAGCAGTCACGGCGGCGCAGGCAGCACCGCCGTTGACCTGTTACAGCTTACACAGGCGCTCTGCCGCCGCCAGCAGCGTCGATTCCTGTTTCGCGAAGCACAGACGAATCAGTTTGTGCGGGAAAGGATCGGCGCAGAACACCGACAGCGGGATCGCCGCCACGCCAACTTCTTTGGTCAGCCACTGGCAGAAACTCACATCGTCCAGATCGGAAATCGCACTGTAATCCGCCAGCAGGAAGTAGGTGCCTTCGCACGGCAAAATCTCCAGCTTGCTGCGGCTGAGTGCATTGACCAGCACATCGCGCCGCGCGCGGTAAAACTCCGGTAGCTCACGATAATGTTCCGGCTCGGCGCGCAGCATATCCGCCAGAGCCAGTTGCGCCGGAGTATTCACCGAGAACGTCAGATACTGATGAACCTTGCGCAGCTCCGCGCTGATGGCGGCAGGCGCCACGCAGTAGCCCACTTTCCAGCCCGTCATATGGTAGGTTTTGCCAAATGACGACACCGCCACCGCCCGCTCGCGCAATTGCGGATGCGCCAGCACGCTGGCATGTCCCTCTTCGGCAAAACAGATGTGCTCGTAGACTTCATCGCTCAGCACATAAATTTCGTGTTCGGCAATCGCCTGCCACAACGCAGCGAAATCCGCCTTTTGCCACACCGTCGCCGACGGATTGTGCGGCGTGTTCAAAATCACCAGCCGCGTGCGGTCGCTGAGCAACCCCGCAAACTGCTGCCAGTCGACGCGAAAATGCGGCGGTTGCAGCGCAATGCGTTTCAGCACCCCGCCGGAAAGCTCGACCGCTGGCGCGTAACTGTCATAGCTCGGATCAAAGCAGATCACCTCATCGCCCTGGCGCACCAGCGCAGTAATCGCCGCGTACAACGCTTCGGTCGCCCCGGCGGTGACGGTGATATCGGTATTCACGTCCGGTTTATGCCCGTACAGCTCGGCGGTTTTATCGGCAATCGCTTCACGCAGCGCCTGCACACCGGTCATCGGCGCGTACTGATTCGCCCCCTGTGCCACATGAAACGCCAGCCGCTCCTGCAAATAGCGTGGGCCGTCGAAATCCGGGAAGCCTTGCGACAGATTAATCGCCTGGTGCTGCTGCGCCAGGGCGCTCATTTGCGTAAAGATGGTAGTGCCAAGCGCGGGAAGTTTACTTTGTGGAATCAGTGCATTATTGCTCATTATTAGCTGCCTGCCTGTGATACGCGTGTTGCCGCCACTATAACACGATGCTAGTATTTGGCAATCAAGACGCTTAGACGTCTATACGATAACAATATTCCTTATAAGGAAGGGTGATGACAGACAACCTGCAACTCCAACAACTCGTTGCCGCCTGCCACTGGATAGGCGCAAAAGGCTGGGCACCCGCTACCGGCGGGAATATGTCCGTACGCCAGGACGCCGACTGGTGCTGGCTGAGCGAATCCGGCAAAGACAAAGGCAGCCTGACCACGGCGGATTTTTTGCAGGTGTCGATTGCCGATAACCATGCCCCTTCCGGTCGTAAACCCTCGGCGGAAACTGGCCTGCACACCTTGATTTACCGCCTCTACCCGCAGGCCAACGCAGTGCTGCACGTACACACTGTGAACGCGACGGTGCTGTCTCGGGTGGAGAAATCCCCTGCCCTGCTGCTGAACGGTTTTGAGATGCAAAAATCCCTGAGCGGCCAGACCACGCACCTGGACACCGTGCCGGTGGCCATTTTCGACAACGACCAGGATATCGACGCGCTGGCGGCTCGCATCGCCGAGTATGCGCAGACCCATCCGCTGCGCTATGGTTTTCTGCTGCGTGGCCACGGGCTAACCTGCTGGGGGCGCGATGTCGCCGAAGCCCGCCGCCACCTGGAAGGGCTGGAGTTTTTATTTGAATGCGAAATGCAGCGTCGCCTGCTGGAGAGACCATGATCCGCGCTATCGTTACTGATATTGAAGGCACCACCAGTGATATCCGCTTTGTGCACAACGTCCTGTTCCCTTACGCCCGCGAGCGCCTGGCAGCGATTGTCACAGCCGAGCAGTACAACGAACCGGTGAGTACGATCCTGGATAATCTGCGGGAAGAGATCGCCCGGCCACAAGCCAGCACCGCCGAACTGATTGACGTGCTGTTTGCTTTTATGGATGAAGATCGCAAATCAACGGCGCTGAAAGCGTTGCAGGGCATTATCTGGCGCGACGGTTATGTGAACGGAGATTTCAAAGGCCATCTTTACCCGGACGTGTTGCCCCAGCTTGAGAAATGGAAAGCGCAGGGTATTGATCTGTATGTATATTCCTCTGGCTCGGTGGCGGCGCAAAAACTGTTATTTGGCTACAGCGACGAAGGTGATATTACTCCTCTGTTCAGCGGGTATTTCGACACGCTGGTTGGCGCGAAACGCGATGTGCAGTCGTACCGCAATATTGCTGCGCAGATTGGGCTGCCGACCGCGTCCATTTTGTTCCTCTCCGATATTCACCAGGAGCTGGACGCCGCCGAAGCGGCAGGTTTTCGCACCACGCAACTGATTCGCGGCGATGATGACGCAGCCAGCCATCATTACCAGGTTCCCTCTTTCAGCAACATTAAGCCGGAGCAGATCCCTTCATGAGCGCACTGACGATTTACACCGATACCGATGCCAGCACGCCGGTGTGGCACAGCACCGACGCCACAGAGATCCAGCAAAAACTGAACGCCAAAGGTGTGCGTTTTGAACGCTGGCAGGCCGACCGCGATCTCGGCGCAAACCCGACACCGGAAACGGTGATCACCGCTTACCAGCACGCCATCGACAAATTGGTGGCCGAGAAAGGTTATCAGAGCTGGGATGTGATCAGCCTGCGCGCCGATAACCCACAGAAAGAGGCGATGCGCGCCAAGTTCCTCAATGAACATACGCACGGCGAAGATGAAGTGCGCTTCTTTGTGGAAGGCGCGGGCTTGTTTTGCCTGCACATCGGCAGTGACGTTTACCAGGTGCTGTGCGAGAAAAACGACCTGATCTCCGTTCCCGCCGGAACCCCGCACTGGTTTGATATGGGCTCAGAGCCGAACTTCACCGCCATCCGGATTTTTGATAATCCAGAGGGGTGGATCGCGCAGTTTACCGGCAGTGAAATTGCGGATGGGTATCCGCGGTTGGGGTAGTAAGTAATATAAAACCCAACCTACCGGTTGGGTTAAGTCATTGGCATAGATTAAATATCATATATTATACTTCGATTATTATTTAACGCTTATAGGCACTTAATTTTTAATTGGATAAATACATAATTTTAACTATTTGTAAGTACAGGGTTTTCTGTTAAAGTTTACATGTAGAAATATATAGTTTACTTTGGTGGAGTTATCGTATGGACGTAAAACAATGGTTACCCGAATTTCAAGTATCAGCAGAATCTGACACTCATCTACAAAGTTATTTTCTTCAGCGACCAGAAGTTGACAAAATTATAAATGGAACCTCGTGGTTAGTTTTAGGTAGAAAAGGAGTTGGCAAAACAGCAATATATGAATATTTGAAAAACAGCCAACCCACCAAACTTAACAATTACAATACTATTTGCATTAACTTTAATGATTACCCTTGGCCTGCTCATAACCTTTATAAAGAAAGCTTGGCTGGCGAATTATCTGCGTATCAGAAAAGTTGGAAATACCTTTTTTATATTAAAGCCTTAGCAAAACTAATTGAGATAAAACAAACAAAGAACGAACCCTTAAACAAAGAATTAAAATGGGCTCTAAAATATCTCAATGAAGTATATGGAAACCCAGACCCCACACTCACTGAAGTTATAATTTCCAAAATTATAAGAATTAGTAAAATCAAAGGTCCTGGCGTAGATACAGATGAAATAGATTTAGATATGGGAGAAATTTCTTTTGAAGACATTCCTGAAAATGCACAGCTAAAACAAAAACTTCGCTCCAATGCGTTCTCCTTGCTTTCATATTTTGAAACTATCTTTCAAAATAATTCCGGTCAACATAAAATCATAATTGCACTGGATCAACTTGACGAGAACTGGTTATCGGGTGAAATTGAGGAATATAGTAAAGTATTAATTAACCTACTCAATGTTTGCAGGAATATTTCCCAAGATTTCAAAGTAAATAAAAACCTCAAGATAATAACTTTTTTACGCTCCGATATATATAATTCATTGAAATTTAACGATAAAAATAAGTTACTTCAAGACCGTTCAGTAACTATTTCATGGGATAATGATAGCCTCGATGAAATGTTCTATGAAAGAATAAAAAAATATGCACCTAAAAATTTTGATTTAGGAGAAAGCTCAGGTCAAAAAACCTCATGCTTATTTGAAGCTAAGTTTGTCAGACAAGGAACGCCGGTATTCAAATATGTCACAAGACGCTCCTTTTTTAGACCAAGAGATGTAATAGTTTATTTAAACAAAGTAAGAGAAAACCATCGTACTAATAGTAGTGGACTATATACCACACCTGAATTGTATGATGCTGATCATGACGCTTCTGCAAGTGTATATAATGAGTTGATTGATGAGTGGTCAAATCAATTCCCTGAGATAGACGATCTTCTCAGCGTATTACAACTTATTCAAGTAGAGTCATTTACCTACGACGATTTTGTTAATAAGCATAGCTCAATTTTCTCTTGTAACTCCCCCTCAAAGGCACAAGAACATCTTTATTTTCTTTTCAATAATTCAATCATTGGACAGAAAAAACAGGGGCGGTGGGAATATGTATGCAGCACGCCCGAATTGAAACTAAACATCGAAAGAGAATTTCGAACTCATCACGCTTTAAAATATAGATTACAACTTCTTGAAAGTCGGCCAAACCAAAATATCTAACCAATCAGATAAAGAACAAGAACCTCATTAGATTGAGGTTCTTGCTTCAAATACCCCTAAATAATGCGAGTTATATATTGCACCGGATGTTCCTTTTTATTTCTCTTGATTTTATTTAGAAGAAATTTTCCGTTTATCCAATTCCCTACGCAGTAGCCGCTTGATCCACCCGGCTTTGTTGTCATCGCCGTCTTCTTTCATCGCAATTGCCAGCCTCTCTGACAAATCAGCATCCAGACGGAGTTGCACCACGTATCTTTCTTTTTGGTTTTCTTTGGTTGACATTGGTTGTCACTCCTGTATATTTTAAATGCTGGTGTTCAATGTACACCAACGTAGTGAATTTCTAAAGCAACGCCCCGAAGTGCGGGAACACTGTCGAGGCGTCTAACCACATCATTACTGGAGGTAATGTATGGCTGTTGCCAATGGTATCACGCATGGGTATTCAAAGCCCAACCCCTTCTCAATTAACGCTTTTGTTTGTCTTTCTGCTGTTCGTTTCTCCGCTTTGCCGGAGGTGCGCTATGCTGCCTGACACCGATATTCTCTCTTCTGAAATGAGCGATATTTTTCGCAAACTGGACACCTCAAACCTGAGCGAAGAAGAGATGCTGCAACTGGCAAACGGTTGTGAAGATCACATCGCCGGGCTTTGCCACGGTCTGCACTTTTTGGGCAAAACCTTCGTCTCCTTCGCCGACAGCGACGTGCTGGAGTTTTCCCGCGAAAGTCTCTGCCAGTTAGGTCACGGATTAAAAACCACTGCTACGCTTCTTCCTGCGCTGATGGAGCTTCATCAAATCACTGAACGGAAAATCCACGCAGAAGAGTATCTGATCTAACCCCACAAGGCTCCCGTTAGCTCTTTTGGGAGCCTGCTCGGTTTTTCATTTTCCACGCCTTGCGATAAGCCCCCATTTTGCGTTGCAATTCGCGCTGTCCAATCTTATCTTTATGTACGGATTTAATCCGTACATAAACTGACAAGATTATTGGTAGATCTGCATAAAGCAGGCTGCCGGGGAGAGTAACGCTATGCCCGCACTGAAAAAGCAGCGCATCGATCTGCGATTGACCGACGAGGATAAAAAAATGATCGAAGAAGCGGCGGCAATGACCAACCAGACGATCACCCAATTTTTGGTGAGCAGCGCCTCGGAACGCGCCGCAGAAGTCATTGAACAGCATCGCCGTCTGGTTCTGAATGAAGCGTCATGGAACCGGGTGATGGACGCTATCGAAAACCCACCCGCACCGAACGACAAGCTTAAACGCGCCGCAAAACGTCTGCAAAACAGGGAGTGAATCGTGGACAAGCTGACCATTGAGATGTTCTCAGGAGAGACAGAGTATGAAACGGGTGGTTTTGATTGTGGTGAGATCTCGCTCAATACCTTTTTAACCCAGCATCTCAAGCGCCAGCATGACGGAAAAATTTTACGCGCCTATATCCTGCAAACAACAGCTTCCAGGCCGCGCGTTTTTGGTTATTACACATTGTCGGGCGGGAGTTTCGAGAAAGAGCAACTGCCAACCAAAACGCAGCAAAAAAAAGTGCCTTACCGCACTGTTCCGTGCGTGATGTTGGGTCGTCTGGCTATCGATAAATCACTCCAGGGAAACGGCTGGGGAGAAATGCTGGTCGCACATGCCATGCACGTGGTTTACAACGCCTCACTTGCTGTCGGTGTCCATGGATTATTTGTCGAGGCTCTCACGGACAGTGCCAAAAATTTTTATGAAAAACTGGGCTTCATTCCGTTAGCCGATGGTAATCAGCATTCGCTGTTCTATCCGACAAAATCTATTGAGCGCCTGTTTGAAGAGTGAACGCTCTCCAGCCATAGCGAATTACCCTATACCCTTCACTATCTCCTCTGGCTCCAGCCCTACCAGTCTTGCCAGGTGGACAAATTCCACCACATCCAGCCTTCTCTCACCTTGCTCGATTTTGGCGATAAAGGATTGTGGGCGACCAGGCGCTTCGGCAAGTTGCGCCTGCGTGATCCCCCGTGTTTTGCGAGCTTTTTTAAGCGCCGTGATAACGTGTCGGTACTCTTGCGCATAGACAGTTGTCATTTGCCACACTCCTTTTCACACTTTCGAAACGGCTTCTTCCTGTCTCTTTAGCATCGCAACACTTGCTACCTGTTAACGCTACCTCATGACCCCCCGCCGCGTCTTTTTGTCGCCAAACATTTGTGATCCCTGCGTAATAGACCACGCCCCGCACTGGCAATCTCCCACGCCACCGGCGACACTCTTTAAGCCGCCAGCACAGATAAAGGAGCGAAACATGACGGGTGATTTTTACTGGATTAACGAACCGCAGCAGTGGCGTGAAACGCAGGGCAAAATGGAAGTGGTCACGGATGGCAGCACCGATTTCTGGCGCAAAACCTGGTACGGGTTTGAGCGCTTCAGCGGCCACGGTTTTGTGCGCGATGTGACGGGTGATTTCACCTTTCAGGTACGGATTCAGGCGCGTTTTTCCGAGCTGTATGACCAGGCGGGCGTGTTGTTGGTCGCCGACGAACAGAACTGGCTAAAAGCCGGGATTGAGTTTAACGATGGCGCGCCCGCCATCGGCAGCGTGCTGACGCAGGGTTATTCAGACTGGGCGACCGGTATTTTCCCCGGCGACGCGGGCAATTTCTGGCTGCGCCTGAGCCGCAAAGGCGACGCGCTACGGCTGCAATACTCCACCGATGGTCACATCTGGCCGCTGCTGCGGCTGTGCCATTTTCCCCACTCGCGTTGCGCGGTTGGCATGATGTGCTGCACACCGGAACGCAGCGGTCTGGAAGTCGTCTTTTCTGAAATGGCGTTCACGCCGCTGCTGGAAAAAGATCTCCACGATCTGAGCTAGGTTCACCAGCATATCAGCGCCTCAAGTACAACGCAGGCAGTCGACGCGTTATTGACGTTACAGGCTGCCTTACCCAGCCAGGCCGAGAAAAATATTCACTCATAAATATCCTTTTCTAATAATTCCGTTGATAAACTTTTTCTTGTGCTACACATTATTTCAGTTTTACTAAACTCTCGCGTTAAATAGTGGTAAAAATACAGAATATATTATTCACTCAATAACAACACGCTTTGAATATATTATATAGATAATACTTTTAGCCATTTCATTAAAAATTTAGCGCTTGTATTTAAAGGTTATTTTCCCGAACACTTACCAAGCTAATGAAAAAGTAAAACTCACCTCTCTTTTTATTCATTTCGCTATGAAGGTTTCACTTTAGTCGCCGATAAAAATAGTGTTCCCCTGGATATGGAAAGTACCTGAGGCTGTTATGACCATTATTAAGAAATTATTAGTCGTGTTTGCTATAACATTTGTTGCCATGATTGTGCTCGGTGGTCTTAGCATCCGGGCACTAGATAATGCGCAATCACGTTTCGATTACGTTGTTGAAAATAGCTTACCGAGTATCAGTAAGCTCAGCGAGGCGCTCCAGCACCGCGAAGAGGCGCGTCGACAAATCCTGATGTCACTGTTGGTCACCGATGAGGCAGTGTTTACCAAACATATGGCGCAAGCGAAAGATGAGCTAAATAAAACCAACGAGATATTTAAATATTATCGTGAAAAGCTTATTAGTGACGACATTGATGCACAGCAATTAAAAAAGACGCAAGATTCCTTTGATGACTATTTGCAAAAAGCAGAATCCATGGTTGGTGTTTATCACAGCGAAGGTGTTGAAGCGGCTCGAAAAATGGTTTCTGATGGCGGTATAACTGCCAATGCCTCTGTTGCTCTGAGCGCAAATATTAAAGATATGCTGATTCATAATTATAATATTGCTGCTAAATACGCCGAAAATAACCATGCACAATATATCAATACTTTTTGGCTATTAGTGGGAACCATTATCTTTTTGCTGGCGTTAATTGCCGTATTTGCTTCGTCAATTCTGAGCTATTTAAACAAGGGTTTAAAAAGCCTGCAAAAAAGTATGGAAACCATCAGCAGCACGCTGGATCTGACGCTTAAAGTTGATCTGCATAAAAAAGATGAACTGGGTGCAACTGCCAGCAGTTTTAATAACCTGATGGAGAAAATCCGCGAAGTGTTGAGCAGCGTAAAAGATGCCAGCAATGAAGTGGATGTCGCGGCGAGCGAGATCGCCAAAAGCAATGATGACCTGTCATCCCGCACCGAATCGCAGGCCTCGTCGCTGGAGCAAACCGCCGCCAGCATGAACGAATTGTCAGCCACGGTGCGCCACAATATGGATAACGCCCAGGAGGCGAATGCCTTTATTGGTCGCGTACAGTCGATGGTGAATGAAAGCCATCGTGAGCTGAGTTCCCTGCAAAAATCCATCGACGATATTTCCGCCTCTTCGGCCAAAATCTCTGAAATCACCGATATTATCGACGGCATCGCCTTCCAGACGAACATCCTCGCGCTCAACGCAGCGGTGGAAGCCGCCCGTGCCGGTGAGCAGGGCAAAGGCTTTGCGGTGGTGGCCGGCGAAGTGCGATCGCTCTCGCAGCGTTCCTCGGTGGCGGCACGCGATATTCGTGGTTTAATCGATGAAGCCATCAAGAATGTCGGTCAGGGCGTCAGCTATGCGGCCAACGTGACCACGCGGATGAACGAGGCGCTGGGCGCGGTTGATGAAACCACGGTACTGATTAACCAGGTGAATAACTCTTCAACCGAGCAGAGCCACGGTATTGAGCAGGTTAACGTGGCGGTCAGCCAGATGGAGGGCAACCTGCAGCAGAATGCCGCCATGGTTGAAGAGATGGCCACCGCCGCGAACTCACTCAGCCACCAGGCCGGTAAACTGCTTAACGATGTAAACGCCTTTAAGCTGTAACCCATCATTGTCAGGCAAGTGCCCCCTACGCACTTGTCTGACAATCTTACCTCTCTCCGGCCTTCCTCGATAAATCCCCCAAATATTTACTTTCGATGCATTCCCCCTGAAACTGCTTAGCAGCAGTGCCAGACTCTGCTTTGCAACGCAACACAAACAGAAAATCACACAGGCCTACTTTGACATGGTATTGCGGGGCGCTGGGCCATAAAAACCCTGGCGGTTTGCGTAGCTAAAACGATAAAAAAATCGTTGAGTTAATTCGTAAGCGTGGTTTTTATATACCCTTTGAAGCGAACAGAAAAAGGATTAGCCTTCTGCCATGCAAATCATAAAAATTGCACTTGTCATCGTATCGCTATCAATTTTCAGTGCGGGTGCCATCACGCTTGATTCAGGCAAAGCTATCCAGCAATGCCTTACACTGCCTGCCTATGGTGATGAAAAAAACCAGACACAATGCAAAGAGGACTTAAAAAATAAATCAGAAAAATCACTACAAGAAACAATCACTAAGATAAAAACACGGATAAACAACGATTACGATACGCCCTATCACCTTAATGATCCTGAAGGCAGTGAGATAAAAGATCTGTTTTGGGAGAGATTTAATAAATCTCAACAGCTTTGGATCGCATCACGAAATGAGTTCTGTGCAGCGTCAGCGTTATTAGTTGGCGAGTGGGCGGCAAGTCAGGATGATTTACAGACGCAATGCATTATTAATCAAAACACTGATCGCGAGCAGTTATTAAAGGCGACCTATATAAAATAAGCCGCCAGGCGCCTTTATGCCGGAGTATTTTTGCTGTCGCAGGAAATAAATCTGGTGGTGATCTTCCCGGCTTCTACAGTAAGCCTAACGCTTCCGGTAAATGGCTCATAAACGCGGTTTTATCGGCTGGATAGTACCGCGATAACTCAATAAATATCGCCGTCAGGTGATGTTTATCATCTGCGTTTAATGTTTGCAGTTCAGCGGCAACCTGCTCCAGCGCGTTGATGGCGGCGTCCTGATCCAGTTGGTTTTCATCGGTGAACTCAAGGAAAATAGCCAAATCGGCGACCACCTTCGCCAGCGCAATTTCACAACGTGTTGGCAATTTCACCTCTCCTTATGGATGCATTTTCAGTTTTTTCGGCGCAAATATCACAAAGCGGAACCGCCTTCTTTAACAATCAGCGCTTTCATATGTTCAATACTGAAAACACCCCATTTACCGCCGTAGTCGTTAAAAATCTCTACGGCAAGGCGGTACTCCTCTTCGCTGATGGGCGCGTCTTCTTCGACGATATAATCGCAGATTGTTTCAAATGCTAAGCCGCTTTCACCGAAATCGACATATTCAATGGCAAAGCGCAGTTTCTCTGCATTCACGCGGCCAGCAAAACGCGCACCAAAGGTTTTAATGCCCTCGCGCATTATGATCCTCTTTTTTCCCGCGATTCGTTGACCAGCGCGCAAACCACCGGCACAGATACCGCCAACAAAAACAGCATGATGCTGATCATTGCGTTACCCGCGTTTTCACGCCAGTTACCAAGCAGCGCCGAAAGCAGAAAAAAACCCACACCGCAGAGCAGCATCACTTTGCCAAAAAGGCGGTTTGCCCGATACCAGGCCGTGTCATCCCGCAAGGTTAGCGCGGTGCGCACACCGTAAAAACGATTGGGTTTAATACGTTGTCGCGCCAGCGGAATAGCAATCGCCATTAGCACCAGCATCCCAACGCTGAGGGAGAGAAAGATGTCGTTCATTGCAGGCTCCTTATGCTGAGCAGACATACATTCCGGACGTTTGTTATGGCAAAACATCATGTGCCCGACAACGGGATAAAGCAACGGCTATCCCTTGAGCGGGATCGCGCATATGTTTAGCGGAGGGATAGAAACCCGCACACCGGATGGTGCACGGGAAAGTGCGAGGCTTAGAAGAAGGTCAGCAGGCTGAGGTTAAAGCGGTTGTCCTGCGATTCGCCGCTTTGATTGCCGCGCGCGTACTCCAGCGTTAGCAAGGCGCTGTTCGGGCTCGCGGCCTGGCTGGCGCTCAGGCGCAAACCGGCACCATACGCGCTACCGTGCACCTCTTTTTTCTCCAGCGCCGTCGGTTTTGCCTGGCTTACCGAACCCAGCGAACCGAAGACGTATGGCATTACCGCGCTGCCAAAGTCGGGTGCCCAGGAGAACGCACCCAGCGGCTGCGGTAAGCCAACTTCAGCACGCGCGGCCAGGGCGCTATCTCCGCTGACTGTGCCGGAATCAAACGCCGACAGCCAGCTGCTGCCGCCAAGTGAAGCCTGCTCAGAGGACGGCAGGGCCTGGTCAAACGAGGTCTGCGCCAGGCCAGAAAGGGAGAGTTGTACTTTGCCATCCACCAGCGGCTGCCTGTAGTTCATGGTCAGCTCCAGTTTCTGGAAATCGGGATCGGCACCGTTTCGGCTCATCGGCAGATCGATGGTGCCGTGGCGTGCGCCCAGGCCGTCGATACCAAAAGAGGCTGTCAGGCTGGAGGCGAAACGCGCGTCAAAATCGGTGGTGTAATCCATCGACTGCGCCACGCGTACAATGCGCAGACGATCCTCGGTAAACGGCACGTCGGTGTTATTGAACTGCAAGTGCTGCGTTTCGTTTTGCACATCCAGCGACAGCAAAGTCGAGGTGTTAAAATCACGCGCACGCACCCAGTGGTAACCCAGGCGTGTCGACAGGCGCTGGAAATGATCGCGCGAGGTCAGCCCGCTGTCGGTTTTCGGTTTGGTGCGGCTGTCCACCCCTTCGACGTTCATCCACAAACCATCTGTGCCAAGCGGTACAACCACGCCGAGCGCCCACTGGCGGTTACGCGGCTGCGTATCCGTAAACGGGTTATCGCCGCGCGGGTAACCGTTCAGGCGCGCGTATACCTGCTCGCCAAAACCCGTCAGGTTATTAAGCTGCCCGCCAAGCCCGAGTGAGTATTTACCCAGTTCGTCAGAAAGGCCGTTATCAAAGGTGACCAGCCCGGCAAGCGGATCGTAGCGGCCATCAACAATCAGCACCGTTGAGCCCGGTTTGCTGCCCGGTTTGAGGGTCGATTTCAACATCACGCCCGGCGTGTCACCCGCCAGCAGCAAACGCCGCTCGAGCGCTTTACGGGTTAAATGTTTCTCGCCCACCAGCGGTTGCAACAGGCTTTCCACCCGGCGGCGCGCGGTGTCCGGCAGCGCAGAGGCATCCACTTTTTCCACGTAACCGTCGGTTACCACCACGCGCAGCGGCGCACCATCTTTGATTTGTTGCGGCGGCAGGCTGACGCGCGCCAGCAAGTAACCCGCTTTGATGTAGGCGGTTTCCAGTTCCTGCGCGGCGGCAAACAAATTCGCGGCAGAGACGCGGCGACCTTTGACGCGCGATTCAATGCGCGCCGTTTCGCTCGCTAACTGCGGAAAACCGCCTTCAACCAGCAGACCGGCTGGTGTGACAAACAGTTTTTCCGCGCCGTTCGGCGCAGTAAGCCCGGTGGTGGCAGGCAGCGTAATGCCGCCGCCAGTGTGCTGCTGAACCGGCGCATAAGAGGGTTGCACCAGTTGGCCGGCGCTGGGAGCCGCCATCGTGGTTCCTGCGTGTAAGCTCGCGGCGATACTCAGGCTCAGCAATGTCGGTGCTAAAAGTGAAGAGTGTGAAAATAAACGCATGAGTTATCTCTTATTTTTACTTGCCGGAGCAGGAAAGGGCTAAATCGGCGCCCATGGAACAAACCGCACCCGCCAGGCGAGGATCCGCCGTGGCGATAACCGCGTTATCCGCGCTACCAGCGCTGCTGGCATCATGGGTCACCAGCATCGTGTTACCGGTTAACTGACGCGTCACATCCTGCGCAAAGACACGGTTGCCAATGGTGGCGGCTAACGGCGTCGCTACCGGTGTTGATGTCGGAGTTGGGGTTGGCGTGCCCGGCTGGTCATTTACCACAAGCGTACCGTCGATATAGTTGATGGTGTAATTACCCAGCCCGTTACCGGTGGCATTGGCGGCAATCACCGCGTAACTGCCCGCAATGGCGGTGCTGTCTGCGCCGTCACTGGTGACATCCACGTGCGCGATCGCATCGCTGTTCAGCAGGCCGCTGGCGCTATAGCCCAGTTGCGCAGTACTACCGACCGTTTTGCTGCCACTATTCGCGGTGATGGTCAGCGCAGCAGGTGTCACGTTCAGCGTGCCGTTGTAGCTAATAACGTAGTTGGACAAACCGCTGCCGGTTGCACCGCTACCATTGATGCCGTAACTGCCAACATTAGCCGTCGCCGCTGCACCTGCGCTGCTCAGCGCCACGCCGGTCACCGTGTCGCCATTGAGCAGGCCGAGCACGCTGTAATCGCTCAGGCTGATAAGGTCGCCGTAGGTTTTGCTGGCGTTGCCGGCGTTAATCACCAGTTGTGCTGGCGTCACGTTCAGCGAGCCTGCACCGTAGCTGATGGTGTAATTCGACAAGCCGCTGCCGTTCGCATTGCTGGCGTTGATGGCATAACTGCCCACGCCTGCGGTGATGGCGGCCCCTGCGCTGTTAAGGGCGACATTCGTTACCGTATCGCCGTTTAACAAGCCCACAATGCTGTAGCCACTTAGGTTCGCCGCATCGCCATAAACCTTGCTGGCGTTCGCGGCGGTGATGGTCAGCGTCGCGGGTGTGACGGTCAGGTTGCCGTTGCGATAGACAACGTTGTAGTTACCAAGCCCGGTGCCTGTCACGTTGCTGCCCACAATGCTGTAGCTGCCAACGTTAGCCGTGGTGGCAAAGCCCAGGCTGGTATAGGTCAAGCCGTTCACGGAATCGCCATTGACCAGGCCTTGCGCGGAGTAATTCACACTTCCCGGGAACTGACCATACACTTTGCTGGCGTTAGCCACGTTAACGGTCAGCGTAGCTGGCGTCACCGTGGCGCCAACGCCCACAATGCTGGCTGGCTGCCCGTTGGGTTTAAGCGCGCTGACACCGGTAGTGTCCAGTGCATAGCTGCCGACGTTATCGGTGCTCTTAAGCCCGTTTGTCAGACTGCCGCTGATAGCGTTCCAGAACCCGGCACCGTAGTAAGTTGTAATCGGGTTCGTACCGTAGATAGCAGTTTGCGCCACGCCAACAATACCGGACACGCCGAACAGCGCCGGTGTAGCGGAACCGGTGGCCGGTGCCCAGACTTTATTATCCAGCCCGATAAAATTCGCGCTGTTGTTCATTTGCGCGGTGGTTAAACCGGTGATCGCTTCCGTACCGTTGGCACCGCGCCCAATGCCTGCCGCGACGTTATCGCTATTCCAGTAGAGGTTACTCTGCGTTCCGCTACCGCTTTTGGAACCCACCACCCCGCCAATCGCGCTGGGTGTGGAGGTCACGTTGATGGTATTGGTTGCAATGCTATTGCTGATCGTTCCGGTGTTACTGCCTGCCAGTCCGCCTGCCTGCGCGTTCAAACCGGCGTTAATCACGCCGGAGGAGTAGACGTTGTTGATACTCCCGGCGTTATTACCGGTCAGCCCGCCGACATAACCAATCGCACCGCCCATCCCGCTGCCGGTAACGCTACCGGAAACGTAGCTTGCGCTAATCGTGCCGCCCGCCATGTTGTAGCCGGTCAGACCGCCGACATACTGCAAGCCGTTGCCGCTGGTGCCGGAGAGATTCAGGGAGCCGTCGAAATAACTTTGCGTAATGTTTTTGCTGTTCTGCCCGACCAGACCGCCCCAGTAAGACCAGTTAGAGCTGTTCGTCGCGCTAATTGACGCCCCGGAACGGCTGTAGGAGATCTGCCCGGCGTTGTTACCCACCAGCCCGCCCATGTAGGCTGTGGCATCGGACGAGCGGGTCAATGAGCCAAGCACCGTAGAATAGGCGATAGTGCCGGTGTTGTAGGCTGCCAGCAGTCCGGCGTAGAACGGCGATGTCGAAGACGCGGTGAGCTGCGCCGAGTTCAGCCCCATATTGCGGATGGTGCCGGTGTTATAGCCAAACAAGCCAACATAGGTATCCGCACTGTTAATGGTCAGGCTGGAGATGGTGTGCCCAAGCCCCGTGAAGATGCCGCTAAACGGCGCACTGGACGAGACGCCAACCAGTGAAGAGGTATATGTGTTGCCAATAGCAAGAATGTTTTGCGCCAGCGCGTATTTGCCGCCAAGCCCGGTGCTGTCAATGGCATCGAGATCCGCCATCGTGCGGATCAACGTGTAATTCTGCCCACCAATGGTCAATGAGGCATTCGCGCCAGGTATTGTTATCTGTTTGCCGGAGAGCAGCGTGTAATCTTTGCCGATGCCATAGTTCAGCGCCAGGCCCGCATTCGCTCCGGTCGCCGAGATATTACCGTTAAGAATGATGTTGCCAGCCGCCGCCAGCGTTAAGGTGGTGTCGGTCGTCCAGCCAAGGTTCGTGGCAAGCGTGATGTCGCCATTCTGGCTGCCGGTCGAGCCGGTGGAAACCGTGACGTTGGCGGTCGAGAGCGCGTTTTGTAACGTGGTTACGTTAATAACACTATCGTCCGCGCTGGCGCTAAAACCGGAGCCACTATCCGCCGCCGAGGAGATGACCACGTTATGCGGATCCAGCAGCAGATTGCCGAATTTGCCGCTTTGCGCAGAGAGATCGGTGCTGCCGCTATAAGCCAGTTTGGCTTTGCCGGAGACTTCCGCTTCGCCACCTTTACCGGTGCCCGCGCCGCGTGCGCTGATTTTACCGCTGAAGGTTGTCTGGTTATCCGACCACACCACCACATCGCCGCCATTGCCCTGGGCTGTCGCATCAGCGGTGATACGGCTGGCGCTGTCAATGTGTGTATCCGTGGCGCGTTGCGTGCTGCCTTTGCCCTGACGCTCGCCGCCAATGTTAATGTTACCGCCGCCGGTTTTGCCGGAAGCGTCCACTTTCGCCCCCGCCAGTGTAATGTTATCGCCGGTGACAGTGATTTTCCCGCCTGCGCCGTCGCCCGATTTCGCGCTCAGCGTGCCGGAAAGCACCACATTGCCGCCTTCACCGCCGCCAATGACGATGGAGCCGTTCTGGCCGCTGACGCTGTCGGCTTCGACCACGCCGCTCAGGTTGATGGCGTTACGCGCCGCATTGCGCGCCGTGGCGGCTGTCATCACCACCGAGCCGCCCTGTGCCGACACCGTGCCGCTATTTTGGATCAGCGCCTCTTTCATGCCGGAATTACCCGGTACAGCGACCTGCAGGAAGCCATCGCCGGAGAGATCCAGGGTGGCAGATTCGCCCGCGCCAAGCCCCACTTTGCCGACCGGGACGTTGATTAAGCCGTCGTTTTTGACGTTGCCGCCAATCAATGCGGCATAGCCGCCGCGACCAACGCTTATCACGCCTGCGTTGCTCACTTCAGCCGATGAACCGTTGCCGGTGAAGACGCGCTTCCCTTTGAGGAAGTCTTCATCTTTGATGTCCAGCGTCGAGGCAACAAAGCCGCCGCCGGTTTTCACCGTGCCACCCGGTGTAATGGCGATACCGTTCGGGTTCACCAGGTAGACCTGACCATTAGCCGTTATCGAACCGGCGATGGTGGATTTTGTTGTGCCTGTGACGCGGTTAAGAATGGCGGAAGAGCTGCTCGGCTGAACGAAATCGACCGAATTGCCCTTGCCGACGGAGAAACTGTTCCAGTTAACGATCGCCGTGCCGGAGTGCTGGTTCACCGTGACGGCGGAACCATTTTGCCCAATGGAGACCTGCCCCGCCGCGACATTCGCACCGGTGGGCAACTCGCCCGCCAGCGCCGGTGCGGCGCAAAGGGCACTGACAAACAGCGCGATAAAACGTTTTGTAAAAACCGGTGGCGTATTACTGCCCTGGTGCTGAGCTGAAGAACGGCAAAACGATGATGTCATGAGCATCATTCCTGTGATGGCAAGAAGAGTAATGGGGTGTTTACTCGCAAGCTGCTCTTTGCAGAGCAACGTTACATCCCTTGCAGATCAACAGGTCTGAACTGTCGCTATCGCAGAATTATGTAAATGCGCCGTAACAATAAGGTTATCGTCACCTTAAGATAAATCTTTATCATTTCGGACATATCTCGTTGCATATTTTCACAAACAAAAATAAGCGATTGATTAGCTGAATGTTCTGCCGGGTAGCAATGTGCTGACCCGGCCAGCCGGAGTGATCAATGCTGGGGCGTTACGCGGTTGATGCCCATCGCCATCACCTGTGCCGGGTCGAACAGCGACAAACTTTCCACCTGCGAAAGCAGCAGTACTTTGCGAAAATCGAGCGCCGAGCGTGGTTCTGAAGCAAGGTCGATACCATGCTCGTCATACCAGGCGCTGTAGTTATGCTCGACGTGCAGATCGAGGGTGTTTTCATCGCGATAGCCGCTAAGCATGGGGATCAACACAATGTTGTTCGCATCGCCGCTATCAAAGGTGGCCGTGTGGATCATGCCAATGTAAATGCGTTGTGACTTGAGGGTGATCCACGCCAGATCGCCCTTCTCCATACACTGATAAATCAGCCCTTCCACGCCGTTAGCGCGCGAGAGGTGTTTATACAACTCGCGCCGACCGTTGCTGTCGAGCCTGGCGCTACCGGACCAGTTCGAGCGCCACAGGCAAAACAGCACTGCAAACGCGAGCATAATCACCACCGGCGCCTGGATGCCTAAAAAGCTCCAGTTCATAAAGCTCATATGCAGGTGGTGCTGCTCCGGGCCAAACACCGCTGGCCACGCGTTCATCACCGTAGAGGTGATCAACAGACACAGCCACAGTAGCCCCGTCGCCAGAATCCCCTGTAACACGAAGACGCAGCCATACAGCGCCACGAGGAAGTAAACATCCCAGCCGAAGCTGCGTTTGAATTTAAAACGGGTGGAGAGATCGTGCGAGGTATACCAGTAGCCACAAACCATTAACACCATAAAGATAGCGGTTCCCATGCTACGCCCTCTTCAACGTGTCGACGTGGCGTTTGAAATCTTCCTGCACGCGCTGGCAATGAATATTCACCGAGGTATTGCCATCGGCATCAACCACAATGCGTTCGCCATCTTCAATGGCATCCTGAATGTCGTTGTGACTCATCACCTGTAACAATCGGTCCGGGCTTGCGAATAATGAATACAGCATTTTTTTCATTTCGTACCTCCGCAGCCAAGTATAGAAACCCTGCCGCGTGTATGGCGTTTTTCATCCGGATTCTTACTGCCGCACGGCTTTTCGCTCAGGTTGTCACTTTTACGCAACAGGTTGTCCGTTACGCGGGGGCGACGAATAGTCGCGGCGTGGAAACTGACACCACACCCTGCGGAGACCCGAAAAATGTTAATGACCCCTGCTGAAAAATATCAACGCCACATGCCTGTAACGCTGCGCGATCGCCGCTGGCCGGATAACACGCTGACCCGCGCTCCGCGCTGGCTCTCGACCGATTTGCGCGACGGCAACCAGGCGCTCGCCGAGCCCATGGACGCCGCGCGGAAACTGAAATTCTGGGAATTGCTGCTGGACTGCGGTTTTAAAGAGATTGAAGTCGCTTTCCCGTCCGCGTCGCAAACGGATTTCAATTTCGTGCGCCAGTTGATTGAGGAACACCGTATTCCGGACGATGTGACCATACAGGTGTTAACCCAGGCGCGGGAAGATTTGATTACCCGCACGTTCGCCGCGCTGCAGGGCACGAAGCGCGCCACCGTGCATCTGTATAACGCCACCGCCCCGGTATTCCGCGAGCAGGTTTTTCGCCAGAGCCGCGAGGAGATCGTCGCGCTGGCGGTAAACGCCGCGCGGCAAATTCGTACCCTTTGTGAAAACGCGCCAGAAACCGAGTGGGTTTTCCAGTACTCGCCGGAAACCTTCTGCTTTACCGAAGCGGAGTTTGCACTGGCGATTTGCGAAGCGGTGGCCGATGTCTGGGAACCGGGGGCGACACGACCAATGATCGTTAACCTGCCCGCCACGGTGGAAGTGAGCACGCCAAATGTCTATGCCGACCAGATTGAGCATTTTTGCCGCCACTTCTCGCGCCGCGAGCAGGTGTGCATCAGCGTGCATACCCATAACGATCGCGGCACCGGGATTGCCAGTGCGGAACTGGCGCTGCTCGCCGGTGCGGAGCGCGTGGAAGGTTGCCTGTTTGGCAACGGTGAGCGTACCGGCAATGCCGACCTGGTGACGCTGGCGCTGAATCTTTATACCCAGGGCATCGCGCCGGAGCTGGATTTTAGCCAGATGAAAAAGGTGGTTGAGATCGTCGAAGAGTGCAACCAGTTGCCGGTAGCGCCGCGTCATCCCTATGCCGGAGAACTGGTGTTCACGGCCTTTTCCGGCTCTCACCAGGATGCGATCAAAAAAGGCTTTGCCGCGCGGCAAAACACCCCGAATGCCTTCTGGGAAGTGCCCTATTTGCCGCTCGATCCGGCGGATATTGGCTGTAGTTATGAAGCGGTTATCCGCGTCAATAGCCAGTCAGGCAAGAGCGGTGCGGCATGGCTGCTGGAGCAGAACCACGGCCTGAATTTGCCGCGCAAACTTCAGCAGGAATTCAGCCAGCATGTGCAAAACGCGGCGGATGCGAACGGAAAAGAGATGTCGCAAATGGCTATCTGGAACCTGTTTCGCCAGACTTACGGGCTGGTGGAACATCCGCCACTGCAACTGATTGAATATGTCTGCACCAACCAGCCAGGGCAGCGCACCACGTTACAGGCGGAGATCCTTTGCCACGACAAAAAACTTAAACTCGACGCCAGCGGCAACGGCTTTCTTTCCGCCGCCATCACCGCCCTGTGCCGCAGCTTGCAGGTGGAGATCAACATTGAGAGCTACCACGAGCATACACTCGGCAAGCACAGCGACAGCCGCTCGGTCGCCTATATCTGCTGTGAGGATAAACACGGCGCGCGCGCCTGGGGTGTCAGTATCGATAGCGACATTACCCGTGCGTCGTTGCAGGCGGTGTTAAATGCCGCTCAGCCGTTCATTACGAAGTAAAGTAATCGCCGGGCGGCACGCCCATTACCCGGCGAAACATGGCGCTGAAGGCGCTGGGGTTGGCGTAGCCGCACTCCAGCGCCACCTGCGTGACCGGCTCACCCTGCGCCAGCCGGGTTAACGCGGCCAGCAAACGCGCCCGCCGTAACCATTCGCTGAACTGTAAACCGGTCTGCTGGTAGAAATGGCGCGACAAGGTGCGCCCGCTCATGTTGACCTGGCGGGCAGCGTTTTCCAGCGTCCACTCACCCGCCGGATCGCGCCGCACCGCGTCACAAAGCTGCCTTAACCGCGCGGAAGTGGGTTCCGGCAGGCAAAACGGCAGCGTATTCATCAGGCGGATTTCATCCAGAATCAGTTCGTAAATGCGCTCCGCACGGCTGCCAGCCTGATACGCCTGTGGCAATTCCAGCGCATTAAGAATCAGCGCGCGCAGCAAATCGCTGACCCGCACCACCTGGCAGACCACCGGTAAATCAGCCCGCGCCAGCGGTTCGACAAACACGCCGCGCGCCTGCACTTCCCCGTCAATACGCAGCGCATGAGACACCTGCGCTGGGATCCACACGCCACGCCCTGGCGGCACAATCCACATGCCCTGCTGCGTTTCCACGCGGATCACGCCACTCAGGGTGTGGATCAGCTGATCGCACGGGTGAGTGTGCCAGTGCTCATGCTCCCCGTGCCGGTAATCATGGGCGTAGGGGATCACTGCGCGTTGGGAAAAATCGAGGGCAAATGTCTGTTTCACGGCGCGACCGTTGTTATGTTGCAGGGTGACATTACCTTAATCACCGCCGCGCTCGCTGTCATTTATTTCTCCCGGCACAGCGGGCAGTTGTGGCAATATTCCACTGGCGTTGAGGCTTTGTAATAAAAACAGCAGGTGCGGCGAAAACGCACCATCTTGCCCGCTGCGCTCTTTTGCGCAGGCCGACGAAAGCGCCTGAGCGGATTCCAGGGCGCAGCAAACAGATCGGGTGTGGCGGCGTCCAGCAGCCAGGCGAAATCCGCCTGCTGGCGCTGCGTCTGCTGCGCGTTCAGCCCCTCCATTCGCCCCTGGTAGAGCGAGTAAACACGCACGGCGGTGTTTTCCCACAAAATAGCTTCCGGCAGGCCGCTTACCCGCGCCAGGCTCTGCCACAACGGCGATAAATAGTCGCGAAACAACGCGCCAACCACCGTTTCGCGCCATGCGTCGCGCTGGCCGGAAAGGTAATGCGTTACGTCAACATCCACCGGCAGCGACGAGCTCCACAGCCCGTTGTCGTGCGCATACTCCACCCGGCTGGCGTCAAGGCTTAACGGCAAGCCTTTATCAAACACGCTCATTGCGTACAGCACATTGCCGGTCGCGAGGAATGCCAGCCGTTTGGCGAGCAGCGACGCGGCAATCGCCAGATCGGGCGCGCCAATCAGCGGCATCACCCGCGCTAACAGCGCGCGACAGCTTTGTGCATCCAGTAGCGCCTGTGCCGGTACGCTGCGCGCATCGGCTTGCGAGCGCGAACGCAGACGGAAAGTGTGTTGCAGGTACGAACGCTCTTCAACCGTCAGCATCGGACGCTCCCGGAAAAGGAATGCACAACGGTGTGTGGAAGAAAGGATCGTCGATGATGCGACAGCGCAGATTAAACACCTCGTTGACCAGCGTTTCGGTCATTATCTGCTGCGGCGCGCCCTCGGCATAAACCCGCCCGTCATGGATGGCGACGAGGTGATCGGCATAACGGCAGGCGAGGTTGAGATCGTGCAGCACCATCACAATGGTTTTGCCCTGCTGCCGGTTGAGCTGGCGCAACAGTTCAAGGATCTCAATCTGGTGCGCCAGATCGAGATAGGTGGTCGGTTCATCCAGCAAGAGTGTCTCCGTGGCCTGCGCCAGCGTCATGGCAATCCACACGCGCTGGCGCTGCCCGCCGGATAACGCATCCACCGGGCGATGCTGCAATGCGTCGGTTGCGGTCAGGCGCAGCGCGGCATTCACCTGCTGCTCATCCTCTTGCGACCACTGGCGCAGCCAGTTCTGATACGGAAAACGCCCCAGACTCACCAGCTGACGCACCGTGATACCTTCCGGCGCGACAGGCGTTTGCGGCAAAATGGCCAGCTTGCGGGCAATTTCCGCCGTATTGCTGGCGTGAATGTCCAGGCCATCGAGAATAACGGTGCCGGAATGCGGCGTCAGCAAGCGCGCCATGGCTTTAAGCAGCGTGCTTTTGCCGCAGCCGTTGCTGCCAATCAGCACCGAGACTTTCGCGCCAGGCAGGGTTAAATCCAGCGCGTTAATCACCTGCCGCTGTTGATAGCTGACGCTCAGTTTTTGCGTTGAGAGAGACACATTTTCCCCATCAGATTACGTCCGCTGCCGAATCAGCAGCCACAAAAAGAACGGCGTACCGGCCAGCGCCACAAAAATCCCTGCCGGTAAATCAGCAGGCCGGAATAGCGTTCTGGCGAACAGGTCAGCGATAACCACCATACTGCCCGCGCTACAGACGGTGACATACGCCTGGCCGAAAAAGCCATTGCGCACCACAAGCCTTGCCAGGTGCGGCGCAATCAGCCCGACAAACGCCATCGCCCCCACCTGCGCAATCGCCCCGCCGGAGAGCACCACACAACTTAGCAGTAACAGCACCCGCAGCGGCTGCACCCGTACGCCAAGGCCGGTGGCCAGCGCGTCGTCCAGTTGCAGGGTTTTCAGATAGCGCGCCAGAAACAGCAGCACCGGCAACGCCCACACATACACCGCCAGCAGGCGCAGCACTTTGTCCCATGTAGCGGCATACACGCTGCCGCTCAACCATATCCAGGCGGAAAAGGTGGTGGTCAGCGGGCTGAAGACCAGCACCAGCGTCACTACCGCGCCCGCCAGGGCTGAAACGCCAACGCCGGTGAGGATCAGCCGCAAGGGTGTCAAACCGCTGCGCCACGACAGCAGAAAGATCAGCCCGACGGCGCAGGCCGCGCCGCCCATCGCCGCATACGGCAAGGGCGCGCTGCCATATTGCAGGCTGAAAAAGGAGAGCCACAACAACGCCCCGGCACTCGCCCCGGCGGTCACGCCGAGCGTATCCGGCGAAGCTAACGGGTTACGCACCAGCGTTTGCAGGATCAACCCGGCAAGTCCCAGCCCGCCACCTGCCAGCATCGCCAGCGCCACGCGCGGCAGACGCAACTGGTGCAGAATAAAGCTGTGCGCGCTGGCATCCGGCTGCACCAGCAGCCGAAGCGTTTGCGCCAGCGAGATCGCCACATCGCCAGTGTTCAGTGCCACCAGTGCGACCAGCAAAGTCATCGCCGTACAGCCGAGTAATCGCGGCAGTAAACGCCGGGAGTAGTGGTGGGAAAACGGCCCGCAGCGCAAAAGCTGACTATCCGGCATGATTCCCCCTGCGTTGCGCCAGCAGGATAAAAAACGGCGCGCCCATCAGTGCGGTCATCACCCCGACCGGCAGCTCCTGGGGCAAAATAACCACCCGCGCGGCGATGTCGGCGGCCAGTAGCAGTAACGCGCCGAGCAGCGCGCAGGCCGGAAGCGTATAGCGCAGGTCGCTGCCAAATAACTGGCGCGCCATATGCGGCACCATCAGGCCGACAAAACCGACATTTCCCGCCAGCGCCACGGCGCAACCCGCCAGCCCCACTACCAGCATGCTCGCCAGCAGACGCACCAGCGCAATGTTCAGCCCCAGCCCACGGGCAATCTCTTCTCCGGCGTTGAGCACGTTCATCTGCCCGGCGAAAAAGCAGGCGGCAACCACCAGCAGCGCACCGGGGAGCAGCATCGGGTAGACGAGCTGTACGTCATTGCCCGCAAGGCTACCGGCCAGCCAGAACAACATGGTGTCGAGACTTTCCTGATCGATAACAAGAATGGCCTGGGTAAAGGCATTGCACAGCGCAGTGATCGCCACACCCGCCAGCACCAGCCGCAGCGGATTAAGCTGCCCGTTGCTGACTTTACTGGTAAACCACACCAGCGTGCCGGTGGCGCAGGCACCGCTAAACGCCAGTAACAGCGTGATCCACGGGTCGCCGATGGCAAAAAAACTGCCCGCCAGCACAATTAACAGCGCCGCGCCCGCATTGACACCAAACAACCCCGGCGAGGCCAGCGGATTGCGGGTCAAGGCCTGCATCAACGCCCCCGCCACGGCGAGAAATGCACCAACGCCAACAGCCAGCACTGTGCGCGGCAGGCGCGAGGTGCGAATAATAATATCCACCGCGCTGGTGGGATCGGCATGCAGCAGCGCCTGCGTCAGTTGGCTGAGTGAATAAAACCGCGCGCCGGTCATCATGCTGAGCAACATCAGCATTACCAGTAGCAGGCCGCCGAGCAGAAAACGCCCACTCATACGCGCCCCCGGTTGAGTGCCTGTTCAACATCACGGAGGATCTGGTTGGCGCCAAGAATGCCGCCGGATAAGCTCCACGGCACGCTATCCACTTCCCACAGTTGCCGCGTTTTCACCGCGCGCAGTTGCTGCCACAGCGGGTGCGCGGTGAGGGCGTGGTACTGTCGCGTGATGGCCGGGCTGTTGGCCCGCAGCAAAATAAAAAACAGATCGGCATCCAGCAGCGGGATATTTTCCATGCTGGAAAAGCGCAACGACGCGCTGTGCGCCTGCATGGCCTGCACATTCCAGGCAAATCCCACTTCAGACATCACCGAGCCGGGAAAGCTGTTCGCCACATAGCTGCGAATGTGATCGGGGCGCACTTCAATTACCGACACCTGCGGCGCACGCTGCCCGGCAAAACGTTGTTGCAGCAAGCTGCGCAGCGTGGCGATACGCGCATCCCAGTGCTCAAGGAGTTGTGCGGCGGAGCTGGTCAGGGCCATTTTTTGCGCCACCACCGTCAGCGTTTTTTTGAATTCAAAGACATCGTCGAGCAGCGTAACAGGTGCGATTTTCGCCATCAGCGGCGCGACATCCTGATGGCGAAAGCGGGAAGCGAAAATGATATCGGGTTGCAGCAGCGCGATTTTTTCCAGCGCAGGCTGCGTCTCCAGCCCCAGTTGCGGCACGCCGGAAAGCTGCGGGCGCAAATAGCGATACACCGGTTTTTCCGCCCAGGATTCAACAATGCCGCAGGGCGTAACGCCCAGCGCGGCCAGGCTGTCGGTGGCCCCCTGAAACAGAGAAACCGCGCGCGGTACGCCGGGTTTGGCAAACAGCAATGGTGAGACACTGCACAACAGTAGCGCCTGTAAGCTGCGTCGGCGCGAAAGAGAGAAAGCGAGTTCGTTTTTCATCATCCACTCAAACCGCCCCGCTAACCGGGGCGGTGACACTCAAAAATCGAGACTGTAGCCCAGCGTCGCGGTGCGACCCCGACCGGCGAAATAGCGATCCGGATCGACAGACGCGCTTTGCGAATAGTAGGTGATGTACTGTTTATTCAGCAGGTTAGAAACCCCAAGGCTCACCTGCCCGTACGGCAGCTTGTAGCCGACCGCCGCATCCACCAGCGCATAACCGGAAAAGTCTTTTTCCGCATCGTCGAATGTCTTGCTGAGCGCCCAGTTGGCTTGCAGGAAGGTGCTCAGTTGCGCATTCCAGTTTGCCGACCAGCTGGCGATGATGCGATCCGGGGCGATATTTAAGCCATCGAGTTTCGCATCCAGGCTGCCGTTGTCATCGCTGTCATACCGGCCGCGCATGTGTGACCACGACAAGGTCAATTTGTGATCGGCATTCGGGCTGTAACCGGCGCTCACTTCCACACCGTCAATCTCGGTCTTTTCGCGACGGGCGACAAACGCATCGTTGACCAGCTCAACGCGGCTGCCGAGCTTCGAGGTGGACTGGTAGTAACTGGCTTCGAAATCAAACGGCGCGTGTTGTACGCGAAAACCGATTTCGCTGTTTTTGGTGACGATCGGTTTCAGACCGTTGTAGTCATCCAGTTTGATGCCCGGCGTGTCGATGCCGCGCAGCACGCGTCCGACATCCGGCACGGTAAACCCTTCGCTGTAGCTGGCAAACAGGCTTAACGGTTCAACCGGTGTCCAGACCACACCGGCGTTATACAGCGTCTGGTCGAACGATGGCGTGCCCCCTTCTACCGTCACGCGGTCGTTGGCCCACACGGTTTGATAACTGTCGATATTCAGCCGGGCATATTCATAGCGAACACCGCCGCTTAATTTCACCGATTCAACCGGCGTGTATTCCAGTTGCAGGAACGGAGACAGATCGGTGTAGTTAATTTCCGGAACGTAGGTGCGCCCGGTAGCCCATAAATCCTGTTTCGAGTTATCAAACAGGGTATCGAAACCCACCGTCGCTTTAATGCGGTCATCCCAGAGATCGTCTTTGGTGAGCGCGATTTTGCTGCCGTACTTATCGGTATACGCACGGCTCTGATCGTACAACGTGCCGAGGGGAGCAATAGCCGGATCCTGGAACGACGAGGAGTTGGTCGCGCCGAACAGCGCTTCATAGCGCTGATAATAGGCCAGCGCCGTCAGCTTCATGCCTGCCAGATTGTAGTTATCGTAGGTGGCTCCTACCGTCCACACATCGTTATGCGGCGCGCTGCCCGGCGGGTTACCTTTTTTCGAGGTGGTTACTTCACCGTCATCGCGATCGCCTCGCACGCTGACATAGTTATCTTTGTTTTT